>JALYOG010000162.1 GCA_030856985.1 Pseudomonadota bacterium | reverse complement strand
TACATCGTTCACCACAACACTCAGCCCAAGCCGTTCATCTGGACCAAGTCCGCTCGCGACATCCTGCAGAAGGTCATTCGCGCCAACAGCGGCTTAAGTTCCAAACAGAATGCAACGCTACACTAGCTCTCATCGCCCGCGCAGCACAAGTTTCGAGTGCGTCCGGCTGCCCCGGGTCATGGGGTGGGCGGCTCCTATAATGGGCCGCTCCCGGAAGTCATCGAATGCACGGTCTCAACCCTCCCCAACGCGCCGCCGTCCTGCTTACGGACGGCCCCCTGCTCGTACTAGCCGGCGCGGGCAGTGGCAAGACGCGGGTGATCGTGGAAAAGATCGCGCACCTGATCGCCAGCGCACGCATGCCGGCCAAGCGCATCGCCGCGATCACCTTCACCAACAAGGCCGCCAGGGAGATGCGCGAGCGCGTCGCCAGGCGCATCCGTGGCGATGGCGCCGAAGGCTTGACGATCTGCACGTTTCACGCGCTGGGCCTGCGAATGCTGCAGATCGACCACGCCAAGGTCGGCCTGCGGCGCGGCTTCAGCGTGTTCGACAGCGACGACAGCGGCGCGCAGATCAAGGATCTGCTGCCGCCCGGCAGCAAGCCCGACGTGATCGACGCCGCGCGCAACCTGATCTCGCGCGCGAAGAATGCGGGGCTGTCGCCCGAGCAGGCCGCCGCCGCGGCGGCCAGTCCGCGCGAGCACGAGGCCGCGAAGCTCTACGCGCGCTACCAGGCGCGGCTGACCACGTTCAACGCGGTCGATTTCGACGACCTGATCCGCCTGCCGGTGCAGTTGCTGGAAACCGACCCGGACGTGGCGCTGGGCTGGCGCGAGCGTATCGGGTACCTGCTCGTCGACGAATGCCAGGACACCAACGATGCGCAGTACCGGCTGCTGAAAGCCGTGGCCGGGCCGCGCGGCCTGTTCACCTGCGTGGGCGACGACGACCAGTCGATCTACGCCTGGCGCGGCGCCAATCCGGAGAACCTGTCGCAGCTGGGTATCGACTATCCGGACCTGCGGATCGTCAAGCTCGAACAGAACTACCGCTGCAGCAATCGCGTGCTGCGCGCGGCCAACGCCTTGATCGCCAACAATCCGCACGAGCACCTCAAGACGCTGTGGAGCGCCCAGGCCGACGGCGAGCGCATCCGCATCTGGGAGTGTCGCGACAGTGGCCACGAGGCGGAAAAGGTCGCCGCCGAGATCAGCTTTTTGGCCGAGGCGCGCCAGGCCCCATGGAGCGATTTCTGCGTGCTGTTCCGCGGCAACTTCCAGTCGCGCGCGCTGGAAAAAGCCCTGCAGCTGGTGCGCGTTCCGTACCATCTCAGCGGCGGCACCGCGTTCCTGGAACGCGGTGAGGTCAAGGACGCGCTGTCGTGGTTGCGGCTGATCGCCAACCCCGAGGACGATGCCGCGTTCCTGCGCGCGGTGACCTCGCCCAAGCGCGAGGTCGGCTCGACCACGTTGGCCAAGCTCGCCGAACTGGCGCAGCACGCGGGCATGCCGATGTCGCGCGCGGCCGAATCGGTCGGCGCGCTCAAGCAGCTCGCGCCGCGTGCGGCCAATGCGCTCGACGGCTTCGCCACCATCGTGCGCGGGTTGCGTGCCGAAGCCGATACGAGCAGCCCCGCCGACCTGGTGCGCACGCTCGCCCAGCGCAGCGGCCTGCACGCGTCGCTGCGCGCGCAATGCAAGGACGATGCGAGTTTCCTGCGGCGCAAGCAGAACCTGGAGGAACTGTCGGACTGGTTCGATGGCGGCAACGCCGATGGCAGCAGCCGTCGCAAGGGCGCCGGCGCGAGCGAACTGGCCGCGCAGCTCGCGCTGCTGTCGCATGCGGACAAGGGCGACGCCGGCAACCAGGTGCGCCTGATGAGCCTGCACGGCGCCAAGGGCCTCGAGTTCCGCTACGTGTTCATCGTCGGCGTCGAGGACGGCGTGCTGCCGCACGAGGCCAGCCTCGACGAGGCCAGCCTCGACGAGGGCCGCGTCGACGAGGAACGCCGGCTGTTCTATGTCGGCATCACCCGCGCCAAGGAGGCGCTGTACCTGTCGCACTCGCGCGAGACGCAGCGATGGGGCGACAAGATCCGGCTGCAGCCGAGCCGCTTCCTGGACGAACTGCCAGCGGCCGAACTGCAGCGCGACGGCGCCGATCCGGTCGCCGATGCCGCGCGAAAACACGAGCGCGCCACCGCGGGATTCGCGGCGATCAAGGCCCTGCTGGAAGGCTGATCGCGGCGGCACGGTCCGCACCGGCCTGGATCACCAGATCAGGTCGTCGGGCACCTGGAACTGCTTGTAGTAGTCGTCGTCGGGGTCCTCGCAGCCCGCCGCGTCGGCCGCGACGCGGCCATGGTCGAGCACTATCATCGATGCGTCGCGCTCGTAGACCTTCTGCGCGGCCGCGCGCGGGATCAGTTCGTAGCCGGCCTCGTGGCGGGCGATCACCAGCGAACCCTTCGCCAGCTGCGCGCGCAGCGCTTCGTTGACCAGCACCTCGCGGATCTTGTCGCCGTCGCTGAAGCGGTAGGCGATCTCGCCTTCGCGCGGCAGCTTGTTGCTCTCGACGATCTGCCGCACCTGGGCGCGCAGTTCGCCCGCGCGGGCCTGCGCATTGCGCTGCGCCGACAGCGCGCGGTCGCGCTCGGCGCGTTCGGCCTGCAGCCGCTGCGTATCGACCTCGTCGGCAGCCGGCGCGGCGGGTTGCTTCGCGTGGCGCTTGCGGTCCTGCTCGCGCACCGCTTCGGCCAGCTTGTGCTTCTTGACCAGGCCCGCCTTCAACAACTGGTCCTGCAAGGGATTGCGCATCGTCGTGATCGGCGGCGCCGCGGATCGCGGAGCTCGATTGTAGCCAGAGCCGCGGGCACGGGTTGGCCGCGGGACGGAGCCACATTCAGGCAAGAGCTTCGAACGCCGCGGCGAGCCACAACGGATTTTTCACCGCCGACCCACGAATCAGCGAGTAGGGTCCAAGGGCCCGCAGAGCGGAGTTTTCCGTTTTGCACCAGCGGCACCGGCAACCTGCGACCCAAACCGCAGCCAGACGCGGAACTCCGGCGCCGTTCCCCAGTGATGGAGAAGACGATGAACCAGTATCACCCCGACTCGAGAAGTGCGGACGGAACCGAGGCGCGCGCCACCTACCTGGCAAAGGACGACAAGGCGATGACGTTTCCGCCGGACCGGACGATCCTGCTGGTGATCGACCCGGTCAACGACTTCCTCTCCGAAGGCGGCGCCGCCTGGGAAATGACCAAGAGCACGGTGAAGCTGCACAACGTGGTCGAGAACATGCAGCGCGCCATCGCCGGCGCCCGCCACCGCGGCATCCCGGTGATCCACGGGCCGATGGCCTATACCGAGGAGGATTACGCCGACGAATCCCTGCAGCGCCGCTCCGGCATCAACCGCGTGATGTTCGAGACCAAGATGTTCCTGGCCGGAAGCTGGGGCGCGGATTTCCATCCGGACCTGCGGCCGCTCGACAACGAGATCGTGCTGCTGCCGCACAAGGGTACCGACGTGCTGCAGACCGACCTTCCGGAGCATCTGGAACGCCTGGGCACGACCCACATCGTGATCGTCGGCATGACCGCCAACCTGTGTTGCGAGAGCACCGGTCGGCACGCGGCCGAAGCGGGCTTCGACGTGACCTACCTCTCTGACGCGATCGGTTCGGAAAGCGTGCCCAGCTACGAAGCCGCGGTGCGGATCAACTTCCCGCTGGTCGGCAACGCGGTGATGAAGGTCGACGAGTTCCTCACCGCGCTGGATGCCACCGCCGGCGACATGCAGGTGCAGCCCGGCGACGTGGTGCACGGTTCGGACCACATGGAGATCGGCAAGGTCGACCGCGTCGTGGCCGCGTCCAACGGGACGGAGGGCTATGCGGTGGTCCCGCGCGGCCTGATCTTCGAGAAGGACGTGTTCGTGCCGCTGCGCGCGGTGGTGAAGCGGGCAGGCACCGACGTGTTCATCAATGTCCCGAAGATGGTCGTCGGAAAGATGCCGTGGGACGAGCCGCCGACCGGCGAGACCCAGCGCGAGAAATACGGCAAGCCCCTGCGCGACGTCAAGAATCTGTACGGTTCGCGCACCGCAACCGCGCACGAGCACGGCACGCGGTAGCGGCGGCACCCACTACGCCGTAACAACCGGAAGCGGCGCCATGAGAGGCCGCTTCCGCGCCGGTCGGCCCGGCCTGAGCGACCGTCTTCAGCGTGGGCCGATCCAGGACGCGGGCTACAGCCTCAGCCGCGCCGCGTGCAGGCGCTCGTAGTGCGGGAGGCACTCCTCGGCCGCTTCGGCTGCATGGCCGGTCAGGGCGATCTCGCGCCGCGCCGGCTGCTCGAATCCGGTCGACTCGCACACGCGCGCATACCAGTGGGGCGCCCAGAGGCCGTCGCTGTCGCGGGATCCGGCAGGCCAGTGCAGCATGCGTCCGGTGAACTCGATGCCCAGCCCGGTGCACAGCGCCCGAAGGTGCGCCTCGGGGGCGGCGAGGAAGTCGTGCGCGTCGATGATCGGCGGCGGCATGCCCGTGCGAGCGAGTTCCTCGTACAAGGCCGCCTGCTGGCGCAGGCCGACGTCGTCGGCGGTGACGGTCGCGCGCGATCTGACATACGAGGCCACGACCTCGCGCGGATCGCGGATCAGCAGCACGTTGTGCAGGCGACGTATCCAGGCGCGGTCGATATGCGGCAACAGGTGATGGGCCATGTGCTTCTGGTACCAGATCGGCGCGTCTCCGGGCGTCGGGCCGAGCAACGCGTCGACCACCTTCGGCCAGTGGATTTCGCCCTGCGCGACGATCGCCTCGCGCGCCGGGTGAACCAGCCCGGTGTGATGCAGGTAGTGCGCGTACAGCGGTTCGTCGCTGACCGCGCAGTCTCCGCGGTTTTCCCAGGCACGCATCATCGCGGTGGATATGTTGCGGGGTCCGGACCACATGGCCACGCGCACCGGCGCCGCGGACAGCGCGTTCAGAGGACCGGCCTCATGCGGGGCGGGTCCGCCGCGCGACATCGGCGGCGACGAAGTCGCCGTACAGGGACTGCAGTCGCTGCACGACCGGGCCGCGGACATCGTCCATGCCGCCGCCGGCCGGCGGCCCGGCGATCCTGCGCCCGTCGACCGTGTGCACCGGCACCACGCCGGCAAAGGTCCCGGTGACGAAGGCCTCCTGGGCGCCGTAGACATCGGTCAGGCTGAAGGATTTTTCGAACACCGGGATATCGTTGTCGCGACACAGCGCGATGACGTTCGCGCGGGTGATGCCGCCAAGGCAGTACTGTCCCGTCGATGTCCACACCTCGCCCTTGCGCACGATGAAGAAGTGCGTGGAATTGCAGGTGGCGACGAAGCCGTGCGGATCGAGCATCAGCGCCTCGTCGGCGCCCGCCCCGGTCGCCTGGATGCAGGCGGTGATGCAGTTGAGCTTGCTGTGCGAGTTGAGCTTCGGGTCCTGCACGTCGGGAGCGCCGCGGCGCACGTGCACGGTGTACAGCGACACCCCGCCCAGCGCGGTCTGGCGCGAGGCCTGCTTGTACTCGGCGATGATCACCACCGTCGCCGGACCCTGCGTGACGCGCGGGTCCTGGTACGGCGTGCGCTTCACGCCGCGGGTGACCATCAGGCGAACGTGCACGCCGTCGCCGCGCATGCCGTTCGCGTCCAGCGTGTCGTAGATCGCGCGCGTGAGGTCGGTGCGGGTGAGGCCGATGTCGAGCATCAGCGCCCTGGCGCCCTCCATGAGCCGGTCCAGGTGCGCGTCGAGGAAGGCCGGATGCCCCTGCACCACGCGAAATCCCTCCCACACACCGTCGCCGAGCACGAAGCCGCTGTCGAACACCGACACCATCGCCTGGCTGCGGTGTTTCAGCTCGCCGTTGATCCATATGCGGATATCCGCGTTGCGAGGATCTTCGGAAGCGTGCTGGGTGCCTTCGGTCATGTGTGCGCCTTCGCGTCCCGGCGGTTCAGCCGCGCCCGCGGCTATTGGCCGCCGCCGAGCAGATGCCGCTGCCAGAACAGCATCGTCGCCGCGCCGAAATAGTCGCTGTTGCCCTTCTTCGCAAAGCCGTGGCCCTCGTCGTTGAACAGCAGGTACCAGACCGGCTGGCCGTTGCCGCGCACGGCCTTCACGATCTGCTCGGCCTCCGAATACGGCACGCGCGGGTCGTTCTTTCCCTGGGCCACGAACAGCGGCGCGGTGATCCGCCCGGCGTGGTTCAGCGGCGAGATCGCGTCGAACAACGCCTGCATCGCCGGATCGCGTTCGTCGCCGTATTCGGGACGGCGAAGATCGCGGCGGTAGTCCTCGGTGTTCTTCAGGAACGTGCCGAAATGCGAGATCCCGACGATGTCCACGCCGGCGCGGATGCGTTCGGGGTAGCGCATCATCGAAGCCAGCACCATGTAGCCGCCGTAGCTGCCGCCGTACACGCCCACGCGGCTGGCATCGAGCTCGGGCTGCGCTGCGATCCAGTCGAGCAGGGCGCCGATGTCCTTGACCGAGTCCTCGCGCTTCTCGGCGTTGTCCAGCGCCATGTAGGTCTTGCCATAACCGCTGGACCCGCGCACGTTCGGCACCAGCACGGCGACGCCGAGCTCGTTGGCCAGGTATTGCACGGTGGGACTGAAGACCGGCCGTGCCTGCGCCTCGGGCCCGCCGTGGATCTGGATGACCACCGGCAACTTCCGCCCGGCTGGCGCCTCTCGGGGCCGGTAATAGAATGCAGGGATGGTCCGCGGCTGCCCGTCGACGCGGTCGAAGGTCGGATACCGCACCAGCGTCGGCGCCACGAAGTTCGACGAGTCCAGGCCGCCGACTTCGCTGCGGGTCCAGCGCACCAGGGCGGGGCTCGCGTCCGCGTTCGGTGTCAGGTCGATCACGTACACGTCGCTGGGAGACGTCGCGGTGTTGAGCGACAGCGCGATCCATCTTCCGTCCGCGGAAAAGGCCGTGCGGCCGATCGCGCCCAGCGGCAGAGCCGGCAATCGCACCGGCGCATGCGAGGGCAACGACAGCACGTGCAGCTTGTCGATCCCGTCTTCGTTGCTCACGAACGCCAGGTGCGCCCCGTCGTCGGCGATGCTGAAGTCGTCCACGTCCCACGGGATCTGCGCGCTGAGCACCTGCATGCGGCCGCTGGCGGGGTCGTGGTGGCGCAGCGTGCGAAATTCCTGCGTCCTGCCTTCGACCGGTTCGTCGGAGACGTAGTACACCGACTGCCCATCGGGCGCATAGCGGAAGTCGCCGAACGACGCCTTGCCGCCCTCGACCGGGAACAGCGTCAGCTTGCCGCTGGCGATGTCCACCTCACCCGGATACGATTCGGCCGCCGACACGTACTTCATCACCAGCAGCCGCTTGCCATCGGGCGAGAAGTCCGTCGCCTGCCACAACCCGCCCTCGGTGAGCAGCGGCCGCGCCTGTTTCGCGGCGGATTCGCCCGCCGATACGTCGCTGAAATCCATCAGCCAGATGTCGGTGTCGGTGCCGTTGCGCGCGGTGCTGCTCCAGGCCAGCTGCTTGCCGTCAGGCGAGAACAGCGGCGACTCGTTGCGCGCCTTGCCGTCGGTCAGCAATGTGCTCGCGCGCGTGACCAGGTCGAACCAGTGCAACTGCCAGAACTCGTTGCCGCCGACGTCCTTGCCGAAGACGAAGCCATCCAGATCCGACGTGAGCGGCGCGGGCTCCAGGCTGCGTACCGGCTCGGCATGGAAGGTCAGTTGCTCGCGCATGCCCATTGGTGCGCAGACGCGGTGGGCCTGGGAGGTCTCCGCGAAGCGCGTGCCGACCAGCAAGCAGCCGTCCCTGGTCCACCCGGCCAGCTCGGCGCCACGCGTGTTCTGGTAGCGGTTGAGCTGCTCGACCAGCTCCGGCGGAATCTCCGGGATGTTCTCGCTGACGCGGTTGCCGGTTTCGATCCGGTCGACCGCTGCTGGAGATTGCGCGAGTGCGGGCGTGGCGCAGGCCACGACAAGGGCGACGGACAGCACACGGTGCAGGACGGGCATGTTGGCGTACCGGAGCGATGGTTCGCGGAAGCTTAGCGCGGCCTTCGCCACCAGGTGCAACTGCGGCGTGCCCGCGTCAGCGCCGCACCAGCGCCTGCAGTTCCTTCAGCTCCGCGTGTTCCCCGTCCGACAGCGCCGACGACGTGCCGATCTGCCGCCACTTGGCCTGCAGTTCGTCGATCCGCTGCTGCGCGGTCTGGCGATCGAGCTGCCCGATCGCGTCGATGAATTCATCGCGCCACAGGCCCTCGTCGCCCGGCATCGAGTTCGAGGCCAGCTTCTGCAGCGCGGCCTGTTCGTCACGGCCGTCGAAGTGCTCGATCAGCGAGCCGGTACTGATGTCCGGGCGCTGGTACACCAGCTGCAGCAGGTCGATCAGCAGTGTGATGCCGGGCTGGCGCAGCGCGGCGAACCGGAACGGCGGGCGCAGCTCCAGCGCGAGCGCGGGCTTCTGCAACAGCAGCGAAATGGCGCTGCGCACCACGCTGCGCCTGGGCGATGGACCCATTCCGGGCCGGGCACGTTGCGCCGGCACGTGGGTCTGCGGCGAGCTGGACCGCGCGCCCACGCCGGTCAGTTCGGTCAGCCGCTGGCGCATGAGGTCGCCAAACGCACCGTCGGGAATCTGCGCGAGGAGCGGCTTGGCGCGCTCGGCCAGGCGGGCCTTGCCGTCCAGCGTGCCGAGGTTGACATCCGTATCCAGCGAGTCGAACAGGAACTGCGACAGCGGCGTGGCCTGCTGCAGGCGCGCATCGAAGCCGCCCTGGCCTTCCTTGCGCACGATCGAATCGGGGTCCTCGCCATCGGGCAGGAACAGGAAGAACGCCTGGCGGCCGTCCTTCATGCGCGGCAGTACCGACTCCATCGCCTTGAGCGCCGCGCCGCGGCCGGCGCGGTCGCCATCGAAGCAGAAATACACGTCCGGCGCGTTGCGAAACAGCAATTCGGCGTGATCGGCCGTGGTCGCCGTGCCCAGGGTCGCCACCGCGGTATCGATGCCGTGCTGCGACAGCGCGACCACGTCCATGTAGCCCTCCACCACGATCAGGCGCGCGATTGCCTTGTGCGCCTGGCGCACCTGCCACAGGCCGTAGAGTTCGCGACCCTTGTGGAACAGCTCGGTCTCGGGCGAGTTGAGGTACTTGGGGCTGTCGTCGGGGCCGAGCACGCGGCCGCCGAACGCGATCGTGCGCCCGCGCCGGTCGAGGATCGGGAACATCACCCGGTCGCGGAACTTGTCGTAGGGACGGCCGCCATCGTCCTTCTTCGACATCATGCCGCCGCGCTCCAGCAGCGCCATGCGCCTGGGGTCGCCGCCGATCGCATCGCGCAGCGCACCGAAACCCGGTGGCGCATAGCCGATCGCGAAGCGCGCGCGGGTGTCGGCGTCCACGCCGCGGTCGTCGAGATAGCCGCGCGCCTTGGCGCTGCCGCCCAGCTGCGACACGTAGAAGCACGACGCGTCCTCCAGCACGGAGTACAGGTCCTGGCTGTCGGGTTTGGCATTGCGCTGGATGGTGTCGCGCGGCACTTCGATGCCGGCCTGTTTCGCCAGCTCCTCGACCGCGTCGAGGAATTCGAGCCGGTCGTAATTCATCAGGAAGCTGATCGCGGTGCCGTGCGCGCCGCAGCCGAAGCAGTGATAGAACTGCTTGGTCGGCGAAACGGTGAAGCTCGCCGAGCGTTCATCGTGGAACGGGCAGCGCGCCGCGTATTCCTTGCCTTGGCGCTTTAGCGGCACGCGGGTGCCGATCAGCTCGACCACGTCGGATCGGGCCAGGAGGTCATCGATGAAGCTGTCAGGAATTCGGGCCATCGGTCAGGCGCCTTTGTGGCCTGGTTCAGCCCACGCGCTGCGGCGCGCTGCAGGGCGACGTGCTCGGGCGAACCCGGCGCGGTCGTCGATGAATGCGTCGGGGATGCGGACCATGCGCGCAGAGGATGCCACGGCGGCGCGGTCAGCCGCGCGCGGGTGCCACCTCGGCGCCGGCCGCGGCGAGACCGGCCAGCGCCTCGCCGTCGATCCGCTGCACCGTCCATTCGTCCATGCCGACCGCGCCGAGGCTGCGGTAGAAGCCGATCGCCGGCCGGTTGCGGTCCAGCACCCACCATTCGAAGCGGCCGCAGTCTCGTTCGACCGCGATTCTCGCCAGGCCTGCCATCAGCTTTTTGCCCAGGCCGAGGCCGCGGAAGCGCGGCGAGACGTACAGATCCTCCAGGTACAGCCCGCGGCGACCGAGGAAGGTCGAGAAATTGTGGAAGAACAGCGCGAAGCCGGCGGGCGTGCCTGCGACCTCGGCCAGCACGACTTCGGCGGACCGATCCGGACCGAACAGGCTCCCCTCCAGTGTGGCAGCGTCGGCGGTGACGTGGTCGGCGAGTTGTTCGTACTCGGCCAGTTCGCGGATGAAAGCGAGAATGTCGGGCACGTCCCGCGGCTGCGCGAACCGCAACACCACTGGCTCGGCCACGGCTCAGCCCGCCAGGCGCTGCTTCACGAGCGCGGAAACCTGGCCCATGTCGGCCTGTCCGGCCAGGCGCGGCTTGAGCGCTCCCATCAGCTTGCCGATGTCGGCCGGACCCGCGGCACCGGTTTCGGCCATCGCGGCGTCGATCGCCGCCACGATCTCGGCCTCGCCGAGCTTGGCCGGCAGGTAGCGCTCGATGATCTCGATCTCCGCCTTCTCGATCCCGGCCAGGTCGGCGCGACCGGCGGCCTCGAACTGGCTGACCGAGTCGCGGCGCTGCTTGACCATCTTGTCGAGCGCGGCGAGCACCTGGGCGTCGTCGAGCTCGATGCGCTCGTCGACTTCACGCTGCTTGATCGCCGACAACATCAGCCGGATCACGCCCAGACCGTGCTTGTCGCCGGATTTCATCGCCGCCTTCATGTCGTCGGTGAGTCGTTGCTTGAGTGGGCTCATGGCGTTTTCCTTTGAGAGCGGGGAAGGCAAAGGCGGGGTGGTGAAGCGGGAATGGGGAACTGGGATGGTGAGGCGGGGGGTGGAGCGGGAGTGG
>JALYOG010000150.1 GCA_030856985.1 Pseudomonadota bacterium | reverse complement strand
CTCGTCTTGTGTCAGCACAATCTCGGGGGCAACTCGCACTGGCGATCTCCGCTCTGCTTGGTAGTAAAGCATTGGAGTTCGAAGAGCGGTATAAGTTCCATCAAGAACGCGACACTACACTAGCGTGCGCCGAACAGTTGCTCGGCGCGCTGGAACAACACCCAGCTCGTGGCGATGATCTTGTCGCCGCCCTGCGGCCGGTTGCCGCGGTGGGTGTGGGTGAATGCCGCAGGCGCGATCAGCAGGCTGCCGGCGCGCGGGGCGATCTTGCGGCGCTGGTACAGGAATTCGGTTTCGCCCTCGGAAAACCCGTCGTTGAGGTAGATCGTCCACAACAGGTGGCGATGCAGGGTCTCGGCGTTGGGGTCGCGCGGGTACAGCTCGCAATGCCAGTAGGGATATCCGCCGCGACCGGACGTGTAGCGCTGCAGGTTGATCGCGCCGGGCCGCAGCACCGTCTGCACGATCGGCGCCAGCGACGCGTCGTCCAGACCGGCCAGCCGCTCGGGCGTGAGGCGGTGGCGCGCGCCGTCCGGGCCGGGGATTTCCAGCATCAGCGGCGCAATGATCATGTGCGGATATCGCCGGACGTAGGCCATCACCCCGTTGAAGACCGCGGTGTTGAGCATCGCCTCGGCGTCGCTCCACTCCGCGCGGCCCGATATGGTCAGGTCGCTGCTGTCCTTGAGATCGGTGAACACGCCGCTGCCGACGCGGCCGGGGCGGATGTCCGCGCTGGCCGCGAACCGCGACACCAGCGCGGCGCATTGGGTGCGGTCGAGCACGTCGTCGTAGACCGCGATGAAATCCTCGCCGCCCGGGGAGGGTTCGGCCGATGCAGGAGGTGCATTTTCTGCGCTGGGGCTGGACATGGCTGCACGACGAGGAAGGGACCAGCACGCATGCTCGCACGGGCGGGCGCGGCGCAGAACCGCCCATGGGGCAGGGAGGTGCCGCATGGTAGCCGCGGCAGCGGTGGCGCTCAGCTCGCGGGTGGTGCGGGAAGCGCGCCGCGGCGGCTTCAGGAGCTCAGCGGCGCGCTCGGCGCGCGCGACGCCTGCCGCCGGACGACCGCTGCGAGGTTCTCGCGCGACATCGCCAGCATCAGCAGCGGAGCGGCTGGATCGGCGGCGTCCATCGCGCGGCGTGCCGCTTCCAGGGTGTCCATCGCGACCACCAGGCCATCGGCGTCGAGCATCGCCCGCAGGCACCGCGCATGGCGCGCGAGCCGGCGGTCGAACTCCGGGTCCGTGCCACGTCCCGCGCGACGCACCACCTGGATCATCGTGGCCTCGGTGCGGGCCAGTTCCTGCTGCAGTTCATTGGCGGAGATGGTCATGGCTCAGGGTCTTCCATGGCGGTCGCGGAGGCTGTGATGGCGCGAAGTCTGTAGCGCCCGTCGTCAAGTTCCGGTGAGGTCGCCGGCGCGAGCGCAGTGGGGGCAGTCCGGCTGGAGTGGCCGCGACCGGACCCAGGTGGGGATCGCTCAGGGATAACGTTCTGCCAGCGGCGGAACGGCCGAAGTCCGGCGCTCAGATGGCCCGAACTGTGACGGGTTCAACACTGCGCGGGTGCGGTCGCGGATCCCCAGCTTCTCCGAGACCGCCGACACTTAGTTCTTGATGACGGCCTCGACCAGGAACATGGCCCGGGCGATCTCGAGGTTCGGATACCCGCCGGCCATCAGCCGCAGCATCGCGACTCGGTGCCGGGCTGAACAGCGCGTCGGCGCGTCGCCGGCGTGGAGCCGGTAACGCGCCCGCACCGGATCGGTACTGCCCGGCCGCAGCAGGTGGGCACCGCACTCCTGATTGCTCCGTCCCTGCGCTCTTGAGGTACACTGTTGAGTGAACCTCCCGGACGGACCGTGTCGGTAAGCTTCGGCACGTACGGGGCGACCCGCTCCCGCTTGGCAGCGTTCGCCGGATAATCGACTCCCCCCGCGACCTCCACGGCTCCGATGCGCATCGCCTCGCTCCACCTGCATCCTCTCAAGTCGTGCGCGCAGCTCGACGTCGACCGCCTCGAAATCACGCCGCGCGGACCGGCCGGCGACCGCCGCTGGCTCATTGTCGATGCGGAGGGGCGCTTCGTCACGGCGCGGCAGCGTGCGGAGGTCGTCGGCATCCGGGCGTCGCCCACCGCCCGCGGCGTCCGGCTCGAGGCGTGCGGCCGCGAGCCGATCGAAGTGCCTTTTCCATTGCAGGATGCGCCCCGCCGCGAGGTCTCGATCTGGCGCGACCGGGTGCAGGCCCAGGTCTGCGACCCCGCGTCGGACGCGTGGCTTTCGGCGTGGCTGGGAATTCCCGTGCACCTCGTGCATATGGACGACGCAGCGCGTCGGGCCGTCGACCCCGACCACGGGCAACCTGGGGACCTCGTGAGCTTCGCGGACGCATACCCCTTGCTGCTGATAACGCAGGCCGCGCTCGACGGTCTCAACAGCCGGCTCGCGCGCCCGGTCCGGATGTCGCGCTTTCGTCCGAACATCGTCGTGGAGAGGGCTGAGGCCCATGCCGAGGACGCCTGGCGACGCGTGCGGATCGGGGGCATCGAATTCGATGCGGTGAAGGCGTGCACGCGCTGCGTGTTCACCACCATCGACCCGACGACGCTCACGCGCGACCCCGGCGGCGAACCGCTGCGCACGCTCACGGGCTATCGGCGCACGCCGGCGGGGGTCACGTTCGGGATGAACCTGATCCCGCGCGGCACCGGGCCGCTGCGCGTCGGGGACGCCGTCGAGGTGCTCGGGTAAAGCCCGCGATGGCTGCTGCCTGCGCTGACCGACTTCCTGCAGGACGTGCCCCGTGACGATGACCGTCTCGCGCTGCGGCTGCCCATCTGGGAGAAACGGGTGGTGACCGAGGCGGAGCGCTTTTTTTGAAGGCCAGCTCGCCGATACACAACCGCGATTCTGCTTGGGTGCAGGACCTCACGTTTGCGAGCCGCAACAGCACGGTGGCCCTTCCAGTCCGCAATGGCGCTATTGCTGCTGGGCGGCCAGGCGCTTTGCCGCCGCGCAGGCGCCGCTCCTTCGCTCCACACATGCCGCAGCGGCGGGAAGTCCGGCAGATCCTCGGGTGCCGCCTCGTTCAGCGGGAGCACTGAGCACCGGCATCGCAGCCTGGAGCATCCGTTCCCAGCCGTCGAAGTTGGTCGGCAGCAGGACCGCGGCGTCGCCGCGCTCGCGCCCCAAGCGGGGAAAGCTGTGCTTTCAGTCCAGGGGTTCAGCCGGCGGGCTCCGGTGCGAGCCAGTGCTCGGCCGGCTGCGGGCGGCCGAACAGATACCCCTGGGCATAGACGCAACCCATCGACAGCAGCGCCTCGCGCTGGGCCTCCGTCTCGACGCCTTCGGCGACCACCTCCAGTTCCAGCGAGTGGGCCAGGGCCAGGATCGCGCTGACTATGGCCGAACTGCGGTGGGAGGCGTCGCGCCCCAGCGGCTCCACGAAGGAACGGTCGATCTTGATCATCTTCAGCGGAAAGCGTTGCACGTAGCCCAGCGAGGAATAGCCCGTGCCGAAGTCGTCGAGCGCGGCCTCCACCTGGGCGCCGCGCAGCCGCTCCAGGATGCTCGCGACCGCCTCCGGGTCGCCCAGCAGCGTGCCCTCGGTGACCTCGATGCGCAGTTGCGAGGCCGGATAACCGGTCCGGTCGGTCAGTTGCAGCAGGCGCTCGTCGAAATCGACGTTCTGGAAGTGCCTGGGCGAGATATTGAGCGTGATGAAGCCGCCGCCGCGCACCAGCTCGACGCCGGCTGCGCAGGCCAGACTGTACATCTGCCAGTCGATCGCTTCGATCAGCCCGCTGTCCTCGGCGACGTCGAGGAACTCGCCCGGCAACAGCAGCCCGCGTTCCGGGTGCCGCCAGCGAATCAACGCCTCGTAGCCGACGATTCCGTCGTCCGCCATGCGCACCAGCGGCTGGAAATAGGGCTCGAACTGCCCCTCCGCCAGCGCGATGCGGAGCGCCTGTTCGACGCTCAGCACGTCCATCGCCGCTTTTTGCAGGCTGTCCTCGAACAGCACGAAGCGCTGCCTGCCGGCACTCTTGGCGCGGTACAGCGCCACGTCGGCGTCGTGCAGCAACTGGTCGATGCTGTCGTAGCCCTCGCCGCCGATCGCGATGCCGATGCTCGCGGAGGTCTGCAGTTCGCGCCCTGCGATCAACATCGGCCGCTGCAGGCAGGACAGCACCCGCTGCGCGACCTTGCATGCGGTCTGCGGCACCGGCGTGTCCTCCAGCAACAGCGCGAACTCGTCGCCCGAGAGGCGAGCCACCACGTCGGGTTCGCGCACGCATTCGCCCAGGCGGCGCGCCACCTCGCACAGCACCTCGTCGCCGGCCAGATGACCCAGGCTGTCGTTGAACAGCTTGAAGCGGTCGATGTCCAGGTACAGCAGCGCAAAGCGCCGCTCGGGGTTGCGCCGCAGCCCGGCGAGGGCGCGCTCGAGGCGGTCGCGCAGGTACAGCCGGTTCGGCAGCCCGGTCAGCGGGTCGTGCATGACCTGGTGCTTCAGCTTGGCCTCGACCTGTTCGCGCACCGCGATCTGCTCGCTCAGCTCGGCGGTACGGATCACCACCCGCTGCTCGAGTTCGGCGTTGAGCTGGCGCAGCGCCTCGGCACTGCGCCGCCGCTGCAGGCTGCTGGCGATCTGGTACGAGACGAAGGTGAGCAGTTCGGTGTCGCGTTCGTTGTAGCTGACCTCGGCGGAATAGCTCTGCAGCGCGATCAGGCCGATGACCCGGCCGCTGTCCAGCAACGGCACGCCCAGCCAGAACAGCGACAGCGGATCGGACGCCGGTATCGGATCGATTTCGCCGGCCTGGACGAGCTGCTGGTCCATCTTCAGGTCGCTCAGCAGCGCGGTGCCCTTTCGGATCACGTATTCGCTCAGCCCCCTGCGCAGCGCGCGCGGCGGCGGCGGCGCGTCGAAGGCGTCGACCCAGTACGGGAACTCCAGGTATCGTTCGTCGGTGGACAGCAGCGCGATGTAGAAGTTCTCGGCGTTGAGCAGCTCACCCACGGCGAGGTGGATGTGCCGGTAGAAATGCTCGCTGCTCTCGTCGGTATTGGCCAGTGCCGCGATCTTGTACAGCGTGGCCTGCAGGTGCTCGCCACGAAGGCGTTCTGCGACCTGCTGCTGCAGGTCGGCGTTGGTCTGGGCGAGCTGCTGGGTGCGGTCGGCCACCAGCCATTCCAGCTCGGCCTGGCCGCGCTTGCGCTCCAGCGCGTTGAGGATGTGTTCGGCGACGAAGCTCAGCAGCGTCTGTTCGGCCGCGGTGTACTGCATTCCCTGTACGTAGCTTTGCACCACCACCGCGCCCAGCGCCTCGCCATCGCGCATCATCGGCACGCCCAGCCAGTCGTCGCACCTGGTGCCCAGCTCGCGCAGGGGTCCGGACACCTGTTGGCGCAGGCTTGGAATCGGCCCCATCAGGGGCTTCTTGTCGTGGATGAGGTACCAGGTCAGGCCGCCCTGGACCACCGACATCGGCAACTCCGTGTCGGGTGGGCCGACCGAGTCGACCGAGTCGGCGAAGTACAGGAACCGCAGCGTGCCGTGCTCGCGGTCGTGCATCGCGATGTAGAAGTTCTCCGCGTACATCAGCCCGCCGACGATCCCATGCAGGCCGTGCAGCATCTGCGGCATGTCCTGGTCCGATCCGGCCATGTCGGCAATGGCGAACAGGGCGTGCTGCAGCTTTTCGGCACGGGCCAGCTGCGCCACGGAGGCCTTCAGGCGTTCGGCCTGCATCAGCTCGCACAACCGTGCACCGGCGGCTTCCAGCCACGTGGCGGCCGGGTGCGCGGGGGGCAGTGGCAGATGCAGTCCCTCCGGTGCCAGCAGCACCGCTGCCATGCTGCCGTAGTCGCACAGCACCTGCACGTGCGTCTGCACGGGCAGTTGGAGCCGATGGGCGGTCATGGCTGCCACGGCAATACCGGCCGCATTCGGGGACGGACCCGGCGGGTGGGAGAGCACGCCGACCGCCTCTGGCCACTCGGCGGACCATGCCACCGCGCAACCGACGAGGCCCAACTCCGCCAGGCCGGAGAGCAGCATCGACGCGCCGGCCTCCACGGTGGTCGCGGCATGGATCGACAACCAGGCCTCGGGAGCAATGGACGGTGCGGCGTGCGTCATCGGGGGGTCGGGCATGACCCGGTCGTGGAGCCGATGCGGACCAGCCATGGAGGTGCCTCCAGGAGGCGGCGGTATGGGTGAGGAGGGTCGCGGCGCCCGGCTCGGCCGGCCAAGGTGTAGCCATTCTTATCGCACCGCGCACGGCCATGTAACGTGACGGGCGGCGCAGAAAGCGCGCTGCCGCCGGCGAAGCCGCAGTAGCCGGTCGCGAACTGGGACATTCAGCACCCGCCCGCGAAGTCCCGCTGCCGCCACGCCTCGAACACGACGACCGCGACCGCGTTGGAGAGATTGAGGCTGCGGTTGTGCGGTCGCATCGGCAGCCGCAGGCGTTGCGGCTCCGGCAGCGCCTCGAGCACCTCCTGCGGCAGGCCGCGGGTTTCCGATCCGAACAGGAACGCATCGCCATGCGCATAGCGCGGCGCGTCGAACCGTGTGCGACCCCGGGTGCTGAGCGCGAACAGGCGGACCGGCGCGGTATTGCCGGCGGCGATCGCCGCCAGCGCCGCATCCAGCGACTCGTGCAGTTTCACCGGCGCGTACTCATGGTAATCCAGCCCCGCGCGGCGCAACTGCCTGTCGTCCAGCGAGAAACCAAGAGGTCCGACCAGGTGCAGGCGCGCGCCGCTATTGGCGCAAAGCCTGATCACGTTGCCGGTGTTGGGGGGAATCTCGGGCCGGTGGAGGATGACGTCGTACATCGGGGCAGTTTAGGCGCCTGGGGCGGCGCCGACGCCGCCGGCGGTACGCCGCTGCGCGTGCCGCGCGGGCGCTACCAGAGCACCGCAGTGCCATGGCGGTCGAGAAAACTCCCGCTGTCGTCCCGGGCGAGGCGGCCGATCAGCGCCAGCATCGCCGACACCGCATCGCGCGGCTCGATCTCCGCCGAGGCGCCGCCCATCTCGGTGCGCACCCATCCCGGGTGCAGGGCGACGACGGTAATGTCGCGTTCGGACAAGGCATGCGCGAGCAGCACGGTCGCCATGTTCAGCGCGGCCTTGGAGATCGCGTAGGTCGGCGTGCCGAAGCCGCCGGTGCTGGATATCGATCCCAGTCGCGACGACAGGTTCGCCACGGTGGCGCCGTCGGCCAGGCTGCCTGCGAGCGCCTGGGTCAGCAGGAACGGACCGCTGGCATTCGTGCGCAGGCTGTCGTCGAGGTTCTCGAAGCCGACGCTGCCGAAGCGCTCGCCCGAGTGCAGCACCCCGGCGTTGTTGATCAACAGGTCGATGGGTTCGGCGGCATCGCCATCGGCCAGCAGCGGCAGTTCGCGCACCAGCTCGGCGTGCGAGCGCGGTGCGGCCACGTCCAGCGGCAGCACGTGCAGTCGGCCGGGATTTTCCCCGACCAGCCGGTTGAGATCGTTGGCGCGACCGGGTTGGCGCGCGGTGGCGATCACGCGGTCGCCGCGCGCGAGCAACTGACGCACGAACTCGAGCCCGAGGCCGCGGTTGGCGCCGGTGACCAGGCAGTGGCGGGGGCGGTCGGAACTGGCCATGGGAATGCACCGGAAAACGGGGAATGTTCAGGATACCGCCCGCCCTGCATGGGTCCTGTGCCTGGAACAGATCGGCCCACCGGTGCGCGCGCCGGCACCGGCGACGCACAGGTGCTGGAGGACGACTCAAAACGCAGGCGCGAGCGGGGCAGGGCGCGAGACGATGCGCACGGCGGTCAAGCGCTGTTCATCCCCGCAGCGTGCACGACGCGCCGAGGGGTCCACAATCCCCTCATTCCATCTGCGAGGTTCCCCCATGCGCCCATTGTTGCTTGCCGGCTTGATGACGAGCCTTCTGGCCGGGTGCACCTGGGTGCACATGGCGCCGGGCGCCAGCTCGGTCCGGGTGATCAGCGCCGGCGGCGCGCCGGCGGCTTGCCAGCACCGCGGCGAGGTCGCGGTGTCGGTGAAGGACAGCGTCGCCTTCTACCAGCGCAACGAGCTGCGCGTGCGCGAGGAGCTCGAAACGCTGGCGCGCAACGAAGCGCCCGGGATCCAGGCCGACACCATCCAGCCGCTGGGGCCGCCGCTCGACGGCGAGCAGCGCTTTGCCGCATACCATTGCGGCGCCAACGCGGCGGTTCCGGGCGCCGCCGGCAGCACTGGCGCACAGACCTATCCGATCGGCGGCTGAGCCGGCCCCCGTACGACGTACGTGAACGCCTGGCTAGCACCGGGCGTGCTATTGGTGCGACTGCTGCGACAAAACGTTAACCTGTCGTGTTTTCCGTTTCCGGGGCGCCGCCCATGCTGTTCCAACACGTCGCCATCGCTGGTCTGGCCCATATCGATGCGCCGCGTCGACTCAGTTCCGACGACATCAAGCTGCGGCTGCAACCGACGCTAGATCGGCTGGGGATCCGCTCGGACATGCTCAAGGACATTGCCGGCATCCATGCGCGCCGCCTGTGGGACGGCCCGATGCTCGCGTCGGACGCGGCCACGCTCGCGGCGGTGAAAGCCCTCGCCGACGCCGGCATCGAACCCGGGCGCGTCGGGCTGCTGATCAATACCTCGGTGAGCCGGGACTACCTGGAGCCGTCGACGGCGAGCATCGTCTGCGGCAACCTCGGGCTGGGCGACATGTGCCAGAACTTCGACGTGGCCAACGCCTGCCTGGCCTTCCTCAACGGTATGGACATCGCTTCGCGGATGATCGAGCGCGGCGAGATCGACTACGCGCTGATCGTCGACGGCGAGACCGCCGACCTGGCCTACGAGAAGACGCTCGAGCGCCTGACGGCGCCCGACGTCAGCGAAGAGCAGCTGCGCAACGAGATGGCGACGCTGACCCTGGGGTGCGGCGCGGCGGCGATGGTCATGGCCCGCGCCGAACTCGCGCCGGGCGCTCCGCGCTATCGCGGCGGGGTGACGCGCGCGGCGACCCAGTGGAACGGCCTGTGCCGCGGCAACCTGGACCGCATGGTCACCGACACCCGGCAGCTGTTGTCCGAGGGCATCCGGCTGGCGCAGAAGACCTTCATCGCGGCCAAGCTCGCACTGGGCTGGGTCGTGGAGGAACTCGACGAATACGTGATCCACCAGGTCAGCCAGGTGCACACCCAGGCCTTCATCAAGGCCTTCGGCATCGACCCCAAGAAGGTGCTGACGATCTTCGCCGAGCACGGCAACATCGGCCCTGCCTCGGTGCCGATCGTGCTGAGCAAGCTGCGCGAGATGGGCCGGCTCAAGAAAGGCGACCGCGTGGCCCTGCTCGGGATCGGCTCGGGCCTGAATTGCTCGATGGCCGAAGTCGTCTGGTAGGCGGCGCGGTAGCGCTCCCGACACAAACCCGGCCGCGGTCGGGTTTTTGCTTTGCCGCGCCGAACATCGAATCGCCTGATGCTGAATAGGGCATTTACCCGTGCCTGCGCGTCATCGCAGCTTCAGGGGAGATTCGGCGTCGGCGAGGATACTGCCCGGGCCGAACCAGGATCCGCCCCGATCCCGGCCAGAAAACAACCAGAAGAAGAGGCAAATCACATGAAGCGTTCCCTGCCCGCCCTGACCTTGCTCGCCGCCCTTCCGTTTGCCGCGACCGCGGCCGAAGGACTTTCCTACACGTACGTGGAAGCTGGCTACGCCGCCACCGATACCGACTTCGGCGACGCCGACGGTTTCGCGATCAACGGCTCGGCGGCGGTCGCCCCGAACTTCCACGTCTTCGGCGGCTACAACGGCCAGGAAACCGACGATTTCGACATCGGCGGCACCCGCTTTCCGGGTGTCGACGTCGACCAGTGGCGCGTTGGCGTCGGCTACAACCACGCAGTGGCGCCCAACACCGACCTGCTGACCCGCGTCGCCTACGAGCGCGCCGAGGTCGTCAACGAGTCGTTCGACGGCTACAGCGTCGAGGCCGGCGTGCGCAGCGCGCTTACCCCGATGCTGGAAGGCTACGCGCTGGCCGGCTACGAGGACGGCAGCGACTTCGACGGCGATTTCTACGGCCGCGTCGGCGGCCAGGTGAAGTTCAACCAGACCTGGGGCGTCAGTGGCGACGTGAAGTTCGCCGACGGCGACACCCAGTACTTCATCGGCCCGCGCATCACGTTCTAAGCCGGGCATCCCTCCGGCGAATCTCTCTCTCAAGCACCGTGAACCAGCCCGGCCTCGGCCGGGCTTCTTTTTGACTGAAGGCAAAGGGCGCAGGCAACGGGCGCCGGCCGCCGGCCGCCGCTCACGCCTCAGCGGAATAGCGCGCTGGGGTATTCGGACTTCTGTTCGCGCGCCAGCAACTGCTTCAGGCCTTCGGCCGGGGTCAGGCGGCCGTGCAGCACCGCGTGCACGGCTTCGGCGATCGGCAGCTCGACGCCGTGGCGCCCGGCCAGGCGCATGACTTCGTCGGCGGTCTGCACCGATTCGACGACCTGCCCGATCGCCCGGACCGCTTCCTCGAGGGTTTGGCCCTGTCCGAGGGCAAGGCCGAGCCGGCGATTGCGCGAGAGATCGCCGGTGCACGTCAGCACCAGGTCGCCCAGGCCGGCCAGGCCCATCAGCGTCTCCGGCTGGCCGCCGACCTCGCGGTTGAGCCGCAGCATTTCATTGAGCCCGCGGGTGATCAGACCGGCGCGCGCGTTGAGCCCCAGCTGCATGCCATCGGCCACGCCGGTGGCGACCGCGAGCACGTTCTTCATCGCGCCACCGAGCTCCGCGCCGAGCATGTCGTTGCCGGTATAGGCCCGGAACGCGGGGCCGTGCAGCACATCGGCGATCTGCTGGGCGAACGCGTGCTGCGCCGAATGCACCGTCA
Organism: Pseudomonadota bacterium; assembly: GCA_030856985.1. Lineage (GTDB taxonomy): Bacteria > Pseudomonadota > Gammaproteobacteria > Xanthomonadales > Xanthomonadaceae > Lysobacter_K. The sequence goes on along the minus strand of JALYOG010000150.1, from coordinate 2,871 downwards.
ATGCCGTCGGCAGCCCCAGCGCGACCTCCTTGGCGAACGAGGGGCCCGTCACCACCGCCAGCGGTACGTGCGGCCCGAGCAACTCGGCGGCGACCTCGTGCAGCAAGCGGCCACTGCCGGGCTCGAATCCCTTGGTCGCCCAGGCGACGCCCGCATCCGCCGGGCGCAGCGGCGCCAGGGCGTGCAGGGTTTCGGCAAACGCGTGGGAAGGCACGACCACCAGCACCAGGTCGGCGCCATGCAGCGCCGACGGGAGCGCGGTCGTCGCCTGCATTCCTGCGGGCAGTCGGATGCCCGGGAGGTAGCGCGGATTCTCGCCGCGCGTGGCGATCGCCTCCACCACGGCGGCATCGCGGCCCCACAGCGACACCGCGTGGCCGTGCCGCGCGATCAGCGCCGCCAGGGCCGTGCCCCAGGAGCCTGCTCCCAGGACCGCCACGCGATTGGCGACGTTGCCGGCGCCCCGGGACCCGCTCCATGCCACGGACGGGGTCAGGCGCTGCCGGCGGTCTCGGAACCCAGCTGGCCGTCGGCCTGCTGCGCCGCGCGCTGGCGCAGCCCCTCGGCATACAGCGCCTCGAAGTTGATCGGCTGCAGGAAGAACGGCGGGAAGCCGCCGGCCTGGACCAGCGTGCTGATCAGCTGGCGGGAGTACGGGTAGAGCACGCCGGGGCAATGCGCGCCGAGCATGCCGTCCAGCGTTGCCGCGTCGAAGCCTTCCAGGGTGAACACACCGGCCTGCTTGACCTCGACCAGATACATCGGCTTTTCTTCGGCATTGCAGTTGAGCGTGATCGTCAGCACCACCTCGTAGGCCGACTCGCCCAAGCGCTGCACGCTCTGGCTGAGGTTCATCTGCAGTTGCGGCTGCGCGGTTTCGCTGAAGGATCCGGCGCCGCCTGGGACCTCGAAGGACACGTCCTTGACGTAGATCTTCTCGATCGTGAACGCCGGGCCGGTGGGGGTCTGGCTCGGCACAGCTGCGCCGTTGAGGTTCTCTTCGGACATGTCCGTACTCCGGTAAGCGGGAAAAAGAGGGGAATTATGCCATGCGGCCGCAACGCGCCCGCCCTCCCAGGCTGGGGGCGGCCGCGCGCGGGCCAATAGGGGAGCGCTGCGCCGTCCGGAATCCGCGGCGCACCCGCGCGCCGCTCAGCGGCCCTTGACCAGCGGCAGATCGGCCTGCTGCCAGGCCTGCACGCCGCCGTCGAGCCAGAACACCTTCTCGAACCCGGCTTTCTTGAGGCGTCGGGCCGCTGCGGCGGACGCGTGCCCATTGCGGCAGGTCACCACCACCGGCAGGCCCTTGGCGTTGGACAGCAGCTTGCTCTCCGGGTCGAACTGGCTCGGCGAGACCGAGCGGCTGCCGGCGATGTGCCCCTTCTCGAAGTCAGCGCTCGGCGACAGGTCGATCACCAGCGCGTTTTCGCGGTTGATCAGGTGGGTCAGTTCGGCCGGGCGCAGGCTCTTGTAGCCGCGGAACAGGCGCGCGATCTCGGCGGCGATCAGGGCCACGGTGACGGCGGCCAGGCCGAGCGAGAGCAGGGGATGGCGGCCGGCAAAGGCCAGCAGTTCTTCTAGGGTCACGGGATCACGGTGCGGGAAGCGGGGCGGGGATTGTCGCCCAGCGCCGATGGCGGCGCAAAAACCGCGCCGGCTGGCCGACTATTGGCCGCCCCACAGGTCCGGCAGGTCGCCCTGCAGCCACCAGGTCTTGGCCTCGGGGTCCCAGCGCCACTTCTCGCGATAACGGACCTTGCGCTCGGCCAGCGTGTGGCGATTGATCACGCCGATCTCGATGTCGCGCACCGCGGTGCCGGCGGCGATGTCGCGATCGGAGCCGACATCGCGGTACGAGGAGATCTGCACCTGCTCGTAGCGGGCCAGCTGCAACGGCGTCATCGGGTGCGCCTTGCGAAGCTCGGGATCGATCAGGTTGCGCGCGCCCTCGAAATCGCCCCAGCGGATCGCACCGGACCATGCGTACTGCGCCCGGTCCAGGGCGTCGGTCTCGCGGCCGGTACTCGCGCATCCGCCCAGCAGCAGCACGGCGGCGTACATCAACACGATCAGCTGCATCAGGCGCATCGGCGCACTCCGCGGAGGGACAGTGGCGATCATCCTAGCGGGCGCGGCGCGGCGGCGCGATCACCGCGGGCGATCGCCACGTAGCGGGCGGTGAAGTCGCAGGCGACACCGCCGCCGGGGAGGCCTGCTTTGGCCACGATGCTGGCGCGGGCGCGGCCGCGCTGGCGCAGCGTCGCGAAGAAGGTCGGCCAGTCCGCGCCGGCGGCGAGCTCGGACTCCACGCGCAGGTCGTCGTACAGCGGCGCGAGGTAGCGGATCTGGCTGTCGGCGACGAAGATGTCCGCCTCCAGCGAGGCGGCTTCCAGTTCCAGCCACATCAGTCCCCAGGAGGCCAGCGTCATCATCGACGCGAGGCTGCCGCCGAACGCGCAGCCCTTGTCGTTGACGTGGCGCGAGAGCGGCGCGTGCAGTTGCAGGCGCGCGCCGTCGAAGCCGGCGATGCCCAACTCCATGACCGCCACCGGCGGCATCGACTGGTAGTGGGCATATAGGCGCTGCAGCGGATCGTTGGGGTGCATTCGGGATCTTCAGGCGGGGAGGGCTGACGCCGCTGGCGGCGGGCGCGGGCGGGAATCGGAAGGCTGCGGGCGCGCCGCAACCGTGCGAAAGTGGCTTCATGCCGATGTCAGCGCCCGGATGGTACGTGATCTCGCTGCGCCCGCGGGGTGAGCACCAGGACCTGCGGCGAGCCGCGGCGCGCCATGGAGGCGGTCTGGTCGCGCTGTCGCCGTGGGCGCTGCGAGATCGCCACGACGGGGACGCGCGGGAGGCCCTGTCGCGGGC
>JALYOG010000093.1 GCA_030856985.1 Pseudomonadota bacterium | reverse complement strand
CACCTTCTTCTGGACCGGGGGCTTTCGCCGACGCAGGTGGCGATCCTTCTCGCCACGGTGTCCTGTGCGATGGGCCTGCTCGCCGCGCTGGTCCTGCAGACGAACGCGGGCACCGAGACTCATCTGGTGGTCGGCTTCACGATGCTGACACTGGGGTATTTCTGGCTCACCACGCAGCGCAGCAAGGCGGCGCGGGAGCGGCGTCGCGCGGCAGCCCCGGCGCGCGCCACGCCCGGCGTGGAGAACGGATGGGCAGTGGCCAGCAGTACCGCGTCGGTGCTGGCGGCCGGAACACCGGCCAGGGCGGCCCGGATCGTCTACCTCGATCCCAAGCTCGCACACGGTGCGATCGAGGTACGCCAGGCGGTCGCGCGCGAGCGACAGCAGGCCGCTTCGGAGGTCTGGACGCCGTTGCGCGAGGAGCAGGGCCAGGAAGTCGAGCGCAGCACCGTGCGCGCCGGCGGCAGAGCTTGATGGGCTTGTTGTCTTCGGCTATCTGCTGATGATCGATCTGCACTGCCACCTGCTGCCGGGCATCGACGACGGAGCGCCGGATCTCTCGACCTCGCTGACCATGGCGCGCATGGCGGCGGCCGACGGCATCACCGTGACCGCATGCACGCCGCACATCTATCCGGGCCTGTACGAGAATGATGCCGACGGAATCCTGGCGGCCGTCCAGAGCCTCAGGCTGGCGCTGCTGGAGGCCGGCATCGACATGGAGCTGACCACCGGCGCCGATACGCATCTGGCTCCCGATCTGCTGCGAAACCTGCGCAATGGTCGGATACCGACGCTCGCCGGCTCGCGCTACCTGCTGCTGGAGCCTCCGCATCACGTGGCGCCCCCCGGGTTCGAGGAGGCGATGTTCCAGCTGCTCGCCGCCGGCTACGTGCCCGTATTGACGCATCCAGAGAGACTGAGCTGGATTGAATCCCATTACGAGGTCTTCGCGCGTCTGGTAAAGTCCGGCACCTGGATGCAGTTGACCGCCGGGAGCATCACCGGCCGATTCGGCCGAAGGCCCCGGTACTGGGCCGAGCGCATGCTCGACGAAGGCCTTGTGCACATCGTCGCGACCGACGCGCACGGCTCCGATCGCCGGCCTCCCTTGCTGGCCGAAGCGCGCGACGCGGTGTCGCTGCGGCTCGGCGAGGAAGAGGCATCCAGGCAGGTGGAGCATCGGCCCCGCTGCATCCTGGAAGACCGGGATCCGTCCTGCCTGCCCGCGCCCGAAGCAGCGGTCGCTGCCCCCGCCCCATCGAAGCTGGCGTGGCCCTGGCGACTTCGCCGCGCATAGACGACCAGTCGGAAGAGGTAACCCTGTGATGATCAAACTACAAATCGAGACCCTTCTCGCAGCCCTGTTGCTGCTTGCCGGATGTGCCGGCGGCGCTGGCCTGACCCGGAGCGATTCCTCCGTCGTCACCCCGACGCAGAGCCTGCCCGCGCCGGATCCGGCCAACCTCGCCGGAGCCGACAGCCCGGGCGCTGAGTACCGCATCGGCCCCGAGGATCTCCTGGAAATATCGGTGTACGGGCTGCCGGATCTGTCGCGGACCGTGCGGGTAAACGCCGGCGGCCAGATATCGCTGCCGCTGGCGGGGAGCTTCCAGGCCGGGGGCAAGACCGTCGTGGAGCTCGAAAAGGCGGTGGCAGGCAAGCTGCAAGAGAACTACCTCCAGGATCCCCAGGTCTCCGTGTTCGTAAAGGAGGCCACCAGCCAGCGGGTGACGGTCGAAGGCGCGGTGCGCAAGCCCGGCATCTATCCGATGACGGGAAGCACCACGCTGTTGCAGGCCATCGCCGTGGCCGAGGGCCTGGACCCGTTGGCGAACCCGGCCGGCGTGGTCGTGTTTCGCACGATCGACGGTCAGAAGATGGGAGCGGTGTTCGACATCAAGGCGATCCGCGCCGGGGCGATGGAGGATCCCAGGATCTACGGCAATGATATTGTGGTCGTCGACCAGTCCGGACCAAAGACCGTACTGCGGCGCTTCATAGAAAGCGTCCCCGCACTGGCTATTTTCGCGGTGTTCTAAAAGCGCTGGTCGCGCCTGCTGTTGAATCCTGGGAAATTACCGATCGATGAATGATTCTGATCAAGGCTCCGGTTCCGACCGGGGTGGACTTCCGCACATCGCCGGAGACGCCGAGCCGCGCGCGTTGACCCGGCATTCGCCGGTCGACCAGTTCCCGCGCGACCTGAGGTTCGCCGATGCCGCTGGCGAGGAAGTGGGCATCGACCTGCTGGGCTACTGGCGCATCCTGTGGAGCCAGCGCTGGGTAATCCTGGCGGTCACATCGGCCGTGGTCCTGTTTGCGCTGGCGGCCACGCTGCTGACTGCCCCGACGTACCGCGCGAGCACCTCGTTGCAGATCGACCGCGAGGCCCTGAAGGTCGTCGACTTCGAAGGCGACCAACGACCCGTCGAGGGCGGCAGCGGCGACGATTTCTACCAGACCCAGTACGAGCTCCTGAAGAGCCGGGCACTGGCGCAGCGGGTCAGCGACAAGCTCGGCCTTCCCCAGGATCCGAAGTTCACCAAGCTGTTCGCGCCATCGCCGAGCGATCGCCTGCTCGGGCGCGACGCGGCGCCGGAAGCGCCCGACACCGAACAGGAACTCCAGGCCGCACAGGAAACCTCCGTGCAGGCGATCCGCGCCGGGCTCACGGTCGAACCGATCCGCAATTCGCGACTGGTGCGGCTGCATTTCGACAGCCCGGACCCGGAGTTCTCCGCCGAGGTCGCCAATGCGTTCGCCGATGCGTTCATCTCCTCGACGCTCGAGCGGCGTTTTGATGCGTCGTCGTATGCCAAGGCTTTCCTCGAGGAGCGCCTGGAGCAGTTGAAGGCGCGACTGGAGGATTCCGAACGCGAGCTGGTGCAGTTCGCGCAGAAGGAACAGATCGTCAACGGGGAGGAGGGCGGCTCGCTGAGCGGACGGAATCTCACCGAGCTCAACAGCACGCTGGCGCAGGCGCAGGCCCAGCGCATCCGCGCCGAAGCGCGCTGGCGCCAGGCCAGTTCCACCAGCGGCGCCGGGCTTCCGGCGGACATGCTGGCAGGCTCGATCATCCGGCAGCTTCAGGAGAGGCGCGCGGAGCTGCTCGCCGAATACCAGGAGAACCTGCGCATCTACAAGCCGGAGTACCCGCTGATGCAGCAGATCCAGGGTCAGATCGACGAACTGGACCGCCAGGTCGACCAGGAACTGGTCGGAATCCGCGCATCGGTGAAGGCCGAGTACGACGCCGCCGTGGGGCAGGAGCGCCTCCTGGGCGGAACCTTGGGCGCCGTGCGGGGACAGGTACTGGATCTGCAGAACCGCAGCATCGACTACACGATCCTGAAGCGCGAAGTGGACACGAATCGGCAGATCTACGATGCCCTTCTCCAGCGCTACAAGGAGATCGGCGTCGCCGGCGGTGTATCCACCAACAACGTGTCGATCGTCGACCGGGCGCAGGTGCCGGGCAACCGCTTCAAGCCCAGCCTGACCCAGAACCTTGCGCTGGCGTTGCTCGCCGGGCTGATCGCAGGGGTGACGGTCGCTTTCCTGCGCGAGCACCTGGACGACACGATCCGGGGTCCGGAAGACATGGAAAAACTGCTGGGCCTGCCGGTGCTCGGAAGCATTCCGCTGCTGACGCGCGACCAGAGTCCAATGCAGGCATCGGCGGACATGCGTTCGGCGTTTGCCGAGTCCTACCGCTCGGTGCGGACCGCTCTGCAGTTCTCCACCGATACGGGCGTTCCGCGGGTCCTGCTCATCACCAGCGCAACGCCGGGCGAAGGCAAGAGCACCACCGCGCTGCTGCTCGCGCGCAACCTGGCGCAGCTGGGCAAGCGCGTATTGCTGATCGACGCCGATCTTCGCAACCCCTCGTTGCACCGCACTCTCCAGCTCGAAAACAGCACGGGCCTGTCCAACTACCTCGCCGGCGCGACCCCTCCCGTGGACGCGGCACAGGACGGTGGCGTCGCCAACCTGTGGATCATCCCGAGCGGCCCGCTGCCTCCGAATCCGGCCGAACTGCTGGCCGGTCCGAAGATGAAGGCGCTGCTGGAGATCGCAGTCCAGCAATACGACCAGGTGATCATCGACGGGCCGCCGATCATGGGCCTGGCCGACGCGGCGGTGCTGTCGCACCTGGCCAACGGCACCCTGCTCATGGTCGCGGCGGGCAAGACCCGGCGAGGCCTGCTCAAGGCGGCCTACAAGCGGCTGATCGCCGCCCGGGCACGCGTGCTCGGTTCGGTGGTGACGATGTACGACGCCAAGCGCGCAGGGTACGGCGACTACGCGTACTACAACTACGGTGCGGAACGGGCGAAACAGCTTCCCCGGTGACGAGCGCGGTCCGGCCAGGACGCGTGTGCGCTCTCGCCGACGTCGCTGGGGGGGACGGCTTTCGATGAAGACGACCGCGCCTGGGGCCGCCGCCGGCATGCTGCTGGCACTGGTCGTCGTGGTGCTGGTCTCGTGGGCCCTGCTGGGGCGGGGAGTGGCGCTCGCCCTGGCAAGAACATCGCCCGAGCTGGCGCTGCGTTTTCATGGCGGCAACCCCGAGGCGCTGGTTCGAATCAACGAATCGGAAACCGATCCGGTAGCCAAGGCGCGGCGGGCGCGCCTCGTGCTTGCGCAGCGTCCGCTGGATGGCAGGGCGTACCGGCAACTGGCCGAAATCGAGGAAGCGGCGGGACGCAAGGGAGCGGCGGCACTTTTCCGCGTGGCCCTGCGCAATACCCCGCGCGACCGCCTGGCCCAGGCCTGGATGGCCGACGAGGCACTTGCCCGCGGCGCCCCCGCCGAAGCGGTGGCACGGTTGATGCTGATGGCGGACATGGACGCCACGCTCTGGCCCGCGCTGTTCCCGTACCTGCGCCAGCTGTCCTGGCGCGACGGCACCCGGGTCGCGCTCATCGACGAGCTTGCCACCGAACCGCCATGGCGAAGTCAGTTTCTCTCCGCGTGGTCCCAGGAAAGTCCCGCAAGCTTCGACGCGGTCATGCTCGCTCTGGAGCGCCAGCGGGCGAGCCTCACCCCCGCCGAGCGTGAGCTCTGGGTGCAGCACCTGATCGGAGCGCAGCGCTGGACCGCCGCCTACCTGGCGTGGACGAGCGGCCTGGAAGCCACGCGGCTGCCGACGCGCGCTGGGGTCTTCAACGGCGGCTTCGAGGCTGCGCCTGCCGGGCGCTTCGACTGGGTCTTGGTGCAGGGCGGCGGCAGCCGCAAGGATCTGCTGGCCACCTCGGGTGCAGGCGGACGGCGGGCGCTGCGGATCCAGTTCACGGGACGACCGGCTGCCGACATGGAGCAGATCCTGGTGCTGCCGACCGGCGGCCATGCGTTTCATGCGCGCGTACGGCTGGACGGGTTGCGCAGCGAGCGGGGGCTCGTATGGAGTGTGCGGTGCGTGCGTGACCAGGCGCTGCTCGGCGCCGGACCGACGCTTCGCGGCAGCCGCGATTGGCACCGCTATCGCTTCAGCTTCCACGTTCCAGAGGGCTGCGCCGCGCAGCGCCTCACGTTGGAGTTGTCGCCCGGAAATTCGATCGGGCGCAGCATCGAAGGGGTCGCGTGGTTCGATGATGTCGCGGTGGAGGCAGTGGATGAGACGCCGTCGGCGCCCGATGCGGTGGCCGCCGATCGCCACCGCTCTGCAGCGGAGATGGCCGGCGCGCGCGCCGGGGTGCCGGCGGCGCTGGTCGTGCGCGCCGC
>JALYOG010000077.1 GCA_030856985.1 Pseudomonadota bacterium | reverse complement strand
GCGCAGCGCTTTCCGGCGGAGGCGGATCGGTCACGTGGATCGCCACGCCGCGCGCGTGCAGCGGCCTGGGGGTGACGTCGACACCGACGCCGCCGCTGACGTGGCTGCGGCCGCCGAACCGGCCGCCGCCGATTCCGACCCCGACGTTGCCGCCGCCGCCATGGCCGTGCTCGGTGCCGGTCAACAGAACGCCGTTGGCCCCGAGCTTCGCCGCCTCCGCGCGCAGCTTGCCGATCACCGAGTCCATCTTGTTCTGCTGGCCGTAGGTCAGCCCGCCGCTGGAGGTTTCCAGCAGCGCGATCTCGACATAGCGGCCCGGGGGCGGGGCGTAATAGACGCGGACCTGTTGGGGTGCGACCGCCGGCCGCGGCTGCGAGAGCAGGACCCTGGACGTGGAAGCGCAGCCGACGGAACCGGCGAACGCCGCCAACAGCAGGATGGACAGAGCGGCACGTGCAGACATGGCGACGATCCCGTGGGCTGGATATGGCAGTTTCGACTGTCGCCACTGAACGTCAGCAAAGGTGGCGGCGGCCCGCTCGCCTGAAGACGCCCGCCCCGGGCCACCTGCCTTCCTTGCTCCCGGTCGCTCCCCGCGATGCCGGGCGCGGATGGATTCCGGCTCCGGCCGAGCGGCCCGCAACCGTCGCCCGGCTGCTTTTCACTCAGGACGGCGAGAGATAAGCGACATGCAGGTCCATCCTCAACGTGCTGGCGGCCGAAGGGTCGCCGCTGTTCGGCGGCAGGAACATGGTCCACTGCGTGTAAGGCGAAGGCGTCATGTAGACGGCCGTGGCGACCTGCCAGGGACTGTAGGTCGTGTCGTTCGCGGCCGCATAGGCGTAATTGCCGACCAGGCCCTTGGTGACGAATACATGGCCATGCTGCGGCCCGAAGCCGTTCTCGTAGGCGCCGGACGTCGCGACCTTCGCGATTACATTGCCCTTGCTGTTGGGGGTGACGCCTTGGATCCGGAAGTCCGCCTTCGATATCCAGATCGCGCAGTCGCCCCCGTTCGGCAGCACCCCGTTCAGCTGTTCGGTCCCGAGCGGGACGGTCCAGGTCAGGGTCCAGCCGCTCTGCGCGTCGCCCTCGAGGATCGCCACGTCGCCGCCGCCCGTGGCGCCGTTTCGGCCGATCGCGAACGAAAGGCTGATGACCGCGTCGGTGCTCGGGAGCGTCACGTGCTGGCCATCGGGCGCGTCGCCGGTCGCGCGCATCACCCAGTCGGCAACGCCTGCCAGTGCATCCGACAACTGCGCCTTGTCCATGGACATCCGCACGACATGCGGGGGAGAAGTAAAGGTGAGATAGAAATAGCAGGCGCCGTAGTAGCTCCACGCCACGTAGAGGGAGCGCTTGATCCCGTTGGCGCGGCTCTGGAGGACCGCCTTGAGCGCGGCGAGCTTCTCCTCGTTCGACTTGGCGGCCGACTCGACCGCCTGCCAGCGCGCCTCGACGTTCTTGGCCGCCCTGATCTGCGCCAGAACCACCGTGGCCTGCACCAGCTGGGCCACATAGGCCGCGAACTTGCTGCCGATCGCCTTGCCGTAGCCGACGAGGATCTTGAGGCTCGCGCGGTAGGAGTCGAGCGCGGCCTTGCCGTCGTCGCCGAGCGAATCGCGCAGGGTGTCGAGCGCCGCTTCCGCGGCGGCCAGGTAATTGTCCCAGCTGGTGACCGGGTCGATGGTGATCGAGGCCAGGTTGGTGGGAAGCACCGCGCCGGACTGGCCCTGCATGGCCGCGTGCCAGAGCAGGTTCGAATTCAATATCCCCGACAACAGCGCCGATTGCTGGTCCAGCAGGACGTCGGCGCTGGCGGAAAGATCGTCGCCGCTGCCGGGCCCCTGCGCGGCCTCGATGGCGGCCCGGACGCCGTTCACGGCCTTGAGCCCGTCATCGATGGCGCTCTTCAGGCCGTCCATGTCGCCCTTCTGCATCTTGGCGGCGTCGAAACCGAGGCTGACAGCAGTCATGAACAGGTCGATCTGGGCTTCGAGTTCCTTGCGGATCGTCTCCAGCCTGATCACGGTGCCGAGAACCTGCCACCTCGTGTGCGCCTCCTGCGTCTGGCGCGTGAACTCGCCCTGGAGCTGCTGGATGTCGGCGTAGAGCGAGTCCGTGTTCTGGCTGATGTTGTCGAGCTGCACCTGGAGCGGCGCCGCTTCGTCGGTGGCGACGCCCTGCAGGGCCGCACTGACCGTCGCGATGGCGGCGGCGATGTCGGTCCGCGTCGCGAGCGTCGCCTGCTGCTGCTCGTAGTCGCCGAGCGTTGCGAGCAGCCGGTCCATCTGCTGGCTGTAGAGCTGTTGCGACAGGACCGGCACGAACACCGCGCCCGACTGCACGCTGAGCATGATGCTGAGCGCGGCGGCCTGGTTGTAGAGCTCGGCATAGTCGCTCGGCAGGACGCCCGTGCCGGCACCGCGGCTGGCCGTGCAGGCGACGATCCAGGCGAACATCGCCTGCGCGACCTGCCGATCCGAACCCGAGCCGTCGAACAGAGAGGCGCCCGCCGCGAACGAGGCATTGAGGGTATTCAGCGCCCAGGAACGGCTGACGAGATCGACGACGGCGGCGTTCCCGGAATTGTCGACGGCAGTGAGTCCTCCGGCGGCGGTGACGGAGTAAAGAGCCGCATCGAGCGTGGTTGCGCCGACCTGCGGCGTCACCGCCGAGCCGCCTGCCGCTGCGGCGGCGGTCAGGGTGCCGCCGGCCGTCGAGCCGACGAGGAATTCGGCAAACGCGGTGTCCCCCAGTGGCTCGACCAGCAGCGGCGCGCCGGCCAGGCCGCTCACGTCCACCACCCGCGCCATCACCACCAGCGCGCTGACCCTGATCGACGGCACATCGAGCACCAGGGTGTCGGCGTAGATGGACAGCGAATTGAAGCCCGTGGCGGGAAGCCCCGCGACCACGTCGGACAAGCGGGTGTAGAGGCCGCACCAGGTCACATCGATCGCGCCGCTGATCGGGTCGGTGACCTTCGCCAGCGCGGTGAATTCGTTCGCTTCGCCGCTCAGCGCGGCCCAGTTGATCGCCATCGTCTTGTCCTGATTGCAGAGCGCCCGCCGGTGGGGCGGGCTGCTCAAGGTTGGCTGGAGGTGCGACTGCGACCGCGCTTATGCCGCCTGCTGAGCGGGAATGGGGGTTCCGAAGCTCACCAGGTGATAGGTCACGAGCGAATTGGCCGTGAACTGCTGGGCCGCCTGTCCGATGATCTGCCAGTCGGACGTCGCGTTGTGAAGCTTCAGCGCCTGTATGACGAAGGGCAGGTTTCCGAGCTGTTCCGGGGTGAAGTTCTTGACGATGAAGTCGAGCTGGGACGAGATGTTCATCCAGATGCCTGTGACCTGCTGAAGCGTGGTCATGAAGTTCGTCGCGGCCGTGTTCACGGGTGTCAGGGATTTGTTGAACGAATCCAGATCGACCTTGAGCTGGATCTTCTTCGCCTCGTCGCCCTCGGCGGCGTGCACCTGGTCGCAGGCGGCGTTGTAGGCGTCGCGGGCCTTGGTCGCCTTGTCGCCCAGCACGCCGGCGGCGATCGCGGCGAACGGCCAGGCCGCGCCGCCGGTGAGCACCATCAGGCCGACGGACGTGGTCACGGCGGCGATCGTGTAGTCCTTCCACTGCGAGTAGGCGTCGTCGGCGGCCTGCTGGTAGGTGGCGACGTCCGAAATGTCCTGGGTGATGGCGGATTGGACATCGATGTAGAACTGGCCCGACGAGGAGGTGTAGCTGGCGAGTTCGTCCGTGCTTGGCTTGAGAGCCAGGTTGAAGGCGGCCAGCGCGGCCACGAGGTCGTTGCACTTGGTGACCATGTCGGCCGCCGTGGACTGCAGCCCGCCGGGTCCGGTCAGCACCTGGGTGAGAATCGCGCCGCATTCGGCGGGAGAACCGCAGTTCTTCGGGTTGAGCATGTCCATGAAGGTGGCAAAGGTCTGGTTGAACGTCTGCGCTGCCTGGAACAGCTTCGTCGCGAACCAGACGATATGGGTGTAGACCTGCGCCGGCGCCGTGTCGGTCTGCAGGATCGCCGGATTCTGGGCGAGCTGCGCGATCAGGGCCGTCGGATCCCCGAAGTCCTGCGACAGCGCCTGGATCGCCTTCATGGCGGTGACGACGTCCTTGACCTGCTGCTCGTCCTGGAACGTGCCGTATTTGGATTCGAAGTCGCCCTGCGTGACCGGCAACTGCACCGCGGTGGCGATGAAGGACTGGAGGTCGAGCCAGTCCGAGGTGAAGAGAACGAAGAGCGGCGGCGAGCCAGGCGCAGCGCTGGGATTGTCGAGCACCAGGCCCGTGGGCGGCTCGAGCGTTGTCGAAGACGGGGTGGGAAGCGGCACAACGTTGCTCGGACTGGTGCTCATTTCATGCTCCTTGCTTGCGCGCCGCCCGGCGGGCGGCCGGGCGGTCGTGGTTCAACGCGAACAACAGGCGCTGCCGCGCCGCACGCCGACGGCCGCCCGCAGCGGGCGGGGGTCCCGAACAGCAGGTCAGGACAGCCGTTTGGCCGAATAGTTGTCGATCGAGCGCGCGAAGTTCGCCCATTGCCGGGCGGCATCGTCCAGGCGGAAGACGTCGCGAACGTAGGTTTCGTCGCCGAGTTCCTCGTCGCTCGCGGCGTCGAGCGCGGCGTCGAGACCTGCCGCCGCGCGCTCCCAGCCCTGGGCCATGACGTCGATGCCGGCGGCAAGATCGGCCAGGACTGCGGCGAGCGCGGTGGCGGCGCCGGCCGACTCAAGCACCGTGGCGCCTTGGGCCACCGCACCGGCCGTCGCCCGGGCGATCACCTGGGCGTGGACGGCATCGCGCGCGCGCAGCGAGCAGGTCGCGTCCCCGGAAAGCGCCTCCGCCGCCACGCGATAACGCTCCCGCGCCGCCTCCAGGTCCGCGGCGGGGTCGCCGAGCCGTTCACGAAGTGCCCGGGCGTGGCCCGCTGTGCCGCGGGCGGCGGCGGCCAGGCCGTCGGTGCCACCCAGCGCCTCTCGCACCAGGGCGCCCTGTTCGGCCGTGGAGCCATTGCGCAGGGGCCACAGGGAGGGCAGCGCGCGGAGCCGACCAGCGATCCGGTGCGCGGCGTAGCCTGCCGTGCGCATGAACCAGACGAAATGCGAGTAAATGTCGGCCGGCGGTGTCGCGGCACTGAGCAGCATGGCGTCGTAGGCCAGCGCGGTCATGAGCGCGGGCGGACCGCCGAGCGAGGCGCCGCCACGATTGCCATAGCGGGAGCGCAACGCGACCGCGTCGTCGAGTCGGCAGGAGAGCATATCCACCGCACTGAGCAGGCGGGGCCAGTCGCTGACCGGGGCGCGGCATCCGCCCGGCGGCGCCAGATCGATCGGCGGAAGCAGTCCCGCCCCCGCGTGAGTCGCAGCGTCATCCATAATAATTTTCCCTGACCGGCATCCTTGTGAGTCCGGGTGCGAAAATCTATCGGAGTGATTCCGCGAAGTCAATCGGCATTTTCGATCAGGCGAAAGCGCCCGTATTGTGCTATTAAAAACCGGACAAACGGATTTGGGGAGCGCTTAATGCATATGGTGACCGGCTCGACGCATGGCTTCAAGGCAAACAGGTCGCTGTCCAGGCGGCAGGAAATCAACACCCACGAGTTCGTCGTAGGCGATTCGCCGCCGGCGGCGCCCGCCCTGTTTGCCGCGTTGCAGACTCTCGACCAGCTCTGCGGTACCGCCAATGCCGCCATCGCGGCCGGCAGCTTCGGGCGGTTTTCCAACGACGGAGACTGCTCGTACGACTGCGGATTCAAGGAGCAGGACTGGAACTGGTGGTTCGACGTCAGCGACTGGATGAGGAACGGGTATTTCTATCCCTGGGTTACGGGGAACGATCTGCTCGGCCCGTTCACCAACGCGTTTTCGGCGACGCGGCAATGGGTGTTGCAATCGTTGCCGGGCACGGATCAGCGGGTCACGGCGGCAATCGCCGGAATCAATTCGATCGACGCGGCAATCGCCCAGTCCGGCTCCGAGACACCGCAACAGGCAGACCAGCTGGCGGTGTTCTTCGCCGATGCCCAGAATAACGTCGGCGGCAACCTCACCTGGGCAAACCAGGCGCTGCAGACGCTGGCCGCATACATCAGCTGGATCAGCCAGCCGAGCCCGAGCGTCACCACCCTGCTGGCCAATACCACGACCACTGTGGATACCTGGATCCAGAACCAGGCGATGGACCTGATGGGTCAGCTGAGCTGCGGCAGCGGCACGGTCCAGGACCAGTACAACGGGGCGCGCGACGTCGTGAACCAGTCGATCGCCTTGCTCGCCAATCCATTCACCGCGGTCGCCAACCAGGCTGCCGTTGCGATCGATGCCGGCAGCGCGGTCGCCGGGGCATTCCTCCCGATCCAATCGATGAGCGATCTGGTGACGCAGAACCTGACCCAGGCGCAGACCTATCCCGCCGGATCGGCGCTGCGGCTGATGCACATGACGGAGGCTGCGCAGAACTGGCAGGATCTGGTCAGCTACGCACAGGCGCAACTCACCCCATCCCTCCATTGATGCCGATCACCTGGCCGTTGATGTATCCGGCCGCGTCCGAGCACAGGAATGCCACGAGCGCGGCGACTTCCTCCGGGCGGCCGGCGCGGCCGGCGGGCACGGTCTGCTTGATCATCTCCTGGGTAAACGTGCCGTCGGCCATGCGCCCGGCGATCATCCCGGGGGCGACGACGTTGACGCTGACGCCGCGGCTGGCCATCTCCCGTGCCAGCGAGCGCGAGGCGCCGTGCAGCCCGGCCTTCGCCGCCGCGTAATTGGCCTGGCCGCGGTTGCCCAGTACCGCCGCGACCGACGACACGCTCACGATGCGCCCCCAGCGCGTGCGCGCCATCGGCAGCAGCAATGGCTGGGTGACGTGGAAGAAACCGTGCAGGGACACGTCGATGACGCGCTTCCACTGTGCATCGCTCATGCCGGCCATCGGCGCGTCGTCATGGACCCCGGCGTTGTTCACCACCACCTGGATCGGCCCGTCGGCCAGCAGTGCGTCGAGCGCGACGCGGGTCGCCTCGCCGTCGGCGACGTCGAACGCGACCGCCTGCGCGCTGCCGCCCTCGTGGTGGATCGCGGCCACCACGCGCTCGGCGCGATCGATGTTGCCGTGCGCATGCACGATCACGTGCAGTCCGTCGCTCGCAAGCTGCATGCAGATCGCGCTGCCGAGATCGCCGCTGCCGCCGGTGACGAGGGCGCGGCGTGGGGTCGGTTGGGTCATCGCTCGGTTTCCTCGGGGCGGTGGATGGCGGACGCGTAGCCTGCCGGCGCCATCCTCAAGTCTGCAGCATGACCGCCGCGCGGCCTTCGGCAAGCGGTGTTCCGCCGTGGTCCAGGCGGAACTGATACTGCCAGCCGGCGTCGCTGTCGCTCAGCACGTCGGCGTGGCAGTCGATCGCACCGGCCAGGTCGTCGATGCGCATGAGGTGCAGCTCCACGCCGCGCAGTGCGACCAGC
>JALYOG010000048.1 GCA_030856985.1 Pseudomonadota bacterium | reverse complement strand
GGCGAGCCTGGCGCTCGCCACCGCGATGGCGTTGTCGGGGTGCTCGATCAATCCGGCGTGGCAACTGAGCAGGGCCGCCCCTGACGCAGCGGCGCTGGTGCTGGGCGACGTTCCGTTTTATCCACAGACCCAATACCACTGCGGCCCCGCCGCGCTGGCGACGATCCTTGGTGCGAGCGAGGTGGCGACCAGCCCCGAGCGGCTGGCGCCGCAGGTGTATCTGCCCGAGCGCGAAGGCAGCCTGCAGCTGGAGCTCGTCGCCGCCACGCGCCGTGCGGGCCGCATCCCCTACGTCGTCCAGGGCAATCCGGACGCGCTCCTGGCACAACTGCATGACGGGCGGCCGTTACTGGTACTGCAGAACCTGCTGACCCGCAGCGTGCCGCACTGGCACTACGCGGTGCTGGTCGGCAGCGACCCCGCGCGCAACCGGCTGATCCTCAACAGCGGAACGCGCCGCGGCCTGGAACTGCGGGCGCCGAAGTTCCTGCGAACCTGGGACTGGGCGGGTCGCTGGGCGATGGTCGCGTTGCGGCCAGGAGAGATGCCTGCGCTCTCCGAGCCGGCGCCGTACCTGGCAGCCGTGGCCGATTTCGAGGCGGTGGCAGGCGACGCGGCGGCCGGTCCTGCCTACCAGGCCGCGCTGCGGCGCTGGCCCGGCGACCCGCGCGTGCACCTGGCGCTGGGCAACGCCGCCTACGCGGGGGGCGATCGGATCGCGGCCGCGCGGCATTACCGCGACGGACTTGCGCACGCGTCCTCGGACCCGGTCCTGGGAAACAATCATGCAAGCGTGCTCTGGGAACTGGGGTGCGACGGCGAAGCCCGCGGCGCCTTGCGGGCCGCGGTGGCCGGCGCCGGCGGCGACGGCCGCTGGAGCGAGCAACTGCGCGAAACGGAGCAGGAGCTGCGGGGCCGCGCCGCGAAGCGGGACCCGGCCTGCGACGCTTTCCGCTGATCGCGGCGCGTCGGGCGCCGGTCAGAGCGGGTGGAATTCCCGCGCGAACTGCAGGGTGGACACCTCGCCGTTCTCGCGCACCGTGCGCACCACGAAGCGCAGGGTGTCGGGACCTGAGATATCCACGGTACCGACGTAATCCAGCAGATCGCCGCTGCGAAGCTCGCGCATCGGCACGTCCTGGCGCTGGCCCGACAGGTCGGTGACGGTGACGCCGACCTTCGCCGGCACCGAGGTTTCGTTCGCATCCTTGCCGCGACGCAGTGCGACCAGCAGCAGGATCGTCTCTTCGCTGCTGCGGATGCCGTAACGGCGTGCCACGACTTCGCCCAGCATCGAGGTGGGCACCGCGCTCGCGCGGATCGTGACGTCGCCCGACCGGGTGATGGCCTCCGGCGGAGCGGCGGACGCGGTCCGCGGCGGCGAGCTGCCGCCGCCACAAGCGGCCAGGGTCGTCAGCCAGAGCAGGGCGGGCAGGAGCATTCCTGCGGGGCGCATCCAGAGGGCGGGGCGTGGCATGGGCAGGGTCGCCTGATCGAGTGGGTGGTCAGTCGTTCGCGGCGGAGAGCTCGCGGCCACGCTCGGTCGCAGCCCCGATCGCGCTGGCGACCAGGGCGTGGAAGCCGCCGCTCTCGAAGGCCTCCACCGCCGCCTGCGTGGTACCGCCGGGGGACGTGACGCGGCTGCGCAGCGTCGCCGGCAACTCCCCCGATTGGGCCAGCATTCGCGCGGCGCCCAGCAGGGTCTGCGTCGCCAGCGCGCGTGCCTTTTCCGCCGGCAACCCCTGCTGCTCGCCTGCCGCCTGCATCGCCTCGGCCAGCAGGAACAGGTACGCAGGCCCGCTGCCGGACACGGCCGTGACCGCATCCATCTGCGCTTCGTCGTCGATCCACACGGCAGGCCCGACGGCACTGAGCAGGCTCGCGGCCTGGTCGCGTTGGGCCTGGCTTACGTCGGCATTGGCATACAGGCCGGTGATGCCTTCGCCGATCAGCGCCGGGGTGTTGGGCATCGCCCGCACCACCGCCACCGCGTCGCCTGCTCCGGCGCCCAGCCACCGTGCCATCTGCCCGGCGGTGATCCCCGCGGCGATCGAAATGGCCACCGGACGCCGCTCGCGCGCCAGCGCCGACAGCTCGCTGCAGACCGTGCGCATGACCTGCGGCTTCACCGCGAACAGCCACACGCCCGCGCCGTCCGCCGCTTCGCCGGCGCTGGCGAAACAGCGCACGCCGAAATCCTTCTGCAGCGCCTGGCGCAGGCCCTCGACCGGCTCGGCCACGCGCAGGTTCGCAGCCGGGGTCCCGCGAGCGACCAGTCCGCCGATCAGGCTGCGCGCCATGTTTCCGCCGCCGATGAAGGCGATGGCGTCGGTACGGGAGTCGCGGTGAGGGCTCGGGACTTGGGGCTCGGGACTCGTGGAGTTCATGCGTACCTGCAGATTCGGTAGAGCCGTCACGATAGCAAGCGCAGGGAACATGGGCCGCGATGATCCTGGCGATACGCAGCACACTCGGGGGCAGGCGATCTTCGAACACGATCGGCCCGGAACACGATCTGCCCGTGAAACCCGCGCGTGGCGCAATCCGATCCGGACACCGATCCTACTATGCCGTGGCACCTCCCCAATTCCCGGCCCCCGGTCCCCGGCTCCCGTCCAGAGCCCCGCCGCGAGCCCCGAACAACGCCGTGCCAATCCGCACCATCGTCGCCCCTTCGGCGACCGCCACGTGGGCGTCGTCGCTCATCCCCATCGACAGCGTATCCACGCCCGGATGGGCGCGCTGCAGCACTTCGAACAACTCGCGGGTCCTGCGGAACGCCGGCCGTCGCATTTCGGGGTCGGCGTGCGGGATGGGGATCACCATCAGCCCGCGCAGGCGCAGTCGCGGCTGGGAGGCCACTGCCTCGGCCAGCGCCGCCACCTCGCCGGGCGCGCACCCGTGCTTGCTCGCCTCGTCGTCGATGTTGACCTGGATCAGCACGTTCAATGGCGGCCGCTCGTCGGCGCGGTGCGAGGCGAGCGCGCCCACCAGCTTGAGGCGGTCCACGGTCTGCACCCAGTCGAACAGCTCGGCCGCGTCGCGCGCCTTGTTCGACTGCAGGTGGCCGATCAGGTGCCACTGCAGCGTCGACGCATCGATTCGCCGATCCGTCCCCGCCGACAGTTCGACCTGCTTGGCGCGGGCTTCCTGGACGTAGTTCTCGCCGAACTCGCGCTGGCCGGCGGCCGCCAATTCCGCGACGGCCGTCGCAGCTTGAGTCTTGCTCACCGCAAGCAGCCGTGGCGGCGAACGCCGGGCCTGAACAGCCGCATCGCCAAGCTGCTGCAGGATGTCGCGCAAAACGCGTGCGGCCACGGCGTGAATCCTCGACGCAGGTGCTGGATTGAGGGCTGGAGTGCGAGGCTATACTGCCGCGCAGGGGTGGCTTCGTACCAGCATTCGCCGGCTGGTCCATATTTGTGGTTGCAGGGGACATGCATGGATATCGCCGAACTGTTGGCGTTTTCGGTCAAGAACAAAGCATCCGATCTGCATCTGTCGGCGGGCCTGCCGCCGATGATCCGGGTCGACGGCGACGTGCGCCGCATCAACATCCCCGCCCTGGATCACAAGTCGGTGCACGCGCTGGTGTACGACATCATGTCGGACAAGCAACGCCGCGACTACGAAGAGTTCCTGGAGGTCGACTTCTCGTTCGAGATCCCGGGCCTGGCCCGCTTCCGCGTCAACGCGTTCAACCAGAACCGCGGTGCCGGCGCGGTGTTCCGCACGATTCCTTCCGAGGTGCTGACGCTCGAAGAGCTGGGTTGCCCCAAGATCTTCAAGGACCTCATCGACCAGCCGCAGGGCCTGATCCTGGTCACCGGCCCGACCGGCTCGGGCAAGTCGACGACGCTTGCGGCGATGATCGACTACGTCAACAAGAGCGAATACGCGCACATCCTGTCGGTCGAGGATCCGATCGAGTTCGTGCATACCTCGCAGAAGTGCCTGATCAACCAGCGCGAGGTCCACCGCGACACGCACGGCTTCAACGAGGCGCTGCGCTCGGCGCTGCGCGAGGACCCGGACTACATCCTGGTCGGCGAGCTGCGCGACCTGGAAACGATTCGGCTGGCGCTGACAGCGGCGGAAACCGGGCACCTGGTGTTCGGCACGCTGCATACCTCGTCGGCGGCCAAGACGGTCGACCGCATCATCGACGTGTTCCCCGCCGGCGAAAAGCCGATGGTGCGCTCGATGCTGTCCGAGTCGCTGCGCGCGGTGATCTCGCAGGCGCTGTTGAAGAAGGTGGGCGGTGGTCGCACCGCGGCTTGGGAAATCATGGTCGGCACGCCGGCGATCCGCAACCTGATCCGCGAGGACAAGGTCGCGCAGATGTATTCGGCGATCCAGACCGGCCAGCAGCAGGGAATGATGACGCTCGACCAGCACCTGCAGGACCTGGTGAAACGCTCGATGATCCTGCGCCCGCAGGCCCGCGAGTACGCCAAGGACAAGCGCTTGTTTGATTGAGGCGAACCAGGACCGGAACTGCATTCATCCGCGAAGGACGCGAAAAGCGCGAAGAAAAAACAGAGAGTGCCAGCCGTTTTTGCGCTCTTTGCGTCCTTCACGGACGGCACTGAGCCTTTTCAGTAGCGAATTTACCCCGGAGCAAGCCATGAGCACCACCGGCACCAGCATCGACTTCACCTCGTTCCTCAAGCTCATGGCGCACCAGAAGGCGTCGGATCTGTTCATCACCGCCGGCATGCCGCCGTCGATGAAGATCAACGGCAAGTTGTCGCCGATCACGCAGAATCCGCTGACGCCGCAGCAGAGCCGCGACCTCGTGCTCAACGTGATGAATCCGCAGCAGCGCGAGGAATTCGAGAAGACCCACGAGTGCAACTTCGCGATCGGCGTGTCGGGAGTCGGCCGGTTCCGCGTGAGCTGCTTCTACCAGCGCAACCAGGTCGGCATGGTGCTGCGCCGGATCGAGACCAAGATCCCCACGATCGAGGAGCTCAGCCTGCCGCCGGTCATCAAGACGCTGGCGATGACCAAGCGCGGCATCATCATCTTCGTCGGCGCCACCGGTACCGGCAAGTCGACCTCGCTGGCGGCGATGATCGGCTACCGCAACCAGAACTCGACCGGGCACATCATCACCATCGAGGACCCGATCGAATTCGTGCACAAGCACGAGGGCTGCATCATCACCCAGCGCGAGGTCGGCATCGATACCGACAGCTGGGAGGCCGCGCTCAAGAACACCCTGCGCCAGGCCCCCGACGTGATCATGATCGGCGAGGTGCGCACCCGCGAGGGGATGGACCACGCGATCGCGTTCGCCGAAACCGGTCACCTGGTGTTGTGCACGCTGCATGCGAACAACGCCAACCAGGCGATGGACCGCATCATCAACTTCTTCCCCGAAGACCGGCGCAACCAGCTGCTCATGGACCTGTCGCTGAACCTCAGGGGCGTGGTCGCGCAGCAGCTGATCCCGACGCCGGACGGCAAGGGCCGCCGGGTCGCGATGGAAATCATGCTCGGCACGCCGCTGGTGCAGGATTACATCCGCGATGGCGAGATCCACAAGCTCAAGGAAGTCATGAAGGAGTCCACGCAGCTGGGCATGAAGACCTTCGACCAGGCGCTGTTCGAGCTCTACCAGGCCGGCGAGATCAGCTACGAGGACGCGCTGCGCTTCGCCGACTCCCAGAACGAGGTGCGGCTGCGGATCAAGCTCGCCCAGGGCGGCGACGCCAAGACCCTCTCGCAGGGCATGGACGGAATCGAAGTCGCCGAGATCCGCTGACCCGCGGCGGCGCCTGCCGACGCCGAGCGTTGCGGATCGCTACTGCACTACCAGACGTTTGCCGGTGTCGCAGGCCAGATCGCGGTCGGGGTAGTGCGCCACCAGGATGATCGCATAGTCGTCTGCCGGCACGGTGGCGAGCCGCAGTGTCACATTGAACCCGGCGCCTTCCAGCGCAGGGTTTCCGAATACGGCGGTCACATCCTGGCGCAATGCCCCGTTGGCAGCATCGACCGCAAAGTCCGCATCCCCCCGAAGCACCACACTCAATGCCTCGGGTATCCGCGGCTGCTTGCGGTCGGCGAGCCAGCCGCCCAGCACCGCAGCCCCCGTGCGAGGCAATGCCGTCGCCGGAGCGCCGGCAGGGTCGGCCAGGCTGTCCAGGCTGCAGTCGCGGGTGGTGCTTGTCATCATGCCGGCTGCGCTGCGCGCGGCCAGCGGTGAAAATGCCTGCTGCAGCTCGCCTGCGTGCAAACGTAGCGGCGCTGCTGGCGGCGCGGCAATCAGTTCGCCTTCAGGGATGTTGCGCCCTGCAGGCCCGAGCACCGGTTGTACCCACGCCTGCTCGAACTGCTGGGGCTGCGAGGGCCTGGGGTGGCGGCGCGTCGAAGTGACGCGCGCGCGTACGTACAGGTCATCGTCGTCGAAGCGGTACTCGGCCTCGGCACCCTTCGTGCTGAAGAGGATCGCGCCGACGTCGGCGCTGTAGTCGCGCGTGGCATAGGCCTCGCGACCGGTGCGGGAGATGGCTGGCTTGCTGGCCGCGTCGAAGCCGCGGCGCGTACCGATGAACTCGATGAAATACTCCACGCCGCTCTGCTCATCGACTTCGACGCGCAGACTGCGGCCGGATTGCACCACCCGGGTCAGGTGTACACCGGTGGATGCGTAGAAGCGTCCCCGCTGCAGGGCCGAAATCAGGCTGGCCGCGCTCAGCTCGTCGGCAAGCGCCACGATCCACCCCCGGCCCGGTTCGGCGCGCCCGCTCGGTGTGCCGTGGTACTGGTGGCTGTCGTCGTTGGCGACGCCGTACATCAACGGCAGGCCCAAGGCCGCGATGCGGTGGGTGAGCACGATGTCCCACATCCGCTCGGTCGAGGGACGGTCTCCACGCCCTGGGTTGAGCGACAGCGGGTGCCCGTTGTACAGCTCGAACAATCCGGCGCCGCGGATCCGCATGAGGTGCTCGGCGTTCACCGCATGGCGGAAGTTCGGGTGATTGATGTGGATCAGCATCGGCTGGCGCAGGCGCGCGCCTTGTGCCACTAGCGAATCGACATTCCGCTGCAATACATCCTCCACGTTGCCCCCGCCTGCGGGCGGCAGGTACTCGGCAAGGTTGATGGCATTCAGGTGGAGCGGCGCGCTGGCCGCCGAGTCGGAGACCTCCTCTCCCTGGAGCAGCAGGAAGCGGCCCGGCTCGGCCATTCTTGCCGCCACCTCCTCGAACCGCTTCAGGCGTACCTGGGCCGAGCCGTCGACTACGCGCCGCTGGACCCAGCCGGAAGGAAATCTCTCTTCCAGCTTCGCCAGCGCGATCGAGCCGCCGATGTTGTCGTCCGCGTCGATCCAGCGCTCCCCGACCTGGAGGGTGTTGTGCTCGGAGAGGGCGAGGAAGTGATAGCCCGCGCGGCGGTAGGTGTCGGCCACCATCTCCGGGTAGTCGTCGCCATCGCTCCACAGCGAGTGCGCATGCAGATTGCCGCGATACCACTGCGATTGCCCGGGCCACGCGGCCAGAACCTCGGTATCGTCGTGCCGCGGCGCGCCGGAGTCGAGCAGCCACCACGAGGCTACGCCGCCGACGACAAGGGTTGCGGCAAACGCAAGCTTTCGGATGGGCATCGTCAAAATCGCGGACAGGAAGCCCGCAGATGATAATGGTTTGCCAGGCGACGCGTGACAGTCGAACCCGGCAATTGCGGGCGAGGCTGAACCTGCAGTGCTGCGCACCGTGGGAGGTCAGCCCTACCGCGACTCCGTCACGGAGCCATTGCCCGGGCTGCGCGATAGAATGGAGTCATGGAAGCGACTCCGACTCCCCTGGCGAACCAGCTGCTGATCGCGTTGCCGCGGTTGGCCGATTCGAATTTTTCCCGCAGCGTCGCGCTGATCTGCCAGCACGACAGCGATGGCGCTATGGGCCTGATCGTCAATCGCCCGTCCGAATACACGCTGGGCGAGGTGTTCGGCCAGATCGGGATCGAAGGCGGCGACGACGAACTGCGGGCGCAGGTCGTGCTGGCCGGCGGGCCGGTCCATCCCGAACGCGGCTTCGTCCTGCACGACGGCGGGATGAAGTGGGATTCGACGCTCGCCGTGGCCGACGGCCTGTTCCTCACCAATTCCCGCGACATCCTCGAGGCCATGGCCAAGGGCGAAGGTCCCGAACATTCGGTGGTGGCGCTGGGCTGCGCCGGATGGACCTCGGGGCAGCTGGAACACGAGCTGACCGAGAACGACTGGCTGACCGCACCGGCCGACACCGAACTGCTGTTCGACATGCCATTGGGCGCACGCTGGCAGGCGGCCGCGGGCCTGATCGGGGTGAATCTCGCGCATCTGGCGGATTACGCCGGCCACGCATGACGTCCGACCCGCCGCCGGCAGCGCAGATCCGCCGCGACGGCACGGTGCTCGGCTTCGACGTCGGGGCGCGACGCATCGGCGTGGCCGTGGGCAGTGCATTCGGCCATGGGGCGCGCGCGCTGGCGGTCGTGGACGTGCACGGCCACGGGCCGGACTGGCTGGTACTGGACCGGCTGCGCAACGAGTGGCGCCCTGACGGCCTGATCGTCGGCGATCCGATGACGCTCGAGGGCGGCGACCAGCCCATCCGCGTGCGCGCGCATGCCTTTGCCCGCGAGCTGCACGAGCGCTACGAACTGCCGGTGGTGCTCGTCGACGAGCGTCTGAGCTCGATCGAGGCGGCACAGCGCTTCGCGGCCGATCGCGCCCAGGGTCGCAAGCGCCGGCGCGATGCCGAGGCGCTGGACGCGGTGGCGGCGGCGGTCATCGTGGAGCGATGGCTCGCGGCACCCGACGACGCGATGGAGCTTTCCCCGCAGGCCTGAAACCCGTACACCCGGGCGGTTGCCCCGGGAAACGCCACCAGAAGACCGCATGACAACGACGCCCGACCAGCACCCTGCGCTGCAGCACCTGCTGACGCTGAAAGACCTTTCGCGCGCGGGACTGATCGCGCTGCTCGACCGTGCCCAGCACTTCGCCGATACCGGTGGCGATCGCACGGCGCTGGCCGGCGTCGCGGTCTGCACGCTGTTTTTCGAGCCCTCGACTCGCACCCGCCTGAGCTTCCAGCTCGCGGCGCAGCGGCTGGGTGCGGACGTGCTGAATTTCGATGCCGCCACGTCCTCGACGCGCAAGGGCGAGACCGCGCTGGACACGATGAGGATCATCGAGGCGATGGGTGTGCGCGGCTTCGTGGTACGCGACTCCGCCGACGGGGCGGTCGCGCGGCTCGCCGAGGCCGCAGCTCCCGGCACGCGCGTGGTCAATGCCGGTGACGGCCGCAGCGATCATCCGACCCAGGGCCTGCTCGACATGCTGACCCTGCGCCAGGCCAAGGGCCATAATTTTTCGCGACTGAAGGTGCTGATCGTCGGTGACGTGAAGCACTCGCGGGTCGCCCGCTCGGACCTTCACGCGCTGCGCATCCTCGGCTCGCCCGACGGTGAACGCCCCGGCAGCGAGGCGATCCAGATCCGAATATGCGCGCCGCCATCGCTGCTGCCGGATGACGGGACACTGGACGGCTGCAGCGTCAGCCATGACCTGGACGCGGCGATCGAGGGCGTCGACGCGGTGATGATGCTGCGCCTGCAGCGCGAGCGGATGGAGGAGGGGCTGATCGCTTCGGTCGATGACTACCGCCGCGACTACGGGCTGGATACGCGGCGCCTGCTGCGCGCGGCTCCCGACGCGGTCGTGATGCATCCAGGGCCGGTGAACCGCGGCGTGGAGATCACCGACGAAGTCGCCGACGGGCCGCAATCGCTGATCCTGCGCCAGGTCGCCAACGGCGTGCCCGCGCGGATGGCGGTGCTGGCGGCCCTGCTGCGCGCCTGAGGGGTGCATCTGGGGGAGCGAACTCCGGGCGAGGCGGCTCTCGAACTGCATTTCCGCACGCCAGCCTGGAAACAATAGCGCGCATGATCGAGATGGAGCGACGTCTCACTGGCGCGATGCTCCCGACCCTCACCCCAGCCCTTTCCCGGAGGGAGAGGGAGCAGGAGCGTCGCGACGTTCTCTCAGGCGGGCAAGCACGGTAGCCATTTGCGAGCGGCACATCGAGGGGGTTTCAGCAGCGCTCAATTCAACAGGATCAGCGTCGCCAGGCCCAGGAACACCAGGAAGCCCATGGTGTCGGTCACGGTGGTCAGGATCACCGGCGCCGACAGCGCAGGATCGAAGCCCAGGCGCTTGAGCGTCAGCGGCACCAGCACGCCGGCGCTGGCGGCAAACAGCAGATTGATGGTCAGCGCCGAGCCGATGACCATCGACAGCACCGGATTGTCGAACCACAGCCACACCACGACGCCGAGCACGACGCCCAGCGTCAGTCCGTTGATCAGCGCGACCGCCAGCTCCTTGCGCAACAGCACGTAGACGTTGGAGGCGCCGATCTGCCCCAGGGCGAGGCCGCGGATCATCAGCGCCAGTACCTGGGTGCCGGCATTGCCGCCCATGCCGGCGACGATCGGCATCAGGATCGCGAGCGCGACGATCTGCTCGATTGCGGCCTCGAAGCGGCCGATGACGCTGGCGGCGAAGAACGCGGTGCCCAGGTTGATTCCCAGCCAGATCATGCGGCGCCGGAACGCGCGGCGCACCGGACTGAACATGTCCTCGTCCTCGTCCAGGCCGGCGGCGCTGAGCGCCTGGTGCTCGGCCTGCTCGCGGATGATGTCGACGATGTCGTCGATGGTGATGCGGCCCAGCAGGATGTTGTTGTCGTCGACCACCGGGGCGCTGATCCAGTCGTGATCGGTGAACTGCCGCGCGACCTCCACCGCCGATTCGTCCACGCCGAGCGCGGCCTGTTCGTCGTCGATCAGCCGGTTGATCGGCGTGCCGGCCTCGTGGGTTAGCAGCGCGGCTAGGGCGATGCGCCCCAGGTACTGGTGGCGGCGGCTGACCACATACAGGTGATCGGTGTGTTCGGGCAGTTCGCCGCGCAGGCGCAGGTAGCGCAGCACCACGTCGATGGTGGTGTCGGCGCGCACCGTCACCACGTCCGGGTTCATCAGGCGTCCGGCGGTGTCCTCCGGGTACGACAGCACCTGCTCGAGCCGCTCGCGGTTCTCGCGATCCATCGACTTGAGCACTTCTTCGATGACGGTGCCCGGCAGGTCCTCGACCAGATCGGCGAGATCGTCGATGTCGAGGTCTTCGACCGCCGCCACGATCTCGTCCGTGTCCATGTCGGCCAGCAGGCTCTCGCGGACCTCGTCGCCGACATGCACCAGCACCTCGCCGTCGTCCTCCGGGTCGACCAGGCCCCAGACCACCACGCGCTTGGCCAGCGGCAGCGATTCGAGCAGGTTGCCGATCTCCGCGGGCGACAGGGTATTGACCAGGCGGCGCACCGGCCCGAGACGGCCGCTGTCGAGCGCGTCCGAGAGCAGGCGCAGCTGCCGCGTGGTCTTGTCGTGGCGGAGGGCTTCGGCCATGCGGTGCTCCGGGGTGCGGGAGAAGCCGCCAGCGCCACCCGTTGCGGGGCGGCCGCTGCGACCGTCGTCATGCGTTCATCGCATGATTATCGCCCGTGCCGGCCAAGGTGCCCAGCGGTACGGTTCGGAAATCGCCTGCGACTGTCGTTGCGGCATTCGGATCGTTCGGGCCAGGCGGCGCGGTGCCGCGGCGCGAGCCCGCGGGGGCTTATTCCCGGCAGCGCGCGATCCAGCGCTCGATCTCGGCGCGGTTGCGCGCCCGCATCAGCTTGGGCGACTTTCCACGCAAGGACGCCAGGTTGTAGCCGCGGATCGCGCGCCGCACCTCCAGCAGGGTGGCCGGGTGCAGGCTGAATTCTTCCAGGCCCAGGGCCAGCAGCAGCGCGACGAAATGGGTGTCGCCGGCGATTTCGCCGCACACCGCAACGGGCTTGGCGTGGACGTGGGCGCGGCGGATCACGTCCCGCAGCAGGCGCACCACGGCCGGGTGCAGCGGCGTGTAGAGCTCGCCGAGCGCGTCGTTGTTGCGGTCGGCGGCGAGCAGGTACTGCACCAGGTCGTTGGTGCCGATCGAAAGGAAGTCGACGTCGTCGATGAATGTCGGCAACGCCAGTGCCGCGGCCGGGATCTCGATCATCGCGCCCAGCGCAATGCGCTCGGCAACCTGCCATCCCTCCTCGCGCAACTGCACCGTCATCCGCTCCAGGCGCTCGCGCACCGCGAGGATCTCCTCGCGGCAGCAGACCATCGGCAGCAGGATGCGCAGCGCGCCGTAGCCGGAGGCGCGCAGCATCGCGCGCAACTGCGTGTCCAGCAGCGCGGGCCGCGACAGCGAGAGGCGCACGCCGCGCAGGCCCAGGGCGGGGTTCGGTTCGCCCTTCAGGGCCAGTCCGCTGCCGTCGGCCTTGTCCGCGCCCAGGTCGAGCGTGCGCAGGGTGACCATGCGGCCGGTCATCCCGAGCACCACGTCGCGGTACGCGCGGAACTGCTCATCCTCGCCGGGAAGTTCCCGGCGGCCCATGAACAGGAACTCGGTGCGGTACAGGCCCACGCCCGCGGCGCCCAGTGCATGGGCGTCGGCCACGTCGGCGCGCGATTCGGCGTTGGCGTAGAGCTTGATGTCGACGCCATCGAGCGTGCGCGACGGCTCGCGGCGCAGGCGATTGAGCTGCTTGCGCTCGCGCGCGTATTCGCGGGCGCGCGCCTGGTAGGCGCGCAGGTCCGCAGAGCCCGGGTCGAGCACGACGCGGCCGTCGGTCCCGTCGACGACCAGCACGTCGCCGTCGTTGACCTTCTGCAGGACATTGGCGGCGCCAACGACCAGCGGCATGTGCAGGCTGCGGGCGAGAATCGCGGTGTGCGACAGGGGGCTGCCGGCGGAGGTCACGATCGCCAGCACGCCCTGGGCCTGCAGCTGCGCCAGCTCGGCCGGGGCGACGTTGTCGGTGACCAGGATCTCGCCGGCGACCCCGTGCAGGTCCGGGTCGCGGCGGTGCAGGGCGGCATGGATGCGGCCGATCACCTGGTCGATGTCGTCCACGCGGCTGCGGAAGTACGCATCGTCCATCGTCTGGAACACCGCCGCGATGCGGTCGCGCTGCAGCCGCAGGGCGTAGTCGGCGGTGAAGCGGCCGGCGCGGATCAGGTCGTCCAGGCCCTGCAGCAGTTCGGGGTCGTCCAGCAGCAGCGTGTGCAGGTCGAGGAATTCGCCGACCTCGTGCGCGAGCGCGCCATGCAGGCGATCCCGCAGCACGTGGATGTCGTTGCGGACGCTGGCGATGGCCGCGTGCAGCCGCTCCAGTTCAGCCGGTACCGCCTCGGGTGCGATGTGCTCCTCGGCGACATCCAGCACGTGCGGCAGCCGCACGCGTGCGTGTCCCAGCGCGGTTCCGCGCGACGCCCCCTGGCCGGTGAACTCCCTGCGCACCGCGGGTCCTAGCTGTCTTCGTCGAAGCGGCGGTCGAACAGGTCGGTGACGGCGTCGGCGACCGCCTCCTCGTCCTCGCCATCGGCCCGCAGCTTCACGTGCGCGCCCTGGCCGGCAGCGAGCAGCATGACGCCCATGATGCTCTTGGCGTTCACTTCGCGGCCCTTGGCGGTCAGCGTGACGTTGGACCTGTACCCCGACAGCAGTTGCACCAGCTTCGCGGTCGCGCGCGCGTGCAGGCCCAGGCGATTGGAAACGGTCAGTTCGCGTTCGATCATTGCTGCATCCTCAGGGCCGGTTGCTCACGCGTCATCGCAGACCACGCCGTTGCGCGCGCCAGCGGCAGCCACGGCGGGCAGTTGGTCGAGTTCGAGCTCGGCGTAGTTCATCACCCGCAGCAGCATGGGAAGGTTGAGGCCCGAGACGCGCTTTACCGGCGTGCCAAGCTGCGCAACCCGGGCTGCCAGGTTGCTGGGCGTGGCGCCGTAGAGGTCGGTCAGCACCAGCACGCCGTCGCCGCCGTCGACCCGCCGCAGCGCGGCGCTGGCCTCGGGCAGCAGCGCCTCCGGGTCGGCCGAAAACGGCACTTCCAGGGCCTCCACGCGCAGCGGCAGCGGGGTCATCAGCTGCCTGGCCACGCCGATCAGGGCGTTGCCGACGCTTTCGTGGGTGATGAGCAGGACGCCGACGGACATGCGGTGCAACTTAGCAGACCGCGGTGACGGTCCGGAAGCGGTGCGCGGACCCCGCGGCCGTCGGGCGGAGGTTGTGGATCAATCCAGTTCCCGGTGGAACACCGCGACCTCGTCCCAGCCCTGCCGGCGCGCATGCGCCGCCATGCGCTCGGCCAGATACACCGAGCGGTGGCGGCCACCAGTGCAGCCGAAAGCCACCGTGACGTAGCTGCGCGACGCGTCGGATTTCAGCCGCGGCAGCCACGTGTCCAGGAACTGGCCGATCTGCTCGAAAAACTGGCCGACGTCCGGCTGCGCATCGAGGAACTCGCCCACCGCAGCGTCGCGGCCGGACAGCGGCCGCAGCACGGCGTTCCAGTGCGGGTTGGGCAGGCAGCGCGCATCGAACACGAAGTCCGCGTCGGGGGGCACGCCCCGCCGGTAGGCGAAGGACTCGAACAGCAGCGATACCGAGCCGTCGTCGCCCAGGCCGAACTCGGTGATGACCTGGCGGCGCAGCTGATGGATGTTGAGGTCGCTGGTGTCGATCAGCGAGTCGGCGATCTGGCGCAGCGGCCGCAGCACCTGGCGCTCCAGCGAGATCGCGTCGGCCAGCGAGAGGCCCAACTGGCTCAGAGGATGCCGGCGGCGGGTGTCGGCATAGCGTTTGAGCAGCACGTCCTCGCGCGTGTCGAAGAACACCAGCCGCGGGTCCAGGCCCATCGCGCCCACGGCCGAGAGCCACCCGGGCACATCGGTCAGGTCGCTGTGGCTGTTGCGCACGTCGATCCCGACGGCCAGCTTGGCCGCGCCCACGCCCGATTGCGCGGCGCCGCTGACGAACTGCGGGAGCAGTTCGGCAGGCAGGTTGTCCACGCAGTAGTAACCCAGGTCCTCGAAGGTCTTGAGCGCGACCGACTTGCCGGCGCCGGACATGCCGCTGACGATGACCAGCGTTACGCGCGCACCGCTGGGGATGGGCGCGGCCTGGCTCACGACCCGCTGCGCTCGAGAAAATGGCTGTGGCGGGCGATGAACGCGGTCGCCGGGTCCAGGCCCTTCATTCGCAGGCTGTGCAGGCGCGTGGCGGCTTCGGCAAGCACCGCGAGATTGCGGCCCGGCATCACCGGCAGCGTGGTGGTCGGCACGTCCAGGTCGAGGACGTGGCGGAAGCCGTTGTCCCCGGTCAGGCGCTCGATACCCGAGCTGCGCCGTCGCTCGCTCTCCCCGGCGCTGCCCGGTTCGCAGTCCTCGTCGGGGCGGGTCAGGTGGATGATCAGGCGCAGGTACTTGTTGTTCTTGACGGCGGTGTCGCCGAACATCTGGCGGATGTTGAGCACGCCCAGGCCGCGGACTTCGAGCATGTCCTGGATCATCTCCGGGCAGGTGCCGTCGAGCACGTCGGGCGCGATCTGGGTGAAGTCGGGCGCATCGTCGGCGACCAGGCGGTGCCCGCGGCTGATCAGTTCCAGCGCCAGTTCGCTCTTTCCCGAGCCCGACGCGCCGGTGATCAGCACGCCGATCGAATAGATCTCCATGAACACGCCGTGCAGCGTGACCCGCGGCGCCAGCGCGCGCGCGAGGTGGTACTGCAGGTGGTTGAGCAGTTCGTGGCCGCGCCGCGGCGAGGCCCATAGCGCGACCTCCCACTCCTCGGCCGCCTCCAGCAGGTCCTCCGGGCAGTGCTGGTCCTTGCTGATCACCAGCGCCAGCGGCCGGTACTGCATGATCTTCTCGATGGTTTCCCAGCGCAGGCGCGAGTCCAGGCTGTCCATCCAAGCGAGTTCCTCGGTACCCAGGATCTGCACCTTGTTGGGGTAGATCGTATTGAGGTAGCCGGCGAGCGACGGCCGCCGTGCCACCGTCTCGACCGCTTCCAGCACCCGTTCCTGCCCGGCCTGGCCGGCGAGCCAGTGCAGTTCCAGGCGATCGCGCTGCTGCTTGAACAGCTCCCCGGCGCTGATGCTGGCGGTCATGCCCGAACCCTCATGCCGCGCTGCGTCGCTGCCCACCGGCGCGGAGGCAGGCGGCGAGATGACGGACGCTCGGCGCCCGCCGGAGCGTTTCGCGGAACTCGGCCGAGCCGAATCGCTCGGCGAGTTCCGCCAGTTGCTGCAGGTGCTGCTCGACGAAGTGCTCGGGCACCGCCATCGCCAGGACCAGATCGACCGGAACGCCGTCGATCGCGCCGAAGTCGACCGGGGTGTCCAGCCGCATGAACGCACCGCGGCTGTGCTCGACGCCGGCGATGCGCCCGTGCGGGATCGCCACGCCATGGCCGATGGCGGTGCTGGCCAGCCGCTCGCGGGCATGCAGGCTCTGGCTGATCGCGCCCGCGGCCGATGGGCTGTCGCCGGCCAGCAGGCGTGCGGCGCACTCGATCACCTCGCTACGCCCGCCCGGAGCGGCGAGGATCACGACGCGGTCCTCGTCCAGGAGCTGGTTCATAGGCATCGTAGGCACGGCTCCGGGAGTGGGTCGACGCGGCTTGGCTGCGGCAGGTCACCCAGCCGCGGGCACGCAGCCTAGATCAGCGCGCCGCTGCGCGCGAGGCTTTCCCCGCGGTGGTGGTCGGACTGCTTTTCCTTGTGCTTCATCAGCAGACGGTCGAGCTTGTCGGCAAGCAGATCGATCGCGGCGTACATGTCCACGCCGCTGGCATCGGCATGCAGGGTCCTGCCGGCGATGATCATCGTGGCCTCGGCGCGGTGGTCGGGCTTGTCGAGCGTCAACAGGGTGCGGACATCGAAGGGATGGTCGAAATGCCGCGCCAGTCGCGCGAGCTTGGATTCGACGTACTCGCGCAGCGCGGGGGTGACTTCGATGTGCTGACCATGGGTTTCGATGCGCATCAGGAACCTTCCAATCTTCGCGATGGGCTTACAGCATATCGCAGCGACGTGAGGCCGCCGGGCCGATAAACCGACGCAGCGCACATCCCGCAGCCGCGGCGAGGAGACGGCCGGGCGGGGCGGAATGGCCGCTGAACGGCCGCTCAGCCCATGCGCATGCGGTCCTGGGAGGATGCAATCCCCATGACGTCGCGGTACTTGGCTACCGTGCGGCGCGCGACCGGGACGCCGGCGGCTTTCAGGGTGTCG
The DNA here is from genome assembly GCA_030856985.1 of Pseudomonadota bacterium. GTDB lineage: Bacteria > Pseudomonadota > Gammaproteobacteria > Xanthomonadales > Xanthomonadaceae > Lysobacter_K. Next base: position 12,709 of record JALYOG010000048.1, on the reverse strand, counting down.
GCCAGGCGGGCATCGGACAGCGGTTTGCGCGGGTTCTCGGCATCGATCAGCTGCCTCAACATCGCCTGGATGGCGGTGCTGGAGGTTTCGCCGCCGGCGCCGGTCTCGATCCCCGACGCAAAAAACGCGCGCAGCGGGATCGTGCCGCGCGGGGTACGCGCGTACTTGCGCGCGACGGCGCGCGACACCGTGGATTCGTGCAGGCCGATCTCGCTGGCCACTTCGCGCAGCGTCAGCGGACGCAGCGCGCCGTCGCCGAACTCCAGGAACGCGGCCTGCTGCCGGAGCAGGCAGCGCGACACCTTGAGCAGGGTCTCACCGCGCGCCTCCAGGCTCTTGAGCAGCCATCGCGCCTCCTGAAGGTGCCCGCGCAGATAGCTGGCGTCGGCGCTGCTGGCGTGGCGGATCATGCCCTCGTAACCGCGGTGGATCGAGACCCGCGGACGCATGCTGTCGGCCAGCGCCACCCGCCACAGCCCGTGCTGGCGCCAGATCACCACATCCGGGGCGACATAGGTGTCGTGGGCGATCGCGCCTATCTGCGCCCCGGGCCTCGGGTCCAGCGAGCGCAGCAGTTGCACCGCCGATTCGACCTGCGCGGCCTCGAGCTTCAGCTCGGCCGCAAGCCCGGCCACGCCGACCTTCGGCAGGCGCTCCAGCAGGCCGTCGGCCAGGCGCGCCGCGAGCTGCCGCCCGGGGGTGTCCTCCGGCAGCGGTTCCAGCTGCAGGCGCAGGCATTCGCTGAGATCGCGCGCGCCGACCCCGACCGGATCGAAGCGCTGGATCTGGTGCAGCACCGTCAGCACTTCCTCGCAGCCGGCGCTCGTCGCGGGAGCGAGCGAGTCGGCGATCGACTGCAGCGGCTCGCGCAGGTAACCGTCGTCGCCGATCGATTCGATCAGCGTCACCGCTATCACCCGGTCGCGCGGCGACAGCGGGCTGAGGTGCAACTGCCAGAGCAGGTGATCGTGCAGGGTTTCGGTGTCGGCGACCTGCTCGGCGACGGGCCCCTCGCCGTCGCCGTCGCGGTCGCTGGGGCCCACGCGCTCGTACCAGGGTTCGCCGTCCGTGCCGCCCCAGTCGGCCTCCGGGGGCATCGCTTCGCGATCCTCGCCATTGACCTGGGGCTGCCCGACCTCGCCGCCGGCAGCGGTCACCTGCGACGGCTCGCTCCAGTCCAGCAGCGGGTTGCTCTCCACCGCGCTTACCAGCTCGGCCTCAAGCTCCGCCGCGGACAACTGCAACAGGCGGATCGCCTGCTGCAACTGTGGCGTCATGACCAGGTGCTGACCGAGAGTGGCTTGGAGGCGGGGCTTCATGATGGAGGTCAAACGCTACCCGATTGAGTCGACGGCCTGACCCCACCCGCTGAGCGTTGAAGCCTGCACGACGGAATCAGAGCCGGAACGTGTCGCCCAGATACACGCGGCGCACGTCAGGGTTGGCCAACAGCGCGTCAGGAGCCCCCTGCGCCAACACGCCACCTTCGTTGAGAATATACGCCCGGTCGCAGATGCCCAGTGTTTCGCGCACGTTGTGATCGGTGATCAGCACGCCGATGCCCCGATTCTTGAGGTGGCGCACGATTCGCTGGATCTCGCCGACCGAAATCGGATCGACGCCGGCAAACGGTTCGTCCAGCAGCATGAGCCGTGGCTTGCCGGCCAGCGCGCGGGCGATCTCCACCCGCCGGCGCTCGCCGCCCGACAGGCTCGCGCCCTTCTGGTCGGCCACGTGGCTGACCTGCAGCTCGTCCATCAGGCTGGCAAGCTCGCGTTCGCGGCCGGCGCGGTCGAGGTCCTTGCGCAATTCCAGCACCACGCGCAGGTTGTCGGCAACGCTGAGCTTGCGGAAGACCGAGGGCTCCTGCGGGAGGTAGCCGACGCCGTACTTGGCGCGCGAGTACATCGGCTCGCCGGTGATGTCCTTGCCGTCCAGCAATATCTGCCCGGCATCGGTGGGCACGAGTCCGACGATCATGTAGAAACAGGTGGTCTTGCCGGCGCCGTTGGGGCCGAGCAGCCCGACGACCTCCCCGGCGTCGAGCGTGAGGCCAAAATCCTTGACGACTTCGCGCGAGCGGTAGCTCTTGCGCAAGCCTCGTGCGACCAGCATCAGCCGCCTTCCCCGGAGGGCTTGGGCTTGGCGGCGCCGCTCCTGGGCATGATGCGCATCTGCACGCGACCGCCGCCTTCGCCGCCGCTGGTGACCTCGCCGCTGGCCATGTTGTAGACCACGCGCTCGCCGCTGAGGGTGCCGCGCGGCTGCTGGATGCGGACGTTGCCGGTGAAGGTCACCACTTCCGTCGCCAGGTTGTAGTCGATCGTGTTCGCGGCGGCGTTCATCGGCGTGCCGTCGTCGAGCTGCTGCTTGAGTTTTGCCGGGCCGCCAGTCAGCACCACGCGCGATATCGCGCCTGCGCGCGAATTGATGACTGCACGCGCCGCGGTGACATCGAGCGTTCCCTGCTTGATCGTGACGCCGCCGGAGAGCACGGTCGGAGTGCTCTCATCGAAACTTCCCTGCTGCTTGCCCGCGCCGATGTCCATTGGCTGGTTGCGATCCGACGAGCGCGCGGACGCGTCGGGGACCGCGGCGAACGCCAGTGCGACCGCCAGCAAGGCAAGGGCCGGCGCACTCGACAGTGGATGCTTAGCGTGTGTGTGCATTGTGCCAGCGGACCTCGGAATGGAGCGTATAGAGCTTGGTGTCCAGGTTCATTTCCAAGCCACGGCCCCGCAGTATAGAGCCCGGTCGGGTGAAGCTGACCTCGACGGGGGAGTCGACCAGGTCGGTCTCGGGGAATACGTTCAGTTGTTCGGTGGCCATGGTCATCGGCGCGCCGCTGACGCCATCGCTCACCGCCCGCACCTCTTGGCGCAGTCGCAACTCGTCGCCGTCGGCGCTGATCCAGCCCTTGCGTGCGCGTATTTCCCAGCCGTCGGAACTGGCGTCCTTGCCCGGAGGCACCAGGAACAGCGGCGTGGCGATGTCCATCGTCCTTTGCGCCGGGTCGCGCGTGAGCTCCGGCGCGCGCAGGGTGAAGGACTGTTCGCCGGCTTCGTCGAGCACGACCAGTTCGAAGTCCTTCAGTGTGTAGTCCGGCGCGGCGTTGGCGGCGGCCGTCGCGGCGACGTCCTCGCGTTGCGACCACAGCGACCAGGCGCTCACCGCGGCACCGATCGCCAGCAGCACGATGAGAACGCCGCGCCAGCTCAAGAGCGCGTCCCCAGGCCGGGCTGCGGCGCCTGCAGGACCTGCGCGATCAGACCGTCGACGAGGCCTTGCGCAGCCAGCACCAGATCGCACAGCTCGCGCGCGGCACCTGCGCCGCCTCGAGCGCGGGTGCGCCAATGCGCGCGCTCGCGCACCCGCGGGTGCGCGTCGGCGGGCGCGACCGACAGGCCCGCGTGCGACATCACGCGCAGGTCGGGGAGATCGTCGCCCATGAAGGCGACCTCTTCCATGGCGATGTCCAGTCCGGTCGCAAGCTCGCGCACGCACGCCAGCTTGTCGGCGACACGGCTGTAAGCGGCGACGCCGAGCTCGGCGGCGCGGTGATCGACGATCGCGCCGGGCCTGGCCGTCACCATCGCCACGGCGATGCCGGCATTGCGCAGCAGCACCAGTCCCTGGCCATCGTGCACGTGGAACGACTTGGTCTCAAGTCCGTTGGCGTCGATCATCAGCCGGCCATCGGTCAGTGTGCCGTCGACATCGAAGCAGGCCAGTCGCACGCGTGCGGCCCGATCGCGCACATCGGCGGGGTAGTCGTTGAAGTGGGAATAAGGCATGGACTCGGGCGGGCAGGGATCGGCATCGCGCACGATCACACCACCCGCGCGCGCAACAGGTCATGAATGTTCAGCGCGCCGACGAGATGCTGTCCGCGATCCACGACCAGCAGCCCGCCGACCTTGTAGGTCTCCATCAACTGGGCTGCCTCCACGGCGAGCGCATCCGGCTCGATCGTCCGAGGCGCACGCGTCATCACTTCGCCGATGTGCGTCGTGCGCAGGTCCACGCCGGCGTGGTCGAGCGTGCGCCGCAGGTCGCCGTCGGTGTAGAGGCCGAGCAGGTGGTCGTCGGCGTCGACGATCGCAGTGAAGCCCAGGCGCTTGCGGCTCATCTCGACCAGCGCCTGGCTGATGCTCGCTTCCGGACCGACCCTGGGCACGTCGTCGCCACGATGCATGATGTCGGAGATGTGCAGCAGCAGGCGGCGACCCAGTGCGCCGGCCGGGTGCGACCGGGCGAAATCGTCGGCGGTGAATCCGCGTGCCTCCAGCAACGCGACCGCGAGCGCGTCGCCCATCGCCAGGGCGGCGGTGGTGCTGCTGGTCGGGGCGAGGTGGAGCGGGCAGGCTTCTGCCGGAACGCTGACATCCAGGTGCACGTCGCCTTCGCGGGCGAGGGTCGAGCCGGGGCGTCCGGTCATCGTCACCAGGGTGTTTCCCTGGCGCTTGAGCACCGGCAACAGCATCAGCAACTCGTCGGTCTCCCCGGAGTTCGACAGCGCCAGCACCACGTCGGCGTCGGTGATCATTCCCAGGTCGCCGTGCCCGGCTTCGCCAGGGTGGACATAGAACGACGGCGTGCCGGTGGAGGCCAGGGTGGCGGCGATCTTGCGCGCGACGTGGCCGGATTTGCCCATGCCGGTGCAGACCACGCGCCCGGTGGCGGCCAGCATGAGCTGGCAGGCGGCGCTGAAATCGCCGTCCAGGCGTGCGGCCACGGCAGCCAGCCCTTCGGCCTCGATCTGGAACACGCGGCGGCCGCTGGCGGCGAAATCGGCCCGGCTACCGGCCGTCTCGATCGAGGGGGCGGAGGAACCGCGGGGAATATGGGCAGTTGCCATTTCGGAGCAGGGGTCTTTCCGCTAGGCTGGTGCGTCGATTCTAAGCGGTCGCCGGATCAAAAGCCCGCGCCCGTCCTGGCCGAGCCGCCGTCGCGGTAGCGGCAGGCGGTCGAACGCCGGAATCCCAGCAAATCTTTCGAGGCAAGCCATGAACCCCGACACCATCCGCAGCCTGATCGAAGAAGGCCTGCCGGGCGCGCGCGCGGACGTGCGCGGCGACGACGGCGTGCATTTCGAAGCGACGGTCGTTTCCGATGCATTCCGCGGCAAGATGCCGCTCGCGCGCCACCGCCTGGTCTACGCCACCCTGGGCGACCGCATGGGCGGGGAGATCCATGCGCTGGCATTGAAGACGCTCACTCCCGAAGAATCCTCGGCCGGCTGAAGTCCACCGGCCGCACACACGCATCCAACGAGACCGCCCAATGCAGAAGATCGTAATCCAGGGCGGGAAGCCTCTGAACGGTGAAGTCCGGATCTCCGGCGCCAAGAACGCGGTGCTGCCGATCCTGTGCGCAACGCTGCTCGCGGACGCGCCGGTGTCGATCGGCAATGTTCCAAGACTGCACGACGTGGCGACCACGCTCAAGCTGCTGGAAGAGATCGGCGCCGGCGTGGCGATCGACGCCGACTACGGCATCACCGTCGATCCGACCACCGTCCACAGCCAGGTCGCGCCCTACGAACTGGTGCGCACGATGCGCGCCTCGGTGCTCGTGCTCGGGCCGTTGCTGGCGCGCTACGGGGTAGCCGAGGTGTCGCTGCCGGGTGGGTGCGCGATCGGATCGCGACCCGTCGACCTGCATATCCGCGGGCTGCAGTCGTTGGGCGCGCACATCTCGGTGGAGAACGGCTTCATCAAGGCGCATGCCGAGCGCCTGAAGGGCGCGCGCCACGTGTTCGAGATCGTCAGCGTCGGCGCCACCGAGAACGTGCTGATGGCGGCGACGCTGGCCGAGGGCACCACGGTGCTGGAAAACGCCGCGATGGAGCCCGAGATCGTCGACCTCGCAGAATGCCTCAAGGCCTTGGGCGCGCAGATCGAGGGCGCCGGCACCGGGCGCATCGTGATCCACGGCGTCGAGCGCCTGCATGGCGGCACGCATCACGTGGTGCCCGACCGCATCGAGACCGGAACGTTCCTTGTCGCCGCCGCGATGACGGGTGGACGCATCACGGCGGTGCGCTCGCGCCCGGACACCATGGATGCGGTACTGGACAAGCTGCGCGACGCCGGCGCGAGCATCCACTGCGAGGACGACCGGATCACCCTGGACATGCACGGCCGGCGGCCGAAGTCGGTGAACCTCACGACCGCGCCGCATCCGGGTTTTCCGACCGACATGCAGGCGCAGTTCATGGCAATGAACTGCATTGCCGAAGGCGTAGCGGTGATCAACGAGACGATCTTCGAAAACCGCTTCATGCACGTCAACGAACTGCTCCGCCTGGGCGCCGACATCCGCGTCGACGGGCACACCGCGGTGGTGCGCGGCGTGGAAAGACTCAGTGGCGCGCCGGTGATGGCGACCGATCTGCGCGCATCGGCATCGCTGATCCTGGCCGGGCTCGTGGCCGCAGGCGAGACCACGATCGCGCGCATCTACCACCTGGACCGCGGCTACGAGAACATCGAGCAGAAGCTGTCGGGACTCGGGGCGGCGATCGAGCGAATCGGCTGATACGCGGCCACGCCCGCGCGATGTTCGTGCAGTCGCAAAAAGGCCCCGCAAGCGGGGCCTTTTTGCGACTGTTGCGCGGATCGTGTTGCGCGGATCAGCGGACCGCTTTCACCCGCAGGTCGAGCGCGTCCTTGCCGTCCTCGCGCTGAAGGATGCGGGCGGGCACCGGCATGCCTTCGACGACCCACGCGATCGTCTGCTTGTCGCCGTCGGTGTTGACCACGCGGGTCGCCTGCCGCGGCGTTCCGCCGACATCGATCTTTTCGGTGCCGGCGATCTTGTAGTCCAGTTGCTTGGTGCGCCCGTTGTCGACCAGGCGGTAGCGCAGCGGCTTGCCGGCGGCGACGTCGCGCACCAGCGCCAGATTGATCAGCAGCGCGTCCATGTCGCCGTTTTGCAGTTGCACGGGGCCTGCGCGCTCCGGCTTGACGTCGCCGGTCCAGGTCGCGTTGCCACTGCCCCAGTCGTAGTTGGCCGCCTTGCGCGAGTTCTTGACGAACAGCGAAGTGGAATCGTCGCCGGACAACGGACGCCAGTTGCCCTTGTGTTCCTCGAACACGGTGCTTTGCTTGAGCTTGGCCAGCGAGCTGTTGATGTCGAGCGTGTAACGCCAGCGGCCCTCGCCCTCGGGCACCAGTCTCATCTGGCCTTGGCCCTGCATTCCCATGTAGTTGGCCTGGTAGTCGGCAGTGAAAGGCTCTATCGCCGTTGCTGGCGCGGTGGCCACCAGCGCCGCGGCTACCAGCCAGCCGCGCACGCGCGCCCTCGGTTCCGGCGGGGATCGGGTGGTGGTGCTCTGCTTGTTTCCGATAAAGCGCATCAATCAGGCTCCCTTGTATTCGACCAGCCGCAGATCGTAGGTATCCACACCACCTTCGCGCTGCAGCATGCGGATGGGCGTCGGCACGTCGCTGACTACCCAGATGACTGTTTCCTCGTCGCCTTCCTCGATCCGGTCCACGCGCATCGCCATGTAGCCGATGCCAGCGACGGAGATGCTCTCCAGTGCATCGGCAACCACGTACCGGTGCTCGCGTGCGCGTCCGTTGTCGACGAAGCGATAGCTGAGCGTCCTGCCCGGAGCGGCGTCGCGGATCACTGCCAGGTTGATCAGCAGCCCGCTCATGTCGCCGTCCTGCAGGGCCACCGGTCCGGAACGCTTCTCCTTCACGTCGCCCCGCCAAGTGGCCGAACGAGCAGACCAATCGTAGGTGCCGGTGATCTTCTTCTGCGTGAAAAACGCCTTGTTGATCGTTGCCTGAGTCAGCGGGCGGTAAGACTCGCCGATCCTGTCGAACACGGTGCTCTGCCCGGCATTGATGCCCGCCAGGCCGAACAGGCCGCGGGTGCCGCGGATCGTGAGGTCGACGCGCCATCGAGCGTCGCCCTGGCCGACCACCTGCATCGTCGCATCGCCCAGCGGCTTGCCTTCGCGAAAAACCTCGTAGCTGGCGACGAACGGCTGAAGCGTCTGCGCCGGCGCGGGCGCCGCGGCCTCGGCGACGGCTTGGGAGGTCTCCGCGGTGGCGGCCAAAGGCAGCAGCAGGCAGGCACTGATCAGCAGCAATTTCATGTTGGGTCCTGGAGGTCTGGAACGGGGAGGCGGTCGTCGCTGGCGAGCTGAAGCGGCAGGGCGAGCTCGCGCCCGTCCAGCATCACCGCGTGGGCGCGCAGCGCGAGCCTGTGCTGCGCCAGCAGCCGCACGGTCTGGACCAGCAGCGGGTGCTCGCGTCGCAGCACGCGGCGCGCCAGCTCGTCGGGATGATCCCCGGGGCACACGGGCACGCGTGCCTGGGCGATGACCGGCCCCCCGTCGAGTTCGGGTGCGACGTAGTGGACGCTGGCGCCGTGCACCGTCGCTCCGGAGTCGACCGCGCGTTCATGGGTACGCAGGCCCTTGAAGGCGGGCAGCAGCGACGGATGGATATTGATCATGCGGCCCAGGCGGGCGGTGACCTCGCGTTGGGAAATCAGACGCATGTATCCGGCACAGACGATGACATCGGGATGAACGGCGTCGATCCTGCTGAACAGGTATTCATCGAACCGCAGCCGGTTCGGGAAGTCTGCAGGCGATATTGCCAGCGCAGGAACACCTGCGGCGCGTGCCCGCTTCAACGTGCCGGCTCCGGCGCGGTCTGAAAACACGCCGACCAGCTCGGCGTGCAACACGCCGCCCGACGCCGCGTCGATCAGCGCCTGAAGATTGCTGCCGTGGCCCGAGGCCAGCACGGCAAGGCGGAGCTTCGGTTGGGTCATTGGCTGGCGCGCGGGTTGATGCCGGGAGAGCGGTAAGCCGTATCGGAACCTGCGCGAAAAGAACACAAACAGCGCGAGGTCGACAACAGGTCGTTCGCTCCTTTTTGCGTCTCTTTGCGCCCTTCGCAGGCCACGCATTCCCTGCCGGGTGGTGACTCGCCCAAGGCCCGATCAGCCGATGCGCACGCGCTCGCCGTCAGTGCGCGCAACCACACCCCCGATGCGGCGGTGCGTGAGCCCCAGCCGGGCGAGGCTGTCTTCAACCAGCGCCGCGGCATCGCTGGCGACCACCAGCACGAAGCCGATGCCACAGTTGAACGTGCGCCACATTTCCCCGTGCGCCACCGCGCCCTCGCGCTGCAGCCAGTCGAACACCGGCGGCAGCACGATGGAGGACGCTTCGACGTCCAGCCCCAGGCCCTCGGGCACCACGCGAATGATGTTCTCGGTGAGGCCGCCGCCGGTGATGTGCGCCATCGCATGGATCGACCGCTCCCCGGCGTCCTCGCGCAGCAGTGCGAGGACCGGTTTGACGTACAAGGTCGTCGGCGCCATCAGGGCGTCGATGAGGCTGGTTCCGCCCAGGTCGAGGTCGCCGGGGCGAGCGGCCCGATCGAAGATCCTGCGGATCAGCGAATAACCGTTGGAGTGCGGGCCGCTGGAGGCCAGTCCGATGAGCACGTCGCCCGCGCGGACCTGGCTGCCGTCGAGCAGCATCGACTTTTCGACCGCAGCCACCGTGAATCCGGCCAGGTCGTACTCGCCGGGCGCATACATGTCGGGCATTTCGGCGGTCTCGCCGCCGATCAGCGCGCAACCGGCCATTTCGCAGCCCCTGGCGATCCCGCCGACCACCGCCACCGTGGTCTCCACGTCGAGCTTGCCGGTGGCGAAGTAGTCCAGGAAGAACAAGGGTTCGGCGCCCTGCACGAGGACGTCGTTGACGCACATGCCGACCAGGTCGATGCCGATGGTGTCGTGGCGACCCAGTTGCTGCGCCAGCTTGAGCTTGGTGCCGACGCCGTCGGTGCCCGACACCAGAACCGGCTCCTTGTACTTGCCCGACAGGTCGAACAGCGCTCCGAAACCGCCGAGACTGCCCATCACCTCCGGTCGGAAACTGCGCTGGACCAGCGGCTTGATGCGTTCGACGACCTGGTTGCCCGCATCGATGTCGACTCCGGCATCACGGTAGGTCATCGGAGTCGGGGCGGGAGGGCTGGGGCGGGTCACGGCGGGCTCGGTGGCGCAGGGCCCCGGATTTTACCAGTTGCGGTGCCCGGCGCGGCTGGCGCGGTCGCGTCAATGGACGCGCCGGGCCGCGTACGGCACCATTTCCCCCGGAAACCGCTTCTGGATCGACGATGGCGATTGCAATGGCTGTGGCAATGGGCAGGCTCAAGCGTGCCGCGCGACCTTGGGCGTGGGGGTGCGTGCTCGCGCTGGCGTCCCTCAGTGCCCACGCGCAGCGCACCGAGGGCGATCCGGTGCAGGCCGAAGGCCTCTACGCGGCCGAGGTCCCGGTCAACGGCCAGGGCGAGCGCGAGCGCAGGGTCGGCTTTTCGCGCGCACTTTCGGAGGTGCTGACCCGGCTGACCGGTGAGTCGAGGATCGCCGCGAGGACCGGCGTCGGCGCCGAACTGCGCAAGGCCGGCGACTACGTCGAAGGCTACGACTACCGACAGGACAAGGGCGTCGGGCCCAGTGGCGCGCCGAGCTTCAAGACCATCCTGGTGGTGCGCTTCAAACAGGAGGCCGTGGACGACATGATCTCCGTGCTCGGCCTGCAGCTGTGGCCGCAACCCCGGCCCAAGCCGGTCCTGTGGCTGGCGATCGACGACGGCAGCGGACCTCGCCTGGTCGGCGTGTCCAGGGCCGAGGCGGCGCGGCCGACGCTGGAGCAGGCAGAGGAACGCGGCTTCGCGCTCGGCCTGCCGGCAGGCCATGCCTCCGAACAGGCGCTGGTGGGCGCGATCTGGCGCGGCGACGGCGCCGCGATCGCGCGCGCCTCCAAACGCTATTCGCCTCCGATGCAGCTGATCGGCAAGCTCTACCGCAAGGACGGCGGCTGGGCAGCGGACTGGACGTTCCAGGACGCCGGCCGGGTGCTGGCCCAATCCTCGGAAAGCGGCAGCAACGTGCGCACGGTGCTGGCAAGCGGTGCGGACGTCGCCGTCGCGGCCCTGGTGAAGCGCTATGCCAAGCCCGCCGAGGCCGCCGGGCCGTCCGGAACCTACCGGATCGCCTTCGTCGGCATCGACAGCGCCGACGATTACGTGCGGCTGTCGGGCTATCTGCAGAGGCTGTCGGTGGTGCGCGGGATGACCCCGGTGCGGGCCACGCCGGAGCGAGTGGAATACGAGCTTGAGCTGATCTCCGGCATTCCGGGCTTCAAGCGCCTGGTCGAGCGCGAATCGGTGTTGTCGGACGCCTCGGACGGATCGACCGTCTACCGGCTGCGCCCCTGATGACACCCTCCGAGCCGCTGCGCGACATCGCCACGTTCCTGCGGCGGGTGCAGTGGGTGGTCGCGGCGGCGGTGGTGATCTGGCTGCTGGGCCTGCTCGCGCCGATCCTGACCCCGTTCGTGCTGGCTGCCCTGCTGGGCTGGCTGGGCGATCCGCTGGTGGACCGCCTGGAGCGCGCCGGGCGCTCGCGGAACGTGGCGGTGATCCTGGTGTTCCTGGCGATGACGCTGCTGGTGCTGCTGGCACTGGGCCTGCTCGTGCCGTTGCTCGAGCGCCAGATTGCGGTCCTGATCCGGTCGATCCCGGGGTATCGCGAGTGGCTCATGAGCTCGGCGCTGCCGTGGGTCGAGAGCCGCAGCGGGCTTGAGATCACTTCCTGGCTCGACTTCGACCGGATCGGGGAATTGCTGCGCAGCAACTGGGAGCGCGCCGGGGGAATGGCGTCGGTGCTGCTGGGCTACATGTCGCGCTCGGGGTTCGCGGTGCTGGCGCTGGTGACCAACATCGTGCTGCTGCCGGTGATCACCTTCTTCTTCCTGCGGGACTGGGACACGCTGGTGATGCGGGCCGCCGCGCTGGTGCCGCGCGACCACCTGGAGACCGTGAGCCGGCTGGCCAGCCAGTCCAGCGACGTGCTCGGCGGGTTCCTGCGCGGGCAGTTCATGGTGATGCTGATCCTCGGGGTGATGTACGGCTTCGGACTGTGGCTGGTGGGCCTGGACCTTGGAATCCTCATCGGGATCATCGCCGGCCTGCTGACCTTCGTGCCCTACGTCGGTCCGGCCAGCGGCATCGTGCTGGGCAGCATCGCCGCCCTCGTGCAATACGGCGACTGGAAACACGTGGCCGGGGTGCTGGTGGTGTTCGGCGTCGGCCAGGTGATCGAGAGCTACTGGCTTACCCCGAAGCTGGTGGGCGACCGCATCGGACTGCACCCTGTGGCGGTGATCTTCGCGGTACTCGCGGGCGGGCAACTGTTCGGGTTCCTGGGGATGCTGCTTGCGCTTCCCGTCGCAGCGGTGGCCAATGTGCTGCTGCGCTACGCCGAAGAACGCTACACGCACAGTCGGCTGTATGCCGGCGAGCACCCCACGATCCTGGTGGCCGATGCGGGGCGGTCGGACGCGGCCGCGAAATGACGGCATCGACGGCCGGGCCGGGCTCCGGTTCCGGCGGGGGAACGGGTGCTGCAGAGCTGGGCCCGCAACTTCCGCTCGCTCTGCGATACCCGCCCGACCAGCGCCTGCACACCTTCGTCGGTGCACCGGCGGGAACGATCGCCCAGCTCCAGGCGATCGCCGAGCAGCCGGGCGGCGACTGGATGTACATCAGCGGTGCGGGCGCCACCGGCAAGACCCACCTGCTGCTGGCGAGCTGCGCGGCGGCCGATGCGGCCGGCCGACGCGCCGCCTACCTGCCGCTGGCAGCGGCCGCCGGCAGGC
>JALYOG010000044.1 GCA_030856985.1 Pseudomonadota bacterium | reverse complement strand
GACGAACCACGACTCCTCGACGTTGTTGTCGTCGCGCTTGCCGATGTACCCGCCCATCAGCTCCCAGGGATGACGCTGCTGCCCGCGCCAGGCGATGGACGCCGCTGTGGCGCCTTCATTGTGGTGTTCGTCGGCCGCACCGGCTCCCACGTGGATGCCCGCCCGGGCCGGGGTACAGAACGCGAGTGCGAGGGCGGCACTGGCAGCAAGGGCAACGGTACCGCTGGGCTTCATCGACAAAATCCTTCCTGCGTTAAAGAACCGGCGCGCCCTGCACTGACGCAGCGCTGGCGTCAGACCACCGCGTCGGTCCCATGCCTGTGCGGCGAAACCGCCGCGGCGCGGCCATTGGGGCCGGAAATGATGAGGGTGCCCAGTCGCGCGAGCAATCCTCGTGAACGGAACGATCCGGTGCGTGAACGAAGGCCGCCAGGGACACGGCGGTCGCGCGCGATGGGCGCTGCGGGCACAATGCCATGCATGCGAAATCCTGTTGCAAGACGCCCCGCCCTGCGTTTTCCGTTCGCGTGCCGCCCCGTGGTACAGCAGCGGTTGTCGCCGCCAGCGGGGACGTCGAGCGCGTGCGTGGCCGGGCTGCCAGCGGCGGCCCTCGCGCGATCGAACGCGGGCCAGCGGCACGTCAGCGCCGCCGCCGGCTGCGCTGACGTGGGACCGCGCTGATGGGCATGGAGCTGTGGCTGACACTGGCGGTACTCGCCGGTGCGGTGTACCTGTTCGTCACCGAGAAGCTGCGGGTCGATATCGTCGCGCTGCTGGTGCTGGCGAGCCTGCTCGTGCTCGGGCTGGTGTCTCCGGCCGAAGCCCTGTCGGGATTCTCCAGCCAGGCAACGATCACGGTCGCGGCCATGTTCGTGCTCAGCGCGGGCCTGCAGCGTAGCGGCGCGCTGCAGGGGATGGGCGAGGCACTGGCGAGGATCCGCTCGAGCTGGATGTTCGTGCTGGTGATGATGTTGGTGATCGCCTTCATTTCCGCATTCACCAACAACACCGCGGCGGTCGCGGTGTTCCTGCCGTTGGTGATCGCCGCGGCAATCGCCAACCGCCAAGCGCCGTCGAAATACCTGATCCCGCTGTCGTACGCCGCGCAGTTCGGCGGCGTGTGCACCCTCGTGGGTACGTCGACCAACCTGCTGGTGAACTCGCTCGCGGTGAGTTCGGGCCGCGAAGGTTTCACCCTGTTCGAGTTTGCCCCGCTGGGCGTGATCTTCGTGGCGGTCGGCGTGGCGTACCTGATGATCGTGCGCAATTTCCTGCTGCCCGACCTGGGGATCCCGAAGACCGACCGCGAGGGCCACGGCGGGCGCTATCTCAGCGAGCTGTTCGTGCCGGAGTCCTCGCCTGCGGTCGAGCGGACTGCCGGCGACCTGCTCACGTCCGACAAGAAACCGGCAAAGGCAGGCGAGGAAACGCAGGTGGATACGCATGCGCCGGTCGAGCTGATCGACGTGCTGCGGCGCGGCGGCAAGACCACGCCGGCCTCGCACACCACGGTCAAGGCCGGAGACAGGCTGCTGATCCACGGCGAATGGGAGCAGATCGAGGCGCTGCGCAAGCGCCACAAGCTCGATTACGACCGCGTCGCCCCCGAGCTGGACCCCGAGGGCGCAAGCGAGAACAAACACGCCGACGTGATGGTCGCGCCGGGCTCATGGATGATCGGGCACACCCTGTCGGGCATGCGTTTCGGCCACGCGTATCGCGTCCGCGTCCACGGGCTGCAGCGCCCGGGCGCGGTCCTGCACCGCCCGGTGGACCAGGTGCCGTTGGCGCTCGGCGATATCCTGCTGCTGGACGCGCCCGACAGCGCCCTGGAGGCGCTGCGCGAAGATCCCGGCGTGGTGGTGCTCGGCGAGCGCGAGCAGCAACGGCTCAACGTGCGACGGGCGTGGACCTCGCTGGCGGTGGTGGTGGCGGTCATCGCGACTGCCGCCGTGGGCTGGCTGCCGATCGTCGCCTCGGCGATCCTGGGCTGCATCGCGCTGGTGGTGCTGCGCTGCCTGGAGCCCGACGAAGCCTACGACGCGGTCGATTGGCGGGTGGTGATGTTGCTTGCCGGGGTCCTGCCGCTGGGCATCGCGCTGGATCACTCCGGTGGCGCGTCCTGGCTGGCCCAGAACACCATCGGGCTGGTCGGGCAGTTCGGCCCGGTCGCGACGCTGTCGGCGATCTATCTGCTGTCGGCGGTCATGACCGAGGTGATGAGCAACAATGCCGCCGCCGTGCTCGTGGTGCCGGTGGCGATCGCCACCGCCGAGTCGCTCGGCGTGGATGCCAAGCCGTTCCTGGTGGCCGTGGCATTCGCGGCCTCCACCGCGTTCGCAACGCCCGTGGGCTACCAGACCAACGCGATGGTGCATGCCGCGGGCGGGTACCGGTTCTCGGACTTCACCAGGATCGGGCTGCCACTGAACCTGATCTTCTGGATCATGGCGACGCTGCTGATTCCCCGGTTCTTTCCGTTCTGAGCCGCGGTCGGCCCGCCCGGTGCGCGCGCCTAGCGGGTGCCGCTGGCGGCAATCAGTGCTTCGGCACCGCGATCCAGCAGTTCCCGGCCGACCTGCCTTCCCAGCGCGTCGCCCTGGTCGCCAGCCGCTTCGCCGCAGGCCCGCACGGCTTGCCCGTCGCTGGCCGAGCCGACCATGCCGTGCAGGCGCAGGCGCTCGCCGTCGAGTTGCGCATACGCCGCAACCGGCACCTGGCAACTGCCGTGGAGCGTGCGATTCATCGCGCGCTCGGCCTCGACGCAGATTCGCGTGGGCAGGTGATCGAGCGCCGCGCACAGCCGCTCGACCTCCGGGCTGTCGTTGCGCGTCTCGATCGCGATCGCGCCCTGGGCAGGCGCGGGCAACCAGTCAGGCGCCTGCAGCCTGTGGCGGATGCGCTCGTCCAGGCCCAGTCGTTGCAGCCCGGCCGCAGCCAGGATGATCGCGTCGTAGTCGCCGTCGTCGAGCCGCGCCAGCCGGGTGTTCACGTTCCCGCGCAGGTCGCGCAGCCTCAGGTCGGGGCGCAGTCCGCGTAATTGGGCCTGCCTCCGCAGGGAGGACGTGCCGACCCGCGCGCCTTGCGGGAGCGCGTCGATACCGGCGAAACGGTTGCTGACGAAGGCGTCGGCGTAGTCGGCCCGGGCCAGGATCGCCGGAAGCTGGAAGCCCGGCTCCAGCTCCATCGGCACGTCCTTCAGCGAATGCACGGCGCAGTCGGCTTCGCCGCGCAGCATCGCGACCTCCAGTTCCTTGAGGAACAGGCCCTTGCCCCCGATCGCCGCCAGTGGCCTGTCGAGGATCTGGTCGCCGCGGGTCGTCATCGGCACCAGCTCGACGCTCAGGCCCGGATGCGCCAGGCGCAGGCCCGCGGCCACGTGTTCGCTCTGCCAGAGGGCCAGCGGGCTTTTCCGGGTGGCGATGCGCAGGGTCGTCATTGCGCCATTATCGCATCGGCGCCGTGCCGGCCGGCCGGTGCGCGTCGTTCAGAGATTTCTCAGCACGTCGCGCAGCCCCGGCACGCACCGACGGCTGACTTCGAGCGGCTGCTTTCCATGCAGCAGCACCAGTTGAACATGGCCGTCCGGGCATCGCCTGAGTTCGACGATCTCGTGCCGCGCCACCAGGCAGTTGCGATGGATGCGGATGAAACGGTCGCCGAACTCGTCTTCGAGCGACTTGAGAGACTCCTCGATGAGGTCTTCGCCGCGCGCGTGGTGGACGATGACGTATTTCTCCTCGGCGTGGAGGTAGTGCACCTCCTCGATCGGGATCAGTCTCAGGCTGCCCCGCAGCCGCGCGCACAAGTGGCTGCGTCGCTGCCCGCCGCCGGCAACGGTCGCCGCTCGCTCGCGGCCCGCCGCGAAGGTTCGTACGCGTTCCAGCGCGGCGGCCAGGCGCTCGGCACGCACCGGCTTGACCAGGTAATCGATCGCCTCGGCGTCGAACGCCGACAGGGCGTGCGCGTCGTACGCGGTGCAGAACACCACGGCCGGGCGCGGCTCGAACGCGGCCAGGTGCCGCGCGGTCTCCATCCCGTCTATGCCCGGCATGGCGATATCCAGCACCACGAGATCCGGCGAATGCTCCGCGCAGGCATGCAGGGCGCTGCGGCCATCGGCAGCTTCGGCCACCACCTCGACCCCTTCTATCGCAGCGAGCAGGGCGCGCAGGCGTTCGCGCGCCAGCGGCTCGTCGTCAGCGATGACTACTTTCATTCCTTCGCAGCTCCCGTCGGATGGTTCGGCCATGGGCGGCGCTCACGCCGATAGTAGTCCGATGCCCGCGCGGCCGACACCGCAGCGCAATGACCTTACCCTGCAAACCGCCCCGTCATCCAGTCAGCCAAATCGGCGATCTGGGGCGCGCAGACCTGGTGTGCCATGGGATAGGCGTGCCACTCCGGCTTCATTCCCAGGTCGGCAAGCCGCCTGGCGCTTGCAACCCCGGCGGCGTACGGCACCACGGGATCGTGCTGGCCGTGGGCCATGAAGACCGGCTGGTTCCGAGCGGCGGCCGGCGTGTTCTGGTCGAGCGAGGCGAGCCCCGCCGGCCCCAGCGGCAGGTACGCGGAGAGCACGACCAGGCCGGCGAGCGGCACCGACCGTCGCAACCCCGCCGCGAGGGTCACCGCGCCGCCCTGGGAGAACCCGGCGAGCAACACCCGCGAGGGCGGGACCCCGCGCTCGGCCTCGCGCGCGACGAGGGCTTCGACCTGATCGATCGATTCGACGACGCCGGCTTCGTCGGCGCGGTTCGCGAGGTCGTAGTCGCGTATGTCATACCACGCACGCATCCGCGCGCCGTTGTTGATGGTGACCGCGCGCATCGGCGCATGCGGAAAGACGAACCGCAGGGCGGGCCAGTGGCTGCGAACCAGTTCCGGCGCGATGGGCACGAAGTCGTTGCCGTCCGCGCCCAGCCCATGCAGCCAGATCACGCTCCATTGCGGTGCAGCGGCCGACTCGAGCTCGATCGTGTCGAGCACGCCGTCCAGATTGCTGTAATTGGTGGTTTTCATACTCCGATTGTCGCTGCTGCGGCGGTGGCTGTCATTCGCGGAGCCGCGAGAGCTCGTGCCGGGGCGCTGCCGTTGGGTGCGCGCGGAGATTCAAGGATCTCGCGGCCGTTGTCCGCTCGGCAAGCGAGCCGCCCCGCCTGGTGTAACCGCGGGGTTTTTCGGCTCTATCGCGATCCGTGTGGAAACGGCCCGATCATGTCGCCCGTGCCGGCAGCCACGGATTGCGGGGCAGGTGCTTGAGCTTGGCGCACAGCAGGTAGGCGA
>JALYOG010000015.1 GCA_030856985.1 Pseudomonadota bacterium | reverse complement strand
GACCTCGATCGGCGACGTCGTGCAGGCGCTGACAGGTTCCGGCTCGGCGCTCAACACCAAGTTCAACTCGTCCGGCAACTTCGGCTTCCCGCCCGACGGCAGCGGCGTGGGTGCCGGCTCGGCCCCGGTCGACCTGCGCGGAGCCGGCACCGACGCCGCTGCCGTCGGGCGGGAAGCCGAAGTTGCCCGACGAGTTGAATTTGGTGTTCAGCGCGGAGCCCGATCCGGTCAGCGACTGGACGACGTCGCCAATCGAGGTCAGGCCGGTGCGCTCGATGTCCTCGCGGCTGACGGTCTGGATCGGCACCAGGCCTTCGATCTCGGCCTGCTTGATGCGGGTACCGGTGACTTCCACGCGGTCCAGTGTGGTGGCGTCGGTCTGGGGCGCGTCCTGCGCGGCCACGAGGCCGGGTATCGCAAGCAGCAGCGACAGTTGGATGGCCTGGGTGAGGGTTTGGCGGCGCAACGCTTTCATTGACTCTCTCTCCTTGAAGAATTTCTGAGTGGGCAACTGCCGTCGCGCCCCCGGGCCACGACGTCCCGCGTTTGTAAACTTTTCGTGAACCAATCACAAGCGCCAAACGCCCCCGACAGGCCCGATCGGCCATTAAAACCCGAAATAGTTCCTGAAATTGCTCCGGCGGCGGGCAATCCGGCTTACCGACCCAGCAGCAAGGCGACGGCCACGAGCACCAGGAAAACCGCAAAAATGCGCTTCAGCGTCGTGCCGTGCAGCCGGTGCGCCAGCCTCATCCCAAGTGGAGCGGCGAGCACCGACGCCACCGCGACCCCCGCCGCTGCAGGCAGGTAGACGTAGCCGATCGCGTACTCCGGCAGGGCGCCGGGCGGCGCATGCAGCGCATAGCCCAGGGCGCTGGCGAGGCCGATGGCGACCCCACACGCCGACGAGGTACCCACCGCCCGGACCGGCGCAATTCCCCGCCACACCAGCAGCGGCACCGTCATGCTGCCGCCACCGATGCCGACCACGGCCGATACCGCGCCGATGCCTATACCGGCCGCGCCGATGCCGGGGCCGGCCGGAGCGGTGGTACGGTCCGCCCCCGCGGCGCGAGCCGATCCGAACTGCAACTGCGCAGCGGCGATCAGGCAGTACGCCGCCACGAGGTAGCGCAACAGCTCGCCGTCGACGCGCACCGCGCCGAAACTGCCGATCCAGCCTCCCAGCAGCAGCCCCGGGACCATCCAGCGGACCGTCGGCCACAGCACGCTTCCGCGCCGCGCATGCGCGCGCGCCGATGCCGCGGCGGTGAGCACGATGCTCGCCAGCGAACTGGCGAGCGCGGCGTGCATGGCCGCCTCCTGCGGGATCCCGAGACCGGGCAGCAGCCACGCCAGCGCCGCCACGAGCACCAGCCCGCCACCGACGCCGAGCAACCCGGCGAGCACCCCGGCGACAGCACCCAGGGCGAGGAACATCATCAATGCCGCGACCACGGTTTCTCCTTTGCGATACCAGGCCCAGGCCGCTGGATCGGCCATCCGATGAGACGCGACCGGGCCATGCTTTGCACGCCCGAGGGCGCAGGCGCCAGCCCACCGGAGCTTCATATTCGCTCCGCTATAGTCGCCGCATGCCGCCAAACCCCCTGAATATCCTACTCGCCGCCGTGGCGGCGACCGTCGCCACCGTCGCCTGCGCGCAGACCCCGCCGCCCGCGCCGCGGTCCACCGCCAGGCCCGCATCGGTCGTGATACCCGCTCCTGCCAGCATCGCCCACGGCGCCATCGCACCGCTTGCCGACCCGCGCCTGCCGCGGGTGCTGGCCGCCATCGCAGCGGCCGAGCTTGGCCGCTACGACGCTTCCGAATACGCCGACCTGCGCAACCATCCGCTGTACGGCTGGATCGAGTACGCCGGCATGCGCCGCGACATCGATACGCTGGGCCGGCAGCGTGCCGAGGACTTCCTGGAACGCTACCGCGGACAGGCGGTCGCCGCCGCTTTCCGCGAGATGTGGCTGGCGGCGGCATCGCGCCGCGAGGACTGGCCGGCCTTCATGGCCTCGTGGAACGCCGGTGTCGAAAGCGCCGCCCTGCAATGCGCGCAGTTGAACGCGCGCCAGGCGCTCGGCCGCACCGATGCACAGTGGCTCAAGGACTTGGAAGCGATGTGGCGCAGCACCGGCAAGTCGCTGCCGGAGGCCTGCGATGCCCCGCTGGCGGTGTTCGAAGCCAGGGGCGGCGCGACCCCGGCGCTGCGCTGGCAACGGATCGATAAGGCCGCCGCGGAAGGCCAGCCCGGCGTCATGCGCAGCGCCGCGCGCGGCCTGCCCGCGCCCGAACGCGCGCTGGCCAACGATTACGCGGCGTTCCTCGAAGGCGTGCACACGCGCGCGCTGACGTGGCCCAGGACCGATCGCAGCCGCCTGATCGCCTCGCTCGGCCTGGCCCGTCTGGGCAAGAACGCCCCCGATGCGGCGGAAGCGCAACTGCCGCGTTACGCGCAGGCACTGGGGTTCACCGACGCCGACCGCGGTCGCGTGCTGTACGAGGTCGCGCTGTGGACGGTGGCCTCGTACCTGCCCGATTCGGCGCGGCGCCTCAATGCGGTGCCCGAGGTCGCCTACGACGAGCGCCTGCACGAATGGCGCGTGCGCGAGGCGCTGGCGCGGTCGGACTGGCCCGCGGCGCTGGTCGCGGTCCGCAAGATGGGCGATGTGCAGCGCAACGACTCGCGCTGGACCTATTTCCAGGCACGGCTCACCGAGATCGCCGGCGACAAGCCGGCCGCACAGCGCCTCTACCGCCAGGCGGCGAAGGAGGCCGAGTTCCACGGCTTCCTCGCGGCGGACCGCATCGACCAGCCGTACGCACTGTGCCCCTGGAAGCCCGACGACAGTGCCGCCAGGCGCGCGGCGGTGGCCAGCGATCCGGCGATCGTCCGTTCGATGGGGCTGCACCTGATCGACCGCTCCAGTTGGGCATTGCGCGAATGGGACGAAGCACTGTCGCGCCTGGACCACGACGGACGCCGCATCGCGGTGGAAGTCGCGCAGGCCAACGGCTGGTTCGACCGCGCGGTGTTCTCGCTGGGCAAGGACGCGCGCGGCAACCGCCGTCCCGAGGAACTGCGCCTGTACCACCTGCGTTTTCCGCTGCACCACGACGATGCCATCCGCCGGCATGCGGCGACCTATCGCATCGACCCGGCCTGGGTCGCCGCCGAGATCCGCGCCGAGAGCGTGTTCAACCCCAAGGCGCGTTCCAGCGCCAATGCCATGGGACTGATGCAGGTGCTCCCCAGCACCGGCGCCGCGGTGGCGCGTCGCATCGGCCGGCCCTGGAATGGCGCGGCAAGCCTCTACGATCCGGAAACCAACATCGAGCTCGGCACCGCGTACCTGCGGCAGATGCTCGACGACTACGGAAACCAGACGTATTTCGCGATTGCCGGATACAACGCCGGCCCGGCGCCGCTCAACCGCTGGAAGTCGCAGCGCCCGGGGATGGACCCGGATTTCTGGATCGAGACGATCAGCTACAAGGAGACGCGCGACTACGTGGCACGGGTGCTCGCCTTCAGCGTGATCTACGATTGGCGCCTGGACGGCAAGGCGCGGCGGGTGACCGAGCGCATGCACAGCCGCCTGGACGGCCCGCGCAAGGGTTTCGCCTGCCTGGAGCCGACCGCCTCGTCACCCTGAAGGAGCGCGCGTGGCCCATCGCGATGCAATGATCCCCGGCGTCGCCGGACGCGACGACGCGGTCATCGATCCGGGCACGCCGAACCGTGCCTGAGTCCGCGATGCGGATCTACCTGGTCGGCGGGGCCGTGCGCGACGCCCTGCTGGGGCTGCCCCCGGGCGATCGCGACCACGTGGTGGTCGGGCAGACCCAGGCGTCGATGGAAGCGGCCGGATTCAAACCGGTGGGCCGCGATTTCCCGGTGTTCCTGCACCCGCGTACAGGCGAGGAGTACGCGCTGGCGCGGACCGAACGCAAGTCGGGCCGTGGTTACCGCGGGTTCGTGGTCGATGCCGATCCGTCGGTGACGCTGGAGGAGGATCTTGGCCGCCGCGACTTCACCATCAACGCCATCGCCCAGGACGAGCATGGGCAACTGGTCGATCCTTACGGCGGCGTGCGCGACATCGAGGCGCGCGTGCTGCGCCACGTCGGCAACGCGTTCGTGGAGGACCCGCTGCGGGTGCTGCGCGCGGCCAGGTTCATGGCCCGCTTCGCGTCGCACGGATTCACCATTGCACCCGAAACCATGGCGCTGATGCGGCGAATGGTCGCGTCGGGCGAACTGTCGGACCTGGTGCCCGAACGTGTCTGGCAGGAGCTGCGCCGCGCGACCGCCAGCGCCCGCCCGTCCGCCTTCCTGCGCACGCTGCACGACTGCGGCGCGCTGGCCGTGGTGCTCCCGGAAGTGGACGCGCTGTATGGCGTGCCGCAACGCGCCGAATACCACCCGGAGGTCGATACCGGCGTGCACATCGAGCTGGTCTGCGACATGGCCGCACGGCTCGCGCCCGGCGACGACCTGATCGGCTTTGCCGCACTCACCCACGACCTGGGCAAGGCGCTGACGCCCGCCCACGTTCTGCCCAGGCACATCGGCCACGAGCAAGCCGGCATCGCGCCGCTGCGTGCGCTGTGCGAACGGCTGCGGATCCCCACTGGCCAGCGCCTGCTTGCCGAAGCGGTGTGCCGCGAGCACCTCAATGTGCACCGGTTCGACGAGTTGCGTGCGCAGACGGTGATCAAGCTGATCGAGCGCTGCGACGGGTTTAGAAATCCGGACCGCATCGCGCAGCTCGCGACGGTGTGCGAAGCCGACAAGCGTGGCCGCACCGGACACGAGGACGCTCCCTACCCGCAGGCAGCGGCGCTGCGAGCGGCGCACCAAGCGGCGATGGCAGTACGCGCCGGCGATCTTGCGAACCGCTTCAGCGGCCCGGACCTCGGCGAGGCCATACGCAAGGCCCGCATTGCAGCCGTGGCCGAGGCGACCGGCAAGCGCTGAGCCCACGCGCATTGCCTTCGCAGCTGGCGATGCCCTTTTGAATCGAGGTTGTGAGCTACCCCGCGTCCGGCCACCGCCGAAGGCTGCCCTTTGCAGCTTTCTGACCCAGCTCTCTGGCAGGCGCCGCCCTGCCCGGCTGAGCCGTCGTTCCCGCGATAGCCGTTGCCGTTGCGGCGCCGTCGCCGTTGGCCTTGCCTGGCCTTGCCTGGCCTTGCCGTTGCCGTGGCCCTTGCCAGTGACCCACCATCTCGACTGCCGATCGGCATCTATGACCCGTAGGGCGCCGGGCATGGATGCCCGGCGGTTTCGGCCGAGCCATGGATGGCGAGTCCGAAACTCCTGCGCAGACACTGCGTTTGAGGGCTTGTGATCTTGCGGGGAAGCGTTTTTCTTTGGTGCCGTTTTGCCCGCAGGGTATCCCTTGGGACGTTGGCGCTTACCAAAAGAAATGAACTCGGCCTTCAGGCCGAAAGCCTTTGATTTGCTTGGCTTTGTAGCCGTTCAAAAAACAACAGATATTAAAGAGCAAGAGCTTCCGCCTGAAGGCGGGTCACTTTCTTTGATATAGCGCCAAAGAAAGTAACCAAAGAAAGGCGCTTTCCCCGCAAGATCACAAGCCTCATGGCGCAGTGTCTGCGCGGGAGTTTCCGACTCGCCATCCATGGCTCGGCGGAAACCGCCGGCCATCCATGGCCAGCGCCCTACGGGTCATAGGCCGCCGAGACGCAATCGGGATTGTGGGTCACGAGCAACAGCCACGGCCACGGCAACGGCAACGGCCAAGGCCAATGCCAGAAGCCAGAAACCAGAAACCAGAAACCAAAGGCCAGAAGCCAAGAGCCAAAGGCCAAAGGCCATACCCATGTGCGTCGGCACAGCAAGACGGCAAGCTCCAAGCCATCGTCACCCGCACAAAAAAACGGGCGGCCTCACGGCCGCCCGGCTTGTCCGGATTGTCGGCGACCAGGCGCGAAGCGGTTCCCGCTCCGCGCCCGTCGCACTGCTCAGAACGTGTAGCCTACCCGCGCGTAGTAGAAACCGCCGTTGAAGCCGTAGGGCGCGTGGACCGGATACTGCGCGCCGGCGACGCCGGCCCAGGGATTCCTGTCGGGCACCTTGTCGAACAGGTTCTGCGCGCCGGCGCTGAAGTACAGGCCCGAGGCGAACTTCCAGCCCACTTCGACATCCACCGTAATCGCGCTGTCGCCGTCGATCGGCAGGCCGCCTTCCTCGGCCGTCACCACGTCGCTGTCGAGGTGATCCTCGTAGAACGACCCGTAGTAGTTGACGCGGGCATTGGCGTGGAAGACCTCGCGCTGGTGGTTGATGCCGAAATATCCCTTCACGCGGGGCAGCGATTCCTCGATCTTCTTCACCCGCGCTTCGCTGATGATGCCCGGGGTGAAGTCGTCGACTTCGGTCTTGTTCCAGTTGGCCGCCAGCGAATAGTTGGTGTTGCCGCCGAAGTGCGCGCTGTCGTAGCTGGCCACCAGGTCCAGGCCGGTGGTGGTGGTGTCGAAGTCGTTGACGAAGAAACCTACGCGGCTGAGCGAGGCCGCTTCCGGGTTTCCGCCCGCGACCAGCGCCGCGCGGTCGGCGTCGGTCAGGGTGAAGTCGGCGCTGCGGGCGATGCGGTCTTCCACCTGGATGTAGTACCAGTCGGTCGTCACCAGCCAGTTGCCGCTGTTCCAGACCGCGCCGAACGAGGCGTTACGCGAGTCTTCCGGCGTCAACGGATCGGCGCCGTAGAAGGCCGCGATCGGGTTGGTCGGTGGCAGCGTCGCGGTGTCGCGCAGTTCGCCGTCGATGAAGGCAGTGGTCACCTGGCTCACGTTGGCCTGGCCCGGGGTCGGGGCGCGGAAACCGGTGCTGACCGCGCCACGCAGGGCGAAGCTGTCGGTGAAGTCGTAGCGGCCGGTCAACTTCCCGTTGGTGGTGCCGCCGAAGTCGCTGAAATCCTCGTATCGGACCGCCGCGGCCAATAGCAGCTGCTCGGTGAGACGGGTCTCGGCATCGATGTAGACCGCCCAGTTGTCGCGGCTGTGGGTGCCGGCGGTGCTCGGGTTGAAGCCCGGGAAGCCGTTGGAGCCGATGCTGAAGCCCTGCGGGGTCAGCGGCCCGATGGCGGTCGAGGGAACGTCGCCGGCCTTGATCTCGAACTCTTCCTCGCGCCACTCCACGCCCGTCGCCACGGTCAGCGGCCCGTCGCTGAAGCCGGTTTCGAAGTCGCGGCTCAGGTCGAAATTGAAGGTGATTTCGGTCTGCACGTTGCCGCCGGGTTCGAACCGGTTGTCGGCCGGCTGATTGGGACCGAGCGAGGCGTTGACGGTGTTGGTCATGTAGAATTCGATCTCGTTGCGGCCGTAGGAGCCGCTCAGATCCCAGAACCAGCCATTGCCCCACGCGCCCTTGACGCCGGCCGTGACCGCGGTGTCCTCCATCTCGCCGCCGAAGCGCGGAGTGAAGCCGCCCGGGAACTGCGACAGGAAGGTAAAGCAGTGCGAGGGCAGCGCGCCGACCGCGGCGCCGACGCCTGCGAACGGCAGCAGATTGCCGTTGGGATCGCGCAGCGTGATCGTCGGGCACTCGGCGCCGGTGAGCGTGCCGACCAGCAGGGTCTGGCCGCCGTCGTTCGAAAAAACGCCACCGCGGTTGGTCGGGTTGCGGTAGTAGAAGCCGCCGTCCACCTCGCGCTTGGCGTAGTTGCCGAACAGGTAGGTCTCCAGGTTCTCGCCGGAAATGCCCATGTTGGCGATGAATTTGAAATCGTCCTTGACTTCGGGCGATCCCCAGATCTGCGCCGGGTTGGCCACGCCGGGGTAGCCGGCGGCCGCCACCGCCGCGGCATCGTCGCGCTGCACGCTGCGCGAGGTCGGATCCGCGGCGCGCCATTCGGCGGTAAGGGTGGCGAAGCCGTTGGACGTCAGCGGCAGGCCGACCTGCGCCGAATATTGCTGGGTGAAGCCGTCGCCTTCGTAATACTCGCCGGCGAACGCTTCGATGGTGCCGCCGTGATCCAGCCTCTTCAGGCCAAAGTTGATCACACCGGCGATCGCGTCCGAACCGTACTGGGCCGCCGCACCGTCACGCAGCACCTCGACCTGCTCCAGCGCCAGCGACGGGAATACCGAGATGTCCGGGCCCTGCGAGCCGTCGGACAGGCCATGACCGAGGAAGGTGATGACTGCCGCGCGATGGCGGCGCTTGCCGTTGACGAGCACCAGGGTGTTGTCCGGCGGCAGGCCGCGCAGGTTGGCCGGACGCACCAGGGTCGCAGCGTCGTCGATCGGAATGGTGCTGACGTTGAACGAGGGAACCAGCACGCGCAGCTTGTCCAGTACGTCGACCGACGGTAACGCGTGGAATTCCTCGCCGCCCAGGATGTCGATCGGCACCGCCGACGTGGCTTCGGTACGCGGCTTGGTGCGCGAGCCCAGCACCGACACCGTTTCCAGCGTCGTCGCCGGCTCCCCGGGCGCCGCGGTTTGCGTCGGCTCGGTCTCGGGGCCGATCTGCTGTGCATGGGCGGGAGCTACGGTGCTGGCGACGAGCACAGCGATGACGGCCAGAGCCAATCGGTTGCGGGCGACGGTGGACATGGACGATTCCTTGCGTGGGGTTGCGGACTTCCGCGTCGAGTCCGTGGGGCCCGACTTTACTGTTTATTAACTTCCGTGCAAGGGGTGCCTGATAACCAGCGGCATATATGCGCGGCCGCGCGGTTATGACGCCGCAGCCGCGCATGGGACGTTCCACCGCAGGCGCAGGCAGCTCAGCGGAGGCCGGACTACCGTCCCCAGCGGTCGTCCACGCGCTGCAGCAGGCGCGCCAGCGGAGTGGCGGCGGTGGCCAGGCCGGCCAGCACGCCCAGGGCATTGAACAGGGCGTCGGCCGGATCGGCCTGGCGCGAGCTGGTCATCGCCGCCTGCGCGAATTCCAGGCCGATGCCGAGCCCGACCAGGCCGAGGGCGCACATCGCCTGGGTGCGCATCCGCGCGAACAGCATCACCGCGTAGCTCGACAGCGCGGCGTATCCGAGCAGGTGCTGGACCTTGTCGAATCCACTGAACGGCACCGGCGGCAACCCGCGCGCGGGCAGCAGCGAGCCCACCACGACCACCCCGACCAGCCCCGCACCGACGAGCAGCCACAGCGCCGGGCGCTGGAACGGACGCAACACGGAGCCTTCGCCGTTTCGACCCTTGCCGCTCCTGCCCGGTCGCTCGGCATCCACATGGCTCGGCCTCACAGGCGGTGGCTCAGGTCGCCGGCCAGGAAAGCGGCGCCGAAGTCGACGCCCTTCTCGAAACCCATGACCTGGAAACGCTCACCCATCTGGCTGGGCAGGGTCAGCCGCTTGACCTCGTTGCCGCGGCGCTGGCGCTCCAGCTCATCGTCGATGCGCTCGATGCGCTGCAGCACTCCGGCCAGGCCGTTGCCCATCAGGAAGCTGGCCTGCGAGCAGTAACCGGAGAAGTCGAAGCCGGCCGCGACGCCGGCCTCGGCCAGCGCGGTGAAATCCACCGACGCGGTGAGGTCCTGCAGGCCCGGGTACAGCAGTGGCTGCTCGTGCATGCGATGGCGGTAGAACGCACGCAGGGTGCCGTCGCTGCGCTGCGGCTGGTAATACTCGCCACGCGCGTAGCCATAGTCGACGAACAGCATCGCGCCGCTGGTCAGTCCACCGGCCACCGCCTGGATCCAGTACGGAAGCTGCGGCAGCACTTCGGATCGATAGCCCTCGGGCAGGCTGCGTTCCAGCCGGCGCTCCAGATGGCGCACCGCGCTGGTCAGCAGGGCATCGGCCGGGCGCAGGATGCGGGCGAAGCCCTTGCCCGCCGCCGCACCGTCGGCATCGATCACCACGTGCTCCTCGCACACCTCGCCGTCGCGGATCGCAAAACGCGGCGTCGGCAGCGCGTCGATCACCTCGTTGGCGAACAGCACGCCGTTCCAGTCGTAAGGCAGCGGCCCGTCGATCCATTCGACCAGCGCGAACAAGGCCGGCGGCAGGCGTCGCTGCAGCCGTTCGCGCTGGCGCGCGCGCAACTGTGCGCTAGGCTCCAGGATCGCGTAGCGCTGCGGAAGCGCGTCCAGTTCGGTCAGCCGCTTGAGCGCGACTTCGGCGAACGCGCCCGTGCCGCCTCCGACCTCCAGCAGCACGCAGGGCAACGATGCGTCGGGCGACGCGGTGTCTTCGGCCGAATCCACCGGCTGCAGCGAGCCGGCATTCAACTGCTGCAGGACCGGCGCAAGGCTGTCTGCGACGCAGGCGGCGAATACCGGACCAAGTTCGGGCGCAGTGACGAAATCGCCCTCGGCGCCGAACTTGCTTGCACCGGCGCTGTAGTAGCCCAGCCCCGGCGCATACAGCGCCAGCTCCATGAAGCGCGAGAACGCGATGGCGCCGGTCGGATCGGCGGCGATCTCGTTGCCGATCAGTTGCGCAAGGCGGGCGCTGTGCGCCAGCGCGTCGGGCTCGGGGTGCGGCAGGTCGAAGTCGCTCACGTTGGCATCCACAGGAACACTCGCGCAGGATACCGTCTGGTACGGCGCGTCCGACGTTGGGCGGACGCGCCATTTACGTCGCAGCGAGGAGGTTCCAGCATGAATGCCACTGCAGCACGGCCCGTGGCCCTGGTCACCGGCAGCGCGCGCCGCATAGGCGCGGCGATCGCACGCGCGCTGCACGCGGCGGGTTTCGATCTCGCGCTGCACTGCCGTCATTCGCGAACGCAACTCGACGCGCTCATCGACGAACTCGAAGCCGCGCGCGCGGGCAGCACGCTCGCATTGCAGGCCGACCTGGGGCAGTTCGACCGCTTGCCCGAACTCGTGGCGCAGACGGTGGGGCGCTTCGGGCGTCTGGACGGCCTGGTCAACAATGCATCGGGATTCGCTCCCACGCCGATGGGCACGATCACGCCCGCACAGTGGGACGAGCTGTTCGCGAGCAACGCGCGCGCGCCGCTGTTCCTCGCCCAGGCCGCGGCGCCGCACCTGGCGGCCAGCGGTGGCGCGATCGTCAACCTCACCGACATCCACGGCGAGCGGCCCCTGCACGAGCACACGGTCTATTGCATGGCCAAGGCCGCGCTGCTGATGGCGACGCGATCACTGGCGCTGGAGCTCGCGCCGACGGTGCGCGTCAATGCGGTGTCACCCGGCGCGATCCTGTGGCCGCAGGGCTCCAGCGATACCGCGGCCCAGCAGGCGATGCTCGCCCGTACGCCCCTGGCCCGCACCGGCACTCCGGAAGAAGTCGCCGAAGCCGTGCGCTGGCTGCTGCAGGATGCGACCTATTGCACGGGCCAGGTGCTGCAGCTCGATGGCGGCCGGATGCTCACGAGCTAGGAGCGGTCGGCGGCTACCGCGCCGCGGGCCTGGACTCCAAGCTCGCGGCCTGGCAGCCCCGCAGGACGGTGCCGTCGTACAGCGACACCGCGCGGACGAGCACCCGCCGCCGAGCGCAGCGCCGCCCTCAGAGGACGACCTGCTCCAGAGGCTCATGCCGGTCCGGGTGCTGCTCCCACAGCTCCGACAGGGTCTTGCCACTGCCCGGCACGCGCGCGTGCGGAGCGATGTCGGCCATTGGCTTGAGCACGAACGCGTGCTGCAACTCGGGGCGAGGAATCCGCAGATGCCCGGTCCCCTGCAGCGTGCGGTCGTCGAACAGCACGATGTCGATGTCGAGCGTGCGGTCGCCGTGGCGTGGGCCGCTGCGGTCCCGGCCGTGCGAGTCCTCCAGCGCGTGCAGCCATTGATTGAGCACCTCGGGCTCCAGATCGGTCTGGATCACCGCGGCCGCATTGAGAAACGCGTTGCCCTCGAAGCCGACCGCCTTCGTCCGGTAAACCGGCGAGAGCCGCACCGCTGCGAAGCGCCCGCGCAACGCGTCGATCGCGCCGCGAAGGTGGGTCTCGGCGTCCAGGTTGCTGCCCAGGCTCAAATAGGCGCGATTCATGGGGCAGCGGTCAGCGGATCGCCCGTCGCTTCACCGGTTCCTGGCCGTTCGCCGCGAGCTGCGCGTTGTGCCGCATCGCGACGCGGTCCCCCAGCACGGGCGAGGTCTCGGCCAGGCGCGCGACGACCCGATGCGCGCGACGGCCGAGCCCTCTGGCGAGCGCCGCCGCCAGCGGCAGCTGGACCCGCGTCGAAGCGGATGCCGAATGCGGGAGCGGCGGCGGTGGCCGGAGGACGTGGTGGCCCGATCAGGTTCATCCCGACAGGGTAGCGGCCGAGCGTTCGATGATCACCCCGACCGCACGCGCGCCGCGCACCGCCCCGGGCTTGCTGAGCTTGAGCCAGACGTGCTGCACGTGGAACTCATCGAGGATGATCGCCGCCACGCGTTCGGCGAGCGTCTCCACCAGGCCGAAGTCCGATTGCGACACGTAGGCGATGACGCGCTTGCTCACCGCCTTGTAGTTGAGCGTGTCGGCGATCGCTTCGCTGGCCGCGGGCACGCGATTGTCGAAGCTCATCTGGATGTCGAACAGCAGCGGCTGCCGCACCCGCCGCTCCCAGTCGTAGATGCCGATGAGGGCGTCGATCTGGAGACCTTCGATGAAAACTTTGTCCATGGGGTGAGAGCGGGGAATGCGGAGGAGGAAATGGGGAACTGCTGGTGGCGGAGCTACCTGGTGAGGCGGCTCGCTGGCCGGTGAAGAGCGGGGATGGCGAGGCGGCGGACCTGGGGCCCGCTTCTCTACGATAGCTGCACGACGGGCGAAATGAAGGTGGAAACGGAGATCCGCAGTTCCCTATGCCCCATTCCCGCTCTGCTCCACCCCCCGCAACGTCTCCATGTCCCACCTCGGCGTGACCCGGACCGACGCATCCTCGGACTGGCCGGCCTGCAGGCGCAGTGCGCCGGCGAAGGCGATCATGGCGCCGTTGTCGGTGCAGAACGCCGGTCGCGGGAAGCTGGCGCGTCCGCCGCGGCGGGCGGCCATGTCGGCGAGCTTCGCGCGCAGCCGCGTGTTGGCGCCGACGCCTCCGGCGACCACGATTGTCTCGCAACCGGCCGCGTCGAGCGCGCGCTCGCACTTGATCGCCAGCGTGTCCACGACCGCGTCCTCGAACGCGCGTGCGATGTCGGCGCGGGTGCTGTCGGACTGGTCGCTGTCGCGCCAGGCCAGCATGACCTGGGTCTTCAGGCCGCTGAAACTGAAGTCCAGGCCGGGCTTCTGGGTCATCGGTCGGGAGAAGGTGTACGCGCCGGGCCGGCCCTGCGTGGCCAGTGCGGCCAGTTGCGGCCCGCCGGGGTACGGCAGCCCCATCAGCTTCGCGGTCTTGTCGAACGCCTCCCCCGCGGCGTCGTCCAGGGTTTCCCCCAGCAGCCGGTAGCGGCCGATCGCCTCCACCGCAACCAGCTGGGTGTGGCCTCCGGACACCAGCAGGGCGACGAACGGCGGCTGCGGCCGGCCGGCGGGGTCGTCCTCCAGCAGCGGCGCCAGCAGGTGCCCTTCCATGTGGTGGACGCCCACCGACGGCAGGTCCAGGGCCCATGCCAGCGAGCGGGCCACGCCGGCGCCGACCAGCAGCGCGCCGACCAGGCCTGGGCCCGCGGTGTAGGCCACGCCGTCCAGATCGCCGACCCCGATGCCGGACTCGGCCAGCGTCTGGCGGATCAGCGGCAGCAGCTTGCGGACGTGGTCGCGGCTAGCCAGTTCCGGCACCACGCCGCCGTACTCGGCATGCAGCGCCACCTGGCTGTACAGCGCGTGGGCCTGCAATCCGGCGACGGTGTCGTACACCGCCACGCCGGTTTCGTCGCAGCTGGTCTCGATTCCGAGGACTTTCATGGGAGGATCGTTCCGTCGCCCGAGGGCAGCGGCGCCTATCTTGCACCGGCTGGGGGGCCATCGCTATAATGCGCGGCTCGCCCGGCGGATCCGGGCCTGTCCCTGAACAGAGATAACGTATGCCGAGTGTCAAAGTCCGCGAAAACGAGCCTTTCGAGTTTGCCCTGCGTCGCTTCAAGCGCACCTGCGAAAAGGCCGGCGTCCTCGCCGAGA
>JALYOG010000158.1 GCA_030856985.1 Pseudomonadota bacterium | reverse complement strand
CAGCTCAACAACCGCAAGCTGATGCGCGGCTTCTTCGAGGCACAGGGCGTCGCCGATCCGGCGCTGCAGGCGCTGGTGCTGCGCGAGGTCGACAAGCTCGACAAGCGCGGCGAGGACCACGTCCGCGGCACGCTCTGCGGCGAAGGCTTCAAGCTCGACGCCAATGCGGTGGCGACCATCCTTGCGTTCGTCAAGGTACGTTCGAGCTCGCACGCCGACGCGCTCGCGCACCTGGATTCGCTGACCGCGTCCGACAGCGGCAACGACGCCCTGCGCGAAGGCGCGGCAGAACTGCGCGAAGTGCTCGAACTGGTGCGCGCGCTCGGCGTGCCCGAGTCCGCCTACGCGCTCAACTTCTCGATCGCGCGCGGCCTCGATTACTACACCGGCACGGTTTACGAGACCACACTCGACGATTGGCCCGAGATCGGATCGATCTGCTCGGGCGGCCGTTACGACAATCTCGCCAGCCACTACAGCAAGTCGATGCTGCCGGGCGTCGGCATCTCGATCGGCCTGACGCGATTGTTCTGGCAGTTGCGCGAAGCCGGGCTGGTCAACCGCGCCGAGAGCACGGTGCAGGTGCTGGTCACGCAGATGGACCCGAGTCTGCTGCCGCATTGCCTCGCGGTCGCCAGCGAGCTGCGCAAGGGCGGGTTGAACACCGAGGTCGTGCTGGAATCGTCCAAGCTCGCCAAGCAGTTCAAGTACGCCGACCGCGCGGGCATCCGCTTCGTCGTGGTGCTGGGCGAGGACGAGGTCGCCAAGGGCACGGTGACGGTGAAGGATCTGCGCCGCGCCGATCAGTTCGAGGTCGAGCGAACGGAACTGGTGCGCACGCTTCGCGTCGAGCTCGCGCAGCCGCACGTAGTGGAGCCGGCATGAGCGCGCGCAGTCCCGACGCGGCGGTGATCCGCCTGGACGGCCGTTCGCTCACGCGTGCGGAGCTGGTGGCGGTCGCGCGCGGTGCACCGGTGGAGCTCGATCCGGCGCAGATTCCCGCGGTCGCGCGCGCGGCCGACTTCCTCGCCGAGCAGGTACGCCGCGAGGAGCCGATCTACGGCGTGTCGACCGGCTTCGGCAGCAATGCCGACCGCCTGCTCGGCGCGCATCGCCTGCGCGAGCGGCTGCCGGGCGTGCAGCCATCCGATGAAACCCTGCACGAGGAATTGCAGCGCAACCTGATCGTCACCCACGCCGTCTGCGTCGGCGAACCGTTCGCGGACGACGTGGTGCGCGCGATGCTGTGCATCCGCATCAACACGCTGATGCGCGGGCATTCGGGCATCCGCGTGCAGACGCTCGAAGCGCTGGTGGGGATGCTCAATGCCGGCATCGTGCCGGTGGTACCGCAACTGGGGTCTGTCGGCGCGTCGGGCGATCTGGCGCCATTGTCGCACCTGGCGATCGTGCTGCTCGGCGGTGGCGAGGCGTTCTATCGCGGCGAACGCGTGAGCGGTGCCACGGCGTTGGCGCGCGCCGGGCTGGAGCCGGTGCGGCTCTCGTACAAGGAGGGTCTGGCGCTCAACAACGGCACCGCGCAGATGCTGGCCTGCGGCGTGCTCGCGCTGGCGGTGCTCGAGGATCTGCTGGATACCGCCGATCTGGCCGCGGCGATGACCATCGATGCGTTCGCGGGCCGTCTTGGTGCGTTTGCCGAGCAGGTGCACGAGCTGCGCCCGCACCCGGGGCAGGTCGAGGTGGCCGCCAACCTGCGGCAACTGCTCGAGGGCTCCACGCTGTCGGACATTCCGTACCACCTGGTGCCGCGCTTCCGCGCCTGGCAGCCGCAAAGCTGGAGCGTTCTCGCCCAGAGCGACCCGGACGCACAATCGCTGCGTTTCGACATCGCCTGGGACTGGGTGCCGTTCTCGCAGCGGCATGGCCGCGAGAAGTTCTACACGCGCTTCCGCCCGTTCCGCGGCGGCAAGAAACACCAGCCGCAGGACAGCTACTCGATCCGCTGCACCCCGCAGGTGCATGGCGCCGTTCGCGACGCGGTGGCGCAGGCGGCGCGGGTGTTCGACATCGAACTCAATTCGCTGACCGACAATCCGATCGTGTTCCCGGATGCGCAGGCCGAGCATGTCGAGCAACAGGTGATCTCGGCCGGTCATTTCCATGGCATGCCGCTGGCGCTGGCGATGAGCTACGTCAAGGCCGCCATCCCGGTGCTGGCGAGCATTTCCGAGCGGCGCCTCAACAAGCTGCTGGACCCGGCCACCAACGACGGGCTGCCCGGCTTCCTGATCGGCAACGAGGACGCGACCGAGTCGGGCTTCATGATCGTGCAGTACACGGCGGCGGCGATCGTCAATGACCTGGCCAGCCGTGCGCATCCGGCGTCGGTGTATTCGATCCCCACCAGCGCCAACGCGGAGGATCACGTTTCGATGGGCGCGAACGAGGCGCGGCACGTGCTGGCGATGGCCGATGACCTGGGCAAGGTGCTCGGGCTGGAGCTGTACACCGCCGCGCAGGCGCTGGATCTGCGCCGCGACATGATCAACGCGGCGCGCTCGCTGGCGTATTACGCCGATGCGCAGGCGCTGGCGGGCAAGATCCACGGCTGGCCGGTGCCGGGCAGCGAGGACCACTCCGGGTTCATCGCCGAAGTCGAAGGGCTGCGCGAGGAACTGGCGGCAGCGACGGAGTTCCGTCCGGGCCGCGCGGTCGCGGCCGCGCATGCGGCGATTCGGGAGCGCATCGCGTTTCTTCCGCACGATCGCGCGCTGGATGGCGACGTGGCGTCCGCGGTGCGGATGGTGGCGGATGGAAGCGTGCTGGCGGCGAGCCGCCGGTAGGTTTTCGGAGAGCTGTCCGCGCAGCATCCCCGGCATTCGCCATGTATGGGTGTCGCAAGCTCCCTCTCCCATCGGGAGAGGGTTGGGGTGAGTCCGGAGTAGCGCGTCAATGAAACGTCGGCGATGGGAGACGTTGCAGGCGCGGCCTTGATTCTGGAGATCACGACACCGCGAACCCTCACCCTCGGCCCCTCTCCCGAAGGAGAGGGGAGCAGGGCGGCTCGCTCTCCTTTCGCGAGACCAGCGACCGTTCCCGCCAGCCGCTTTGGCTCCCTCTCCCTTCGGGAGAGGGTTGGGGTGAGGGGCCGGAGTAGCGCGTCAATGAAAGGTCGGCGATGGAGACCTTGGCAGGCGCGGCCTTGATCCTGGAGATCAGCGACAACCCCGCACCCTCATCCCCGGCCCCTCTCCCAAAGGAGAGGGGAGCAGGGCGGCTCGCTCTCCTTTCGTGAGATCAGCGACGGTTCCCGGCCGCCGCTTTGGCTCCCTCTCCCTTCGGGAGAGGGGAGCAGGGCTGTTCGCTCCGCCGCGCCTGGCTCTCTTGAATTCCCGCGCGGCAAGCATGGCCCAGCCGTTCGGACGCGCACGAAGCGGCTTGACCGTCTCCGTAATGATGAGTTAATGTAACAGCACACTGTTACAGGGGCGAACATGAAACGACGCGTCGCAGGGTCCGGAGATCGCATCAGCCGTGAGGCCATCAGCGGGCTGGCGGAGGCTTTCGCCGCCCTCCAGGAGCCCGGGCAGATCGCCGCCTTTCTCCAGGACCTGTGCACGCCGGCCGAACTGGAGGCCCTGACCGACCGCTGGCGGGTCGTGCCCCTGCTCCTGCAAGGCGTGCCCTACCGCGAGATTCACGACCGCACCTTGGTCAGCGTCACCACCATCGGCCGGGTCGCCCGGACCCTGGACCACGGCTCCGGCGGTTACGCGGCTGCGATCGCCCATTCCTCCGACCGTTCCGACTGACCGCTGCTGGACACCATGAGCACATCCAACACCTGCGCGGCGCCCCGCGATCGGCTGCGCATCGCGATCCAGAAGTCCGGACGGCTGGCCGAAGCGGCGCGCAACCTGCTCGCATCGTGCGGCCTGAGCTGGCGCGAGAGCCGCGACCGCCTGTTCTGCTACGGCGAAACCTTGCCGATCGACCTGCTGCTGGTGCGCGACGACGACATCCCCGGCCTCATCGCCGACGGGGTCTGCGACCTGGGCGTCGTCGGGCGCAACGTGCTGCTGGAGTACGACCGCAGCCGGGCCGACGCGCCCGGCGGTCCGGCGTTCCGCGAGTGGCGCGCGCTCGGCTTCGGCGCATGCCGGCTCGACATCGCCGTGCCCGACGGCTGGGAATGGGACGGTCCGCAGCAACTGGCCGGAAAGCGCATCGCCACCAGCTATCCGGCCCTGCTGTCGCAGTGGCTCGAAGGCCAGGGCGTGCAGGCCGAGGTGGTGCTGCTGTCGGGTTCGGTGGAGATCGCGCCGCGGCTCGGGCAGGCCGAGGCGATCTGCGACCTGGTCTCCAGCGGGGCCACGCTGACCGCCAACCAGCTCAAGCCGGTCGCGACGCTGCTGCAAAGCGAGGCGGTGCTGGCCGGGCCGGTGGCCGGGTTCGACCACGTCCGCGGGGAACTGGCCGATCTCCTGCAGCGCCGGCTCGATGGCGCGCTGCGGATCCGCCACAGCAAGCTGCTGATGTTCCAGTCCTCGCGCGAACTGCTGCCGACCCTGTTGTCGCTGCTGCCCGATGCCGATGCCCCGACGGTGATGCGGATCGACGGCGAGGACGGGCTGGCGCTGCAGGCGCTGTGCCACGGCGCACTGACCTGGCAGCGACTGGAGGACCTCAAGCGCGCCGGCGCGCGGGGCCTGATGGTGCTGCCGGTCGAGGGGATGCTGGCATGAGCGGTCCGATGGACTTGTCCGATACCGATTCGGGCGATCGGTTCGTCGCTGCAGCGCCGCCGGTGGTCCCGCTGGAGTGGCGCGAACTGGACGAGGCCGCTCGTGCCCGCGTGCTGCGACGTCCCGCGCAGGTGGTGGGCGCCGAAGTGGGCGCGGCGGTGGCCACGATCATCGCGCAGGTGCGCGGCGGCGGCGACGCGGCGCTGCGCGAGCTGAGCTTGCGCCTGGACAAGGTCTGCCTGCAGGACTTCCGGGTGTCGGACGAAGAGATCGCCGCGGCGCAAGCCGGTGTTCCTGCGGCGCTGCGTGCGGCAATAGACGACGCGGCGTTGCGCATCGCGGCTTTCCACAAGGCGGGCATCACCGCGCCATATCGCGTGGAGACCGCACCGGGCGTCTCGTGCGAGCGCATCCTGCGGCCGATCGGCCGCGTGGGACTGTACGTGCCCGCCGGCAGCGCGCCGCTGCCCTCCACGGCCCTGATGCTCGGGGTGCCGGCGCAACTGGCCGGTTGCACCGACGCGGTGCTGTGCACCGCGCCGCGCGCGGACGGCAGCGCCGATCCGGCGGTGCTGTACGCCGCCGCGCGCTGCGGCGTGCGCGCGATCTATAAGCTCGGCGGCGCGCAGGCGATCGCGGCGATGGCCTTCGGCACCGCCAGCATTCGCGCCTGCGACAAGCTGTTCGGTCCCGGCAACGCGTGGGTGACCGAAGCCAAGCGCCAGGTCTCGATGGCCGAGGGCGGGGCGGCGATCGACATGCCAGCGGGGCCTTCGGAGGTGCTGGTGATCGCCGATGCCGGCGCGAACCCGGCGTTCGTGGCCGCCGATCTGCTGTCCCAGGCCGAGCACGGCCCCGATTCGCAGGTGATCCTGCTCAGCGACGACGCGGGCCTGCTCGCCGAGGTCGCTGCGCAGATCGAGCTGCAGCTGCGATTCCTCCCCAGGGCCGGCATCGCGCGTCGCGCACTGGCCTCGTCGCACCTGGTCCGCGTCGAATCGATCGAGCAGGCCTTCGACATCAGCAACCAGTACGCGCCCGAGCACCTGATCCTGGCGCTGCGCGATGCCCGCTCGATGCTGCCGAAGGTGCAGGCGGCCGGCTCGGTGTTCCTCGGCGACTGGGCCCCGGAGGCACTGGGCGACTACTGCAGCGGCACCAACCACGTGCTGCCGACCGGCGGCGCGGCGCGTTTCTGCGGCGGCCTCAGCGTGGCCAGCTTCCAGGTCGCGATCACGGTGCAGGAGGTCGAGCCGCAAGGCCTGCTGGCGATCGGCGCCTGCGCGGTCGAACTGGCATCGGCCGAAGGCCTGGACGCCCACCGACGCGCCGTCGCGCTGCGCCTGGAGGCGCTGGCATGAACCGGGCCGCAGAGGTTCCGACATTGCAGGCGGCGGGGTTCGACGATTCCATCGCGCTGGTCCGCGACGACCTGCGCGACTTCGCCGGCTACCGCTCCGCGCGCAGCGACCCCCTGCAGGGCGACGTGTGGCTCAATGCCAACGAATCGCCATGGCCCAGCCCCGCCGATGCCGCGGGCGAGGCACGGCGATACCCGGATCCGCAACCGGCGGCGCTGCGCGATGCGCTGTCGGCGCTGTACG
This sequence comes from Pseudomonadota bacterium, assembly GCA_030856985.1. Lineage (GTDB taxonomy): Bacteria > Pseudomonadota > Gammaproteobacteria > Xanthomonadales > Xanthomonadaceae > Lysobacter_K. Next base: position 26,353 of record JALYOG010000158.1, on the reverse strand, counting down.
GCTGCCGGCCCGCGCAACTGCTGGCCGGCCGCGGCAGCGACGAAGGAATAGACCTGCTGGTGCGCGCGATCTGCCGGCCGGGCCGCGACGCGATCGTGGTCGCTCCGCCGACCTTCGGCATGTACGCCGTCAGCGCGCGCCTGCACGGGGCGCGCGTGGTGGAGGTGCCGCTGGTGGACGCCGCGAACGGATGGAACTGCGATTTCGAGCAGCTCGCCGCAGCCGTCGAATCCGCGTCGGCCCGCCTGGTGTTCGTGTGCTCGCCGGGCAATCCCTCGGGGACCCTGATGCCGCTGGACGACATCCTCGCGCTCGCGCGCCGGCTCCAGGGCAGGGCGATGGTGGTGGTCGACGAGGCGTACATCGAGTTCGCCGACGGTGCTTCGGCGGTGTCGCTGATCGACCGCCAAGCCAACGTGATCGTGCTGCGGACGCTGTCGAAGGCGCACGCACTGGCGGCGGCGCGAATCGGCAGCGTGATCGCACGCGAGGCCCTGATCGCGGTGTTGCAGCGCTGCCAGGCGCCGTATCCGCTGCCCGGACCCTGCGTGCAGCTGGCCTGCGATGCACTGGCCGGGCGCGCGCTGGCGATCACCCGCACGCACGTGGCCGCCGTGCGCGGTGAGCGCGGGCGGCTGCTCCAGGCGCTGGCCGGCGCGCCGGGCGTGCTGCATGCCTACCCGTCGCAGGCCAACTTCGTGCTGGTGCGGTTCGCCAATGCGCAGGCCGTGTTCGAGCGATTGCTTGCGGCAGGCGTCGTGGTCCGCGACATGCGCGCGTCGCCGCGCCTGGAAAACGCGCTGCGGATCACCGTCGGCAGCCCCGAGCAGAACCGCAGGGTGGTTACCGTCCTGCAACAGGAGGTGCCCGCGTGAGCGGTCCATTGACGCCGGTGCTGTTCGTCGACCGCGACGGCACGCTGATCGAAGAGCCCGAGGACTTCCAGATCGACTGCTTCACCAAGCTGCGCTTCGTGGCGGGGGTGATCCCGGCGATGCTGCGCCTGCGCGACGCCGGCTACCAGTTCGTGATGGTCACCAACCAGGATGGACTGGGCAGCCAGGCCTATCCGCAGGCCGACTTCGACGGCCCGCATGCGCTGATGATGCAGGTGTTCGAAAGCCAGGGCATCGGATTCCGCGAGGTGTTGATCGACACCAGCCTTCCGGCCGACAACGCGCCGACGCGCAAGCCGAACATCGGGCTGGCGCTGGATCTGCTGAAGGACCGCGGCATCGACTGGGCGCGCTCGGCGATGGTCGGCGACCGCGAGAGCGACAACGGCTTCGCCCGCAACCTCGGCGTGCGCGCGTTCCAGCTGCGCACGCAGCAGTTCGGCGGCGACTGGGACTGGCCGGCGATCGCGCACGCGCTGGCCGACGCACCGCGCACCGCGACCGTGCAGCGCGACACCCGCGAGACGCGCGTGCGCGTGGGCGTCGATCTGGACCGCGCGGCCGATCCGCAGGTTCGGACCGGACTGGGGTTCTTCGACCACATGCTCGAGCAGATCGGCAAGCACGGCGGTTTCGCGCTGGAGCTGACCTGCGAGGGCGACCTGCACATCGACGAACACCACACGATCGAGGACAGCGCGCTGGCACTCGGGCAGGCGCTGCGACAGGCGCTCGGCGACAAGCGCGGGATCGGCCGCTACGGCTTCACGCTGCCGATGGACGAGACCCTCGCCAGCGCCGCGCTGGATTTTTCCGGCCGCCCCTACCTGGTTTTCGAAGGCAGCTTCCAGCGCGAACGCGTCGGCGACATGCCGACCGAACTGGTGCCGCACTTCTTCCGGTCGCTGTGCGAAGCCGCAGGTCTCAACCTCAACCTCAAGGTCCACGGCGACAACGATCACCACAAGGTCGAGGCCTGCTTCAAGGCAGTGGCGCGCGCGTTGCGCCAGGCGCTGCGCCGCGAAGGGCGTGAGCTGCCCAGTACCAAGGGCGCTCTGTGATGCGCGGACCGGCATGAAGGTGGTGCTGATCGACGCCGGCGGCGCCAACATCGGTTCGGTGCGCTACGCGCTGCAGCGCCTGGGCACGGATGCGCAACTGAGCGCGGACCCGGCGACGATCGCCGCGGCCGACCGCGTGATCCTGCCCGGCGTCGGCGCGGCGGCACCCGCGATGGCGCGCCTGCATCGGCTCGGGCTGGTCGATCTCATCCGGGAGCTGCGGCAACCGCTGCTCGGCATCTGCCTGGGCATGCATCTGCTGTATGACGCTTCCGAGGAGGGCGACGTCGCCTGCCTCGGACTCGTGCCGGGGCGTGTGCGGCGGCTGTCGCCCGCTCCCGGCGTGCGCATCCCGCACATGGGTTGGAACCGCCTGCAGCCGATGGCGGAGTCGCCGCTGCTGCAAGGGCTGGGCGCAAGTTCGCAGGCCTACTTCGTGCACAGTTTTGCCGCGCCGTTGAGCGGCGACACGCTGGCCAGCTGCACGCACGGTGAGCCGTTCGCGGCGGTGGTCGGTCGCGGCAATCGCTTCGGTGCGCAGTTCCACCCCGAGCGCTCGGCCGGCACCGGCGCGCGGCTGCTCGAGAACTTCCTCGCCGGAGCCGCGGCATGAACGCCTTCACGGTGTATCCGGCGATCGATGTCCGCCAGGGCCGCGTCGTGCGGCTGCGCCAGGGCGACTACGCGCAGGAAACCCGCTACCCGGACAAGCCGCTGGCGGTCGCCAGCGCCTATTCGCGGGCCGGCGCCGCGTGGCTGCACCTTGTCGATCTGGATGCCGCGCGGGCTGGCGGCTACACCCTGGCGCCACTGTTGCGCGAGCTCGTCGACAGCACCGGCCTGCGCGTGCAGACCGGGGGCGGCGTGCGCAGCCAGAGCGACATCGAGGCGATCCTCGATGCGGGCGCCGCGCGCGTGGTGATCGGCTCGCTAGCCGTGCGCGAACCCGAGCGCGTGATCGGTTGGCTGTCGAAGTTCGGCGCCGCGCGCATCACCATCGCGCTGGACGCCAGGCGGGCGCAGGACGGATCGTGGCGCCTGCCGGTCGCCGGCTGGACCCAGGACAGCGGGGCCGTGCTGGAAGACGTGCTGTCGGCTTACGTCCAGGCCGGATTGCAGCACCTGCTGTGCACCGACATCGAGCGCGACGGCATGCTGTCGGGCCCGAACCTCGATCTCTACCGGCACATCGTCGCGCTCGCGCCGCAGGTGGCACTGCAGGCGTCGGGCGGCGTGCGCGACGTTGCCGACATCGCCGCAGCCGGCGCCTGTGGCTGTGCTGGCGCAGTCCTGGGCAAGGGCCTGCTCGACGGCCGTTTCGCCCTGGCCGATGCGCTGGCACGGGAGGCGACATGCTGAGCCGGCGCATCATTCCCTGCCTGGACGTGCGCGACGGTCGCGTGGTCAAAGGCGTGCGCTTCCGCGATCACGTTGACATGGGCGACATCGTCGACCTCGCGATGCGCTACCGCGACGAGGGCGCCGACGAACTGGTGTTCTACGACATCGGCGCCAGCCCCGAAGGCCGGCAGGTCGGCTGCGAATGGGTCGAGCGCGTCGCCCGCGTGATCGACATTCCCTTCTGCGTCGCCGGCGGCATCCGAAGCGTGGAAGGAGCGCGGCAGGTGCTGCATGCTGGCGCGGACAAGGTGTCGGTCAACTCACCGGCGCTGGAACGGCCGCAGCTGATCGACGAACTTGCGGCGGAGTTCGGCGTGCAGTGCATCGTGGTGGGCATCGACAGCCTCCGCGACGAAGACGGTCAATGGCACGTGCGCCAGTACAGCGGCGACCCGTCGCGCACACGCGCATTGCCGCGGCGCACGCTGGACTGGCTGGTCGAGGCGCAGCAGCGCGGCGCCGGCGAGATCGTGCTGAACTGCATGGGCAGCGACGGCGTGCGCGAAGGCTACGACCTGGAGCAGATGTCGGCCGCTCGCGCGCTGTGCGAAGTGCCGCTGGTGGCCTCCGGAGGCGCGGGCGCGGCGCAGCACTTCGCCGATGTATTCGTGCAGGCCGATGCCGACGCGGCACTCGCCGCGAGCGTGTTCCACAGCGGCGAGATCCGTATTCCCGAACTCAAGAGGCTCCTGCGTTTGCAGGGCGTGGAGGTGCGCGATGAGACGTGATGTCGAACTACCGGTCGATATCGACGAACTGGCGTGGGACAAACAGGCGGGCCTGCTGCCTGCGGTGATCCAGGATGCATCGACGCTGCGCGTGCTGATGGTCGGCTACATGGATCGGGCCGCGTTGCAGGCGACACTGGACACCGGCCGGGTGACTTTCTTCAGCCGCAGCAAACAGCGGCTGTGGGTAAAGGGCGAGACCTCCGGGCACTCCCTGCAGCTGCTTTCCATCGACGTGGATTGCGACCGCGACACGCTGCTGGTGCAGGCGAAGCCGGAAGGGCCGACCTGCCATCTCGGCCGACCGAGCTGCTTTGCCAATGCACCGGGAAACTTTTTCGCCGAACTCGACGCACTGGTGGCCGAGCGCGAGCGGCTGCGACCCAGTGGCAGCTACACCACCGTGCTGTTCGACAGCGGCGTGCGCCGGATCGCACAGAAGGTGGGCGAGGAGGGCGTGGAAACGGCGCTCGCGGCGGTCGTGCAGGACGATCAGGCCCTGACCAGCGAAGCCGCCGACCTGCTGTTCCACCTGCAGGTGCTGCTGCGCTCGCGTGGGCTGGCCCTGGAAGACGCGGTGGCGGTATTGCGCCGGCGTCACGAGAAAAAAATGGAAGCGCTGCCAGTGCAGGAGTGACGGTTGCGGCGCGCAGGATGATCCGGTCGCCCTGCTTCAGCTCCCTCTCCCTCCGGGAGAGGGTTGGGGTGAGGGTTCGGAGCAGCGGGTCGGTGACATGCCGTTGAAGGGTGATCGGGCTTGGCTCGCTGTTCCGGCATGGAGATCAGCGACACATCGAACCCTCCACCCCCGGCCCCTCTCCCGCTGGGAGAGGGGAGCAAAGCGGGTCGCACTCTCGTGCTGGGAGAGGGGAGCAAAGCGGTCGCACTCTCCTGCAGGGAGACGGGAGCGAAGCGGTCGCACTCTCATGCTGGCGATCGGCCGTCCACCGGCGCGGGCGTGCCCGGCGCGCGCTTTTGGCTCCCTCTCCCTCCGGGAGAGGGCTGGGGTGAGGGTTCGGAGCAGCGCGTCGGGTGACATGCCGCTGATGGGCGATCGGGGTTGGCTCGCTGCGGCGTCATCGAGGTCAGCGACACGCGGGCCCTTCACCCCCGGCCCCTCTCCCGGTGGGAGAGGGGAGCAAAGCGGGTCGCCATCTTCTTGGCGATCAGCCATCCCGGGCGGGAAGCCAGCACCGTGCGCATCGGACGTATCTCAGTCGCGAAGCCGGACGTCCCCGAAGCTCTCCGCGCGTGCGTGTCCGTGTGTGGCTTCGCCTTCGCGCGGCTGCGGATAATCCTCGCGACGGTCCACCAGCACGGTGTCCATACCGGCATCGCCGGCGGCATCGAGTTCCTCCACGACATCGGAAAGGAACACGATCTGATGCGGCGGCAATCCGACCGACGTGGCGATGCGTGCGTAGCTGGCGGCGTCGCGCTTGCCGCCGATTTCGGTGTCGAACCATCCCGACACGAGACCGGTAAGATCGCCGGCGTCGCTGTGGCCGAAGAACAGGCGCTGCGCCGGCACGCTTCCCGAGGAGTAGACGTACAGCGGCATCCCGGCGCCGTGCCACGCCCGGAGCGCCGGGGGTGCGTCGGGGTACATGTGCGCGGTGAAGTCGCCCTTGCGGTAGCCCTCGGCCCAGATGATCCCCTGCAGCGCCTTGAGCGCGGTGTGCTTGCGGTCCTGGTCGATCCAGCCCTGCAGCACTTCGGCGAGCACGGCATCGCTGCACACCGCGCCGTTCTCGGCGGCGACCACATCCAGCCATCTGCGTACTTCAGGATCATCCCCGCGCGCCCGCACGAATTCCGGGAGCGCCCGGCGCGCGTACGGGAACAGCACGTCCTTGACGAAGGAGATGCTGCTGGTGGTGCCTTCGATGTCGGTGAGGATCGCCTGCGTGCTCACTCGTCGCCGCCCCGCTGGTAGCGCGGGAAGCGCTGGGCGATGTCGGTGCCGGTGAAATGGCCGACCCAGCTGTCGGCTTCGGTGAAGAAGCGGATTGCTACGAAGTTCGGCTCCGGGCCCATGTCGAACCAGTGCGTGGTGCCGTCGGGCACCGAGATCAGGTCGCCGCGCTCGCAGGTGATCTCATAGACCCTGTCGGCCACGTGCAGGGTGAACAGCCCCGATCCGGCGACGAAGAAACGGACTTCGTCTTCCTTGTGGAAATGCTCGTCGAGGAACTTGCGGCGCATCTCCTCGCGGTTCGGGTTGTCCGGGGCGATGCTCACCACGTCGATCGACTTGAAGCCGCGTTCGCGGACGAGGCGATCGATGTCGCTGCGGTAGGCGTCCATGATCTTTTCCGGCGGATCGCCCGGGGCCACGGGCATCGTCGCCTGCCACTGCTCGAAGCCGACGCCGATCTGCGTCAGTTCGCGCGCCATCCGTTCGTGGTCGCTGGTCGATGAGATCGGCGCGTCCGGCTGGTGCTCGGCGAAGATCCTCAGGCGGCTCATCGTTGCAGCTTCCTCATTTCCAGTTCGCATCCCAGCAGGAACTCGAAGGCTTCCAGGTGCCGCCGCGCCTCGGGCATGTCGCGGCCCCAGGCGTACAGGCCGTGGCCGTCGATCAGGTAACCCCACATCGGCTGCGCGTCGAGCAGCGCGTCGACCTGCGCCGCGAGCGTGCGCATGTCCTGCGTGTTGGGCAGCACCGGCAGGTCGATCGTGCTGTCGTGGGTGGTGTTGCCGTGGAAGGCTTTCAGCAGCTCGTAGCCCTCCAGGGCGACGTGGCCGGCGCCGGCGAACAGCCGCGAGGCGACGGTCTGGGTCTGCGAGTGGGTGTGCAGCACGCAGCCGACATCGCCCAGGCGTTTGTAGAGCTGCGTGTGCAGCAGGGTTTCGGCCGAGGAGCGGCGCGAGGAGCCGACCGGCGCGCCCTCCAGGTCGACCACCATGATGTCCTCTTCCCGCAGGTGGCCCTTGTCGCCGCCGGACACGGTGATCGCGATGTGCCGATCGTCGAGCCGGTGCGAGAAGTTGCTGCTGGTGGCGGGCGTCCAGCCGGCCGCGGCCAGTTCGGAGACGTTCTCGGCGATGATGCGGGCCAGCTCGCTCAGGCGCCGGGTGTCGTAGGGCGGGGGGGAGGTTTGATCGCTCATTCGTGAAGTTTAGCCCGAGCAGCTTGCGACTTTGATGCTGTGCAAAAAAAGAGGCGCCGCAGTGGGCACCTCAGAATGAACCGAACTTCGTACCCGGAAATGCAGGTCAGACTACTATCTTGACCGGGCCTACGATGACGTCTCCCTCCCCTCCGTCCCCTCCGGTGCCTCCGCCGCAGCTTGCCACGCAGCCGCCGCCGCCGCCGTAGCTACCGCCACCGCCGGAGTCGCCACCGCCGCTACCACCACCGCCGCTCGTGGGCGCTGCGACCTTGGTGCCCGGAACGGGCAACACGCAAGGGGTTCCTGAAAGGCAAGTCACGGCAGCAAGTTCTTTGGACCCGTCAGAGTAGATTATCTGGACCTGTGACGGTACCGGGACCGAAAATACACCATGAACGGCGCGGTACGCCCCCACCAGAGCGAGCATGGCGGCAGACCGAATTTCGTAAATCGAATTGATATTCACACCGACGGCAGCGGGGACGCTGCTGTAGGGAGGCCCGCATTGATGGTTATCGACTGTGCAAATGCGGCTGAGCACCACACCAGCGAAAGGGCCAGCATAAGGCGAAGCGAACACTTGACTACATTTCCTTTATTCACTTTCATTCCTTTGTGTATTCAGTCTGAAGCTACGGTTGCCCCAGCTCTGAAATTTGTTGAGCCATTCTTAACACTCGATGCCGCTCCGCCGGCGGTACCAACTCGGCGAAAATGAAGTCTTCGTACGACCGGTAATTGCATCTGCCAGTGCTGATGCAAACCGAATCCATCATCATGGACCCAGTGCCGCACTCGGCTCCCGCGCGGCACGCTGCTATTCCCCATGCTGCGCCGGCAAGAGAACTGCCTGAAACCCCCTTGTAGCGCTCCGGAATATCACCCTCGAGCGGTCTCGACATCAAATTGGACATTTCCATCATTGCCTGCGGATCGCGTGACCCCAGAGCAGCATCAGCAAGGCGGCTGACCTCGTCGCCAGCCAGAGGATCCAAGCTCGTCACCCGCAGTCGTACTTGCGACGCGACATCGCCACTGTTCGCGGCTTGGGCGGCCCAGAGGTTCACCGCTTCCATCGGGATTGGTTGCCCGGAATCGACGCCTTCGCAGCGGGTGATCAACCGGGCCTTGACCCCGTCAATTCCGGCCTTCGAGTCGGGCGCAAGGCCAGCGAGGTGATCGAGCGTTTGAAGCTGGGTCGTGGAGTTCAGGCTGTAAGGCATGCAGAACCCGTAAATTTCCGACAGCTCGCGCTGAGCAACAGCAGACCCTCGCTCAGCTTCCGCCTTGATCTGCTCGAAAGGTCTGGATCGCGGTTGTATTGTAGCCGTCGAAGCTCCGTGGGAGGATTCGCCAAGCTCGTAGCCACTGCTTCTACGGCTGGACGCGCCAGCTTCTCGCTCCAACCGTACGTTTTCGTCAGCTGCCACTTTGTCGAGTGCAGCATTTGGCCGGGACACCAAAATGGCCCCCGTAACAACAACTGCAAGAGCAACGGCACCCGCAGCGAGCTTAACCATTGACCCCATTTTGCTTCACCCCTTCCGTGGCAACCAAGCGCCAGCATAATTATGCAAGGTCCTGTACCGGAAGACAACGCGCTTTTCCGGTGCGGAACGCAGGCGCTGGTAGCAGTGGCATCCCATCGCGGCATTCACACTAGATTTGCTCCTCGCGAACACTATTTAGTTGGCGCTTGATTTGATTAGCTCAAGCCAGAAAGCGTTACCGAAGCTGTGGTTTATAACGACAGAAATGGCCCAAACCTGCCTGGAGCCTGCAGGCGATGAAACCTCCGAACCTCAGGGGCTGCCGGCGGTCACCGGCTGTGCCCGGTAGTTGCGGATTTCCCCCGATCGGATCCGGGCCAGGTAGCTGTCGAGCTCGCGCTTGATCACCGGCGACAGCAGGTAGACGCCGATCAGATTGGGCAGCGCCATCACGAAGATCATCGCGTCCGAGAAATCCACGACCGCGCCCAGGTTGCTCGCAGCGCCGATCACGATGAACGAGCAGAACACGAGCTTGTAGCCGAGGCTGACCGCCCGGGTTTCGCCGAACAGGTATCCAGCGGACTTTTCGCCGTAGTACGACCACGCGAGCATGGTCGAGAACGCGAACATGAACACCGCGACCGCCAGCAGGTACGGGAACCAGGTGAGCACCGAGGCGAAGGCCATCGAGGTCAGCTGCACGCCGTCGCCGACGCCGTCGACCTGGTACATGCCGGTGATCACGATCACCACAGCGGTCATGGTGCAGATCACCACTGTGTCGATGAACGGTTCCCACAGCGCGACCAGGCCTTCGGAGATCGGCTCCTTGGTGCGCACCGCCGAGTGGGCGATCGCCGCCGAACCGATGCCGGCCTCGTTGGAGAACGCCGCGCGGCGGAAGCCCTGGATCAGCACGCCGACGACGCCGCCGTAGCCGGCCTCCGGGGTGAATGCGCCGTCGAAGATCGCGCGGAAAGCGGGCCCGACATTCTGGAAGTCCGCGGCGATGATGTAGACGCCGCAGACCAGGTACAGCACTGCCATGAAGGGCACCAGCTTGCTTGTGACCCTGGCGATCGACTTGATGCCACCGATGATCACGGCGGCCACCAGGATCGCCATGCCGAGCCCGAAAAAGGCGCCGTTGCCGGCCAGCACGCTGGTGGGGCCGCCGGTGACATTGACCATCATCTGGAACGTCTGGTTGGCCTGGAACATGTTGCCGCCGCCGATCGAGCCGCCGATGCAGCAGATCGCGAATACGACTGCGAGCACCTTGCCGAAGTTCTTGAGCTTCGGATGCTGCTCGGCGATGCCGCGGCTGAGATAGTACATGGGGCCGCCGGAGATGCTGCCGTCGGCGTTGACGCGCCGGTACTTCACGCCGAGCGTGCATTCGGCGAACTTCGAGCTCATGCCGAGCAGGCCGGCGATGATCATCCAGAACGTGGCACCGGGCCCGCCGATGCTGATCGCGATCGCGACGCCGGCGATGTTGCCAAGGCCGACTGTTCCCGACAACGCGGTCGCGAGCGCCTGGAAATGATTGACCTCGCCGGCGTCGTTCGGATCGGAGTAGTCGCCGCGGATGAGGCGATAACCCTGTCGGAAGCCGCGCACGTTGATGAAGCCGAAGTACACGGTGAAGAACAACGCCGCCAGGATCAGCCACAGCACCATGGCGGGGACTTCCGCGCCGAAGCCGATCGGGATCGGATAGAACACCACCGCGAAGACCGCGGCAGAGATCGGGGCGAACACGGCATTGATCGCCTCGTCGAGGCCGCCTGCCGCGGTGGCGTGCGCAGGCCCGGAAAACAGTCCGGAAAGCAACAATCCGCACAGGAGCATCAAAAGTTTTTGAAAGGGTTTCATCGTCAATCCGGTTGCGACGGGAAATTGCGCAGCGCCGACAACCTTAGACGACGCACTACCGGGCGAACAAGTTTTGCGCCCGCGCCGGGCGCGCGGATCAGGCGTCCGCGGGCAGGCGATCGGCGGTGTGGACGACCTCGGGCCGCGGGGGCGCGATGCGCAGGATCTTGAATCCGAGGTACGCCATCAGGCCCGCAAGCAGCGGATTGACGAGGTTGAAAAAAGCGTATGGCGCGTAGTCCAGCGTCGCCACGCCGAGCGTCGCGGCCATGTAGGCGCCGCAGGTGTTCCAGGGGATCAGTGGCGACGTCAGCGTGCCTGAATCTTCCAGCGCGCGTGAAAGATTGACCGGCGCGAGGCCGCGCCGCGCGTATTCAGGACGGAAGATGCGCCCCGGCAGCACGATCGCGATGTACTGGTCGGCGGCCAGCACGTTGGTGCCTGCCGAGGTGCCCAGCGTCGCCGCGATCAGCGCGCCCGGCGACTTGGCGGCCTGCAGCACGCTGCGGATCAGGCGCTCCAGCAGTCCGGCGCGTTCCATGACCGCACCGAACGCCATCGCACAGATGATCAGCCACACGGTGTTGAGCATCGAGGCCATGCCGCCGCGCCCGAGCAACTCGTCGACGGCGGCGTTTCCGGTCGCCGACTTGTAGCCGTCGAACAGCGCGATCCATCCGCCCGACAGCAGCTGCATCGGCCGCGGCAGGTCCGGAGTGGCGGCCAGGCGCAGCACGGCCTCGGGCTGGAACACGATCGCGAAGACCACCCCGAGCAGCGCACCGATGAAGATCGTCGGAAATGCGGGAAAGCGCCTGATCGCCAGCACGAACACCACCAGCAGCGGAATCAGCAGGTGCGGCCCGAGGTTGAACTGGGCCGCCATGTGTGCGGACAGGTCGCCAAGCCCGGCGGTCGGAGGCGCCGCGCCGACGCCGCCCCAGCTGATCGCGGCGAAGCCGATCAATGCGATCGTGATGCTCGGCACGGTGGTCCAGGTCATGTGCCGGATGTGCTCGAACAGCTCGCTTCCGGCCGCGGCCGGCGCCAGGTTGGTGGTGTCCGACAGCGGCGACATCTTGTCGCCAAAGTACGCGCCTGAAATCACTGCCCCGGCGGTGATTTCCGGCGACAGTCCCAGTCCGCCGGCCACGCCCATCAGGGCCACGCCAAGCGTTCCGGCGACGGTCCAGGAGCTGCCGATCGCGACCGCGCACAACGCGCAGATCAGGCACGAGGCCGGGTAGAACACCGCCGGGCTCAGCAGCAGCATTCCATAGTCGATCAGGGTCGGCACCGTGCCGCTGAGTATCCAGGCGCCGATCAGCGACCCGACGGCGAGAAGAATGAACAGCGCCCCGGTCGCCAGCGCGACGCCGCCGACGATCGCCTCCTGGATTTCCGCCCAGCGCAGGCCATTGCGGATGCCGATCACCGCCGCGACGCCGCCGGCCAGCAACAGCGCGATCTGGTTCGCACCGTACGAGGAGTCGTCCGCGTACAGGTAGACCGAGGTCGCCAGCAGCGCGATCAGCGCCAGCAACGGGATCATCGCCTGCAGCAGGCTGGGGGCACGCATCTGCGGCGCGTCGGCGTCTGAATTCATGCTGTGTTCCCGGATCGGACGCCCCGGAGTGTACGCGCCATTTTCTCCGGTCTTCCGGCCGCGGGCCTTGCGGGGGCGCGCCGCCGCTTTTGTCGAAGCGCCGGAAATCCTCGCTTTTGCTCGCTCTCCCCGCTTGCAGGGGAGAGGCTGGGATGAGCGGGACTCTGGCTCCTGCTAGGCTTTGTCCGTCCTCCCGCACGTGGCCGCGCCGATGCCTTGTTCCACGATTGAATTGCACGAAGAGCTGCTGGAGCTGCTCGATCGCTACCGCCTGCGCTGGCCCGGGGAGGCGGCCGTCGTCGAACAGTTCGAAGCACTGCTGGAGCAGCAGGATGCCCCGTTCACCCGGGAACGCAGGGCGGGGCATTTCACCGCATCGGCATGGCTGGTCGACACCAGCGGGACCCGGGTGCTGCTGACGCACCACCGCAAGCTGCGGCGCTGGCTGCAGCTTGGCGGCCATGCCGACGGCGAAACCGATCTGGCGCAGGCCGCCCTGCGCGAAGCCGCCGAGGAATCCGGACTCGACGGCCTGCGTGTCGAGCCGGAGATATTCGACCTGGACCGCCACTGGATTCCCGAGCGCGGCGACGAGCCTGGCCACTGGCACTACGATGTGCGGCACGTCGTGCGCACCGGCAGCGACCAGGCATTCGTCGTCGGCGACGAATCGCTGGACCTCGCCTGGTGCGAGATCACGCAGATGGCGGCCGACGATGCCGACGGCGACGACGAGTCGCTGCGGCGGATGGCGCGCAAATGGCTGCAGCGGCAACCCGCGTAGCGCCGCCTGGTTGCTGACCAGGCGTGCCGCGTCGCATCAGGCCGCGGGCTTCTCGCGATCGCGGCGACGCCATCGGCGCCAGACGTCGAGCCGCTCCATGGTGTGCGTCACCGCCAGCCCGTGCAGAATGATCGACAGCAGCACCACGAGCGTCACGATCGCCCACAGCCGTGGGTGATCGCTGAAGTCGCCGTGGTTGAGCGCGAACGCGAGATAGTAGAACGAGCCGATCCCGCGCACCCCGAACACCGCCACCGCCCAGCGCTCGCGGGCGTGCAGCGGCGTGCGCGCCAGCGCGATGTAGCCGGTCAGGGGCCGCACGATCAGCACGAACGCGAAAGCGAATACCCAGTCCATCGGCTCCAGGGCGCTCAGCACGCCCATCGAGACCGCGCCGCCGAGCAGGATCAGCAGCGCGGCGGTCATCAGTCGTTCCAGCTGGTCCGCAAACAGGCTCAGGGTGCCGTGGTAGCGGTGCGAGCGCTCGTGGTGGCGGATCATCAGCGCGGCGACGAACACCGCGAGAAAGCCGTAGGTGTGCAGCAGTTCGGCGATGCCATAGACCAGCAGGGTGATGGCGAGCGCGGCCAGTCCGTCGCTGGACTCGGCCAGGTTGCCCTTGCCGCGGGTGCGGAAGATCAGGTGCATCAGCCCGTACCCGACCGCCGCGCCGATCAGCGCGCCGCCGAGCACCCGCCAGAGCAGGTCCACCAGCAGCCAGTCGACGAACCAGAATGGATCGGCGGCGCCGCTGAGCACGAACGAGATCGCGATCGCCAGCCACACGAACGGGAACGCCAGTCCGTCGTTGAGTCCGGCCTCCGAGGTGAGGGTGAAGCGGACCGGATCCTCGCCGCCTTCACCGGGTCCGGCGACCTGCACGTCCGAGGCCAGGACCGGGTCGGTGGGCGCCAGCACGGCGCCCAGCAATGCCGCCGATGCGAGCCCCAGCCCCAGCAGGTGCTGGCCGAGCCACGCGCTGGCCACGATGCACAGCGGCATCGTCAGCGCGAGCAGCCGCCACGTGGGTCCCCACGAGCGCCACCCGAATGGTGTGTCGATCCGCAGCCCGGCGCCGACCAGCGCCAGCAGCACCACCAGCTCGGTCATGCGCTCGGCGGCGACCGAGTACTCGAAAGGATCCGGATGCGGCAGCCGCAGCGGCAACAGGTACAGCGCGATGCCCACGCCGACGTAGATCATCGGGAAGGTGAGCGGATGGCGCCTGAGCAGGTGCGGCAGCCAACTGGCCCCCAGCAGTGCCAGCCCGGCCAGCGCCAGCAACAGTTTGTAGGGGTCCATGACGGATTCGCGGCGAGGCAGCGTGCAGTGTCGTGGCTGGGTCGTGAATTCGGTGGCAGCGCCACGCGATCACGCATGCGGCGCGCGCGGCGCCGCATCGCCTCAGCTCGACATCAGTCGGCCCGGCCTGCGAACTCGCCCGTCGCGGTGCTGACGAGCACGCGCTCGCCGGTGCCGATGTACTCGGGCACCATGATTTCCATGCCGGTGGAAAGCTTCGCCGGCTTGGGGCGCTTGGTCGCGGTGCCGCCCTTGAGTTCCGGCGGCGTTTCGATCACTTCCAGCGCCACGCTGGAGGGCAACTGCAGCCCGACCGGCTGATCGTCGATGATCTGTACGTAGCAGCCGCTCAGGTCGTCGACGATGAAGCCCGCGGCGTCGCCGACGACGTCGGCATCGAGCGTATAGGGCGTGTAGTCCTCGTCGTCGAGGAACACGAAGGCGTCGCCGTCCCGGTAGGAGTAGGTCGCTTGGCGCCGGCTCAGTTCGACTTCCTTGAGTTCGTCGTCGCCACCGAGGCTGAGGTCGAACTTGTTGGCGCCGGGCACCGAGTACATCGTGAAGCGGAACTTGACGTTGCCGCCGCGGCCCTGCGGGGAGCTGCGTTCGATGTCGCGCACCTGGTAGACGGTGTTGTTGTGCTCGACCACGTTGCCTTTCTTGATGTCGTAGGCTTTCACGATTGCTGGGCTCCGTTGCGTGCTGAGTATTTGCGGAAGTTGATTTCGGAGAAGTACCAGGTCAACGCGCCCCAGGCGAGCCCTGCCGTCGCCCAGACCACCGCGGCGAGCGCGAGGTTCCAGTCGGCCGGCAACCGCCAGCCATTGCCGGCCATCGGCAGCAGCAATCCCATGACGACGAACATCAGCCCGCCGTACCAGGCGAGGCCATTGACGAGGATAAAACGTGCCGCGCCGCGTTCCCGGATCCGCGACCAGGCCGCGTGCGTCTTGTGCGGGTACCACCACGGAAACACGCCCGGCGTGGGACTCACTTCGGCGCCAGCCGCGTGGCGCCGTCGAGGCGGATGGTCTCGCCATTTAGGTAGCTGTTGCCCAGCACATAGGCGACGAGGTCGGCGAACTCGGACGGCAGTCCGAGCCTGGAGGGGAACGGGATCGAGGCGCCCAGCGATTTCTGCACCTCCTCGGACATGCCGTCGACCATGGGCGTCCAGAAGATGCCGGGCGCGATCGTCATCACGCGAATGCCGAAGCGCGCCAGTTCGCGAGCCATCGGCAGGGTCATCGCGACGACGCCGCCCTTGGAGGCGGAGTAGGCGGCCTGGCCGATCTGGCCCTCGTAGGCGGCGATCGAGGCGGTGTTGATGATCACACCGCGCTCGCCTTCGCTGCCCGCATCGTTGTGCTGCATCACGTCGGCGGCCGCCTTGGCGACATTGAAACTGCCGACCAGGTTGACCATCACCGTGCCCTGGAACTTCGATAGCGGCATCGCGGCCTCGCGGCCGAGTACGCGTCCCGCGCCGAGGATGCCGGCGCAGTTGATCGCGGCATTCAGTCCTCCGAGGAATTCCTTCGCCGCCTCGACGCTGGCAACCACCCCGGCCTCGTCGCTGACGTCGGTGCGGAAGAAGCGCGCCTTGTCCTCGCCCAACTCGGCAACCGCATCGGCGCCCTTGGCTTCGTTGACGTCGAACAGGGCGACCCTGCCGCCGTTGCGGACCAGGTGTTGCGCGACCGCGAGCCCGAGTCCGGAGACTCCGCCGGTGACGATCGCGCGCGAATCGGAAAGCTGCATGGAATGCCCCGTTGCTGGAAAGCGGGAATTTTAGTCTGTTGGCGATGGAAAAGCGGGAATAGGGAACAGGGGAGTGGGGAACTGGAGATGCGAGCCAGCGAAAGGATGGCCGCGGGTTGCGATAGTCGCGGCGTCGGACAGATGTCGAGCGCCTGGCGCAACATCAGTTTCCCGTTCCCGCTTCTTCTTTCCCGTTCCCTGTCTTGAGTGCCCTTTCCCGCTTCAAAGCTCCATCACGTAGAACGCATTGCACCCACCATGCCCGGTATTCCCCAAGGGCCCGTCGATCCTGCGAAATCCGCTGCGCTCGTAGAGCTTCATCGCACTGTCCATGCCGCCGAGCGTCTCGATGTAGCACAGGCCGAAGCCGAATGCGCGCGCCGCCTCCAGGCATTGCGCCATCATCGCGGCGCCGGCGCCGCGGCCACGCGCAGCCGGCAGGAAGTACATCTTGCGCAGCTCGCAGATGTCCGCGTCGCCGCCTTCCAGTGGCGCGACGCCGGCGCCGCCGGCGACGACGCCATCGAGCTCGAGCACGAAGTAGGCGCTGCGCGGCGCCGAATAGGCGCGGTGCATGAAGTCGACCTCCGGATCGTTGATCGCAAAGCCCGCGCCGCTCGCGCCGAATTCGGGCATGACGGTTCGGATGATCGCGGCCACGGCGGCCTCGTCTCCGGCCGCGATCGGGCGAATGGCGTGGATGCCGGTGTCGATGTCGGACTTCATCGTTGCTCCGTAGGGCGGTATTGCCTGTGCAGTGCGTCGGGGTCGAGCCCTGGCGCGTAGAGATAACCCTGGCCGATGTCGACACCCAGGCCGAGCAGGAAGTCGCGCTGCTCTTCCGATTCGACGCCCTCGGCGACCAGCCCGAGATTGAGGCTGCGCGCGATTCCGGCGACCGCCTGGCACACCGCAACGTCCGAGCGGTTTCCCGGCACGCCCTGCACGAACGACTGGCTGAGCTTCAGCCCGTGGATCGGCAGCCGCCGCAGGTAGTTCAGCGCGCTGTAGCCTTCGCCGAAATCGTCGATCGTGAGCATCACCCCGAGGTCGCGCAGGGCGGCGAAGGTGCGCAGGGTGTCGGGATCGTCCTCGATCAGAACCCGTTCGGTGAATTCCAGCTCCAGTGCGCTGCCGGGAAGCCCGCTTTTTTTCAGCGCCTGCGAAACGATGTCGATCAGGTCCGGGCCCATGAACTGGCGGTAGGAGACGTTGACCGCCACCCGTTCGATCGAGAGGCCGTCCTGCTGCCAACGCCTGAGCTGCGTGCAGGCCTCGTTGAGCACCCAACTGCCGATCTCGACGATGTCGCCGGAGGTTTCGGCATGGCTGATGAAGCGGTCCGGCGACATCTGCCCCAGCGCCGGATTGTGCCAGCGGATCAGCGCCTCGGCCGCGAGCAGGCGGCCGCTGGAAAGCTCTATCTGTGGCTGGTAGACGAGGTTGAATTCGCCGTTGCCGATCGCGCGACGCAGGTGCGTCTCCAGCTGAAGTCGTTCCTGCTCCTGCGCTTGGAGCTGGGATGTGAACACCTGCCAGCTGTTGCGGCCGCGGCGCTTGCTGTCGTACATCGCCACGTCGGCGTTCTGGATCAGCTGCTGCGAGCCGCGCCCGTTCTCGGGCGACTGGGCGACACCGATGCTCGCGGTGATGCTGAACTCCTCGCCCTGCAGGCGGAAACTCTCGGCGAAGGCGGCGAGTATCGCGTCGGCGAGCCGCGGCGGGCGGCCGGGGTCGTCGCCGATGGCGCAGATCACCAGGAACTCGTCGCCGCCGAAACGGCCGATCAGGCCCTCGCTGCCTACCGCCTGCTGGATGCGCTGCGCCGCCGAAACCAGCAAGCGGTCGCCGGCGGCATGGCCAAGCATGTCGTTGACCAGCTTGAAGCGGTCCAGGTCGACGTACAGCACCGCCAGTGCGTTCTGGGTCGGGTCGGCGAGGCGCTGGTCGAGTTCGAACAGCAGCGCGTCGCGGTTGAGCAGGCCGCTGAGCGGATCGGTCCTCGCCTGCACCTGCAGCGTCGCCTGCGCCTGTTTCTCCGCGGTGATGTCCTGCAGGGTGCCGGTCACGCGCGCGTTGCCCGGGTCGCCGACTTCCGCCTGCCCGATCGCATGCACCCAGAACGTGTGGCCGTCGCTGCGGCGTCCCTGCAGTTGCAGGTCGAAACTGCGGCGGTAGGCCATCGCGTAGTCGATCGCGCGCTGGAACTGCCTGCGGTCGCTTTCGAGCAGGCAGTCGAGCATCGCGCCCAGCGTCGCCGGCGCCGGGTCGCGGTCGAAAATGCGCTTGGCCTCCTGGGTGAGGTACAGCCGATTGCGCCCCGCGTCCCATTCCCAACCGCCGACGTGCGCCAGCGCCTGGGCGCGGTCGAACAGGTCGCTGTCGCGCTTGAGCGCGGTCACGTCGGAGAACATCGACAGCACCTGGTGCGGGCGATCGCAGCCTGGCTTCATGTGTGGAACCGCGGTCCCGGACAGCCAGGTCAACTGGCGCAGCCGGCGGTTGTACAGGCCGAGCACCGTGCTGGCGACCGTGCGGCCGGTGCGCAGCGCGCGCGCGGCCGGCAGTTCGTCGGCGGCGATCTCCACGCCGTTCTCGTCCACCACCTGCCAGCGCGAAGGCAGCAGTTCCTGCTCCAGGCTGAGGCCTTCCTCGACGTTGAAGATACGCATCGCGGCCGCATTGGCGTAGATGATCCGGCCGTCGACATCGTGCAGCACGACCGCGGTGTCGATCACGTCCATCAGTTCGCGGAAATGCAGGTGGGTGTCCTCGCGCCGGTCGCCGTCGGGACCCTTGGTCCTGCGGCCGCCGTTGCCGGGCTGCAGTGCCAGCGATTCCAGCGCGTGGCGCGCCTGCTGCAGCAGAGCCCGCGTCGCTTCGGGCGTCGACTGGTCGCGCGCGGCATTCTCCAGCGACGCGAGCACCGACGCGGTATCCACGGGCTGTGATGCGGGCGACGGTCCGTTCATGGCACCGGCAGCGCCTTGCCGACCTTGCTCCCGGTCTCGCGGCCCAGCAGCGCCGCGAGCCAATGGCCGGTCTTGGCGAGCAGGGGAAGGTCGATGCCGGTATCGATCCCCATGCCGTGCAGCATGTAGACCACGTCCTCGCTGGCGAGATTGCCGCTGGCGCCCCGCGCATAGGGGCAGCCGCCGACGCCCGCGACCGCGGCATCGACCACGCGCACGCCTTCTTCCAGGCATGCGAGCACGTTCGCCAGCGCCTGGCCGTAGGTGTCGTGGAAGTGCACCGCGAGCGCGTCCATCGGCACCTGCTCGGCCACCGCGCGCAGCATCGCGCGGGCCTGGCCCGGCGTGCCGACGCCGATGGTGTCGCCCAGGGATATCTCGTAGCAGCCCATTGCATGCAGTTCCTGTGCCACGCGCACTACCTCCTCCAACGGCACGCGCCCCTGATACGGACAGCCCAGCACCGTGGAGACATAGCCGCGCACCCGCACGCCGTCTTCGCGGGCGCGCCGCATGACGGGCTCGAACCGCGCCAGCGAGCCGGCGATGCTGGCGTTGATGTTCTTCTGGTTGAAAGCCTCCGAGGCCGCGGAAAACACCGCGATTTCCTCCACGCCGGCGGCGCGTGCGCGCTCGTAACCTTTTTCGTTCGGCACCAGCACCGGATATTGCACGCCTTCGCGCCGCGTGATGCCCGCGACCACTTCGGCCGCGTCGCCGAGCTGCGGGATCCACTTCGGGCTTACGAAGCTGGTCACCTCGATGCTGCGAAGCCCGGTTGCCGACAACCTGTCGATCAACGCGATCTTGTCGGCGGTCGCGACCATCGTGGACTCGTTCTGCAGCCCGTCGCGCGGGCCCACTTCGACGATGCGCACGGAGCTGCTCACGACGCGAGCACCACGAGAATCGCATCGGCTTCGACGAAATCGCCGGCCGCCGCTCGCACCTCGGTGACAACGCCGGCGCGCGGCGCCTTGAGGCTCAACTCCATCTTCATGGCCTCGATCACCATCAGCTCCTGCCCGGATTCGACCTCGTCGCCGACTTCCGCGCGCGCGACCACCACGCGCCCCGGCATCGGCGCGAGCAGTTGGTCCGCACCGCCGGTTGCCGCGGCGTCTTCGTGGCGGTACATGCCGACCGGCTGCAGGCGCAGCCGGCGCTCGCCGTCGTGCACCAGCAGGTGGCCGCTGGCGCCGTCGTCCAGCACCCCGAATCGCCGCGCGC
Organism: Pseudomonadota bacterium; assembly: GCA_030856985.1. GTDB lineage: Bacteria > Pseudomonadota > Gammaproteobacteria > Xanthomonadales > Xanthomonadaceae > Lysobacter_K. The sequence goes on along the minus strand of JALYOG010000158.1, from coordinate 6,125 downwards.
GGTCGCCGATGCGCAGGCTCAGCACGTCGCCATCGACGCGCGCGCCGGAAACCGGATGGACCTCGCCCGCGTGCTCGATACGGTAACGGCCGGCGCTGCCCTGCGCATGCACCTCGATGCGCTCGTCGCGATGCACGAACGCCTGGCTGCGGCGGCTGCCATGGCCGAGCCGCCAGCCGTCGGCGATCGCCCACGGCGATGTCGGATCCGCGGAGCCTGCCGCGTGCTGGCGCGATGCCTGCTCCTGCCCGAGCAGCCGGACCACGCTGGCTGCGAGCAGCAGGTCGGTGTCGATGGCCGGCGCGATGGTGGCGGGGTCTGCATCCGATCCTTGTTCTTCGACCTGCGCGATGAACTCCTCCAGGTGCCGATCCAGGTAGCCGGTGTCGATCGTGCCTGCGACCACCGCAGGGTGGCGCACCAGCCGTTCGAGAAATTCGATGTTGGATTTCGGACCGGCGATCTCGCACTGCGCCAGCGCGTCGCGCATGCGCGCCAGCGCGCGCGGCCGGTCGGCATCGTGCACGATGAGCTTGGCGATCATCGGGTCGTAGAAGATCGTCACGGTGTCGCCTTCCACGACGCCCGCATCCACGCGCACGTGCGGCGACGGCGCCGGCAGCCGCAGGCGTTCGAGCCGGCCCGAGCCGGGCAGGAAGCCGGCTTCGGGATCCTCGGCGTACAGGCGCAGCTCGATCGCGTGCCCGCGCATCGCCACTGCCTCCTGCGCCAGCGGCAGCGGCGCGCCGGCGGCGACCTGCAGCTGCCAGGCGACGAGGTCGAGCCCGGTCACCAGCTCGGTCACCGGGTGCTCCACCTGCAGGCGGGTGTTGATTTCCATGAAATAGAAGCGTTCGTCCTGGCCGACGATGAACTCGACGGTGCCGGCGTTGACGTAATCGATCGCACGCGCGGCCATCACCGCGGCCTGGCCCATCGCCACGCGCATCGACGGCGACAGCAGCGGCGAGGGCGATTCTTCCATGACCTTCTGGTAGCGGCGTTGCGCCGAGCACTCGCGCTCGTTGAGGTGGATCACGTTGCCGTGGCTGTCGCCGAACACCTGGATCTCGATGTGGCGGGGACGCTCGACGTAGCGTTCCAGCAGCACGCGGTCGCGACCGAACGCATTCTTCGCCTCGCGCTGGCACGAGGCCAGGTGCGCGAGGAAGCCATCGCTGTCGCGCACGATGCGCATGCCCTTGCCGCCGCCTCCGTGCGCGGCCTTGATCATCAGCGGATAGCCGACGCGATCGGCCTCGGCGTGCAGGTGCGCCGGTTCCTGGTTCTCGCCGGTGTAGCCCGGCACGACCGGCACGCCTGCGGCCTGCATCAGCTCCTTGGCGCCGGCCTTGCTGCCCATCTTGCGCATCGAGGCGGCGTTCGGGCCGATGAAGGCGATGCCCGCGGCTGCCACGGCCTCGGCGAAATCCGCGTTTTCCGACAGGAAGCCGTAGCCGGGGTGAATCGCGCTGGCGCCGCAGGCCAGGGCGACCTCGACGATCTTTTCGCCGCGCAGGTAGGAGTCCTGCGGCCGCGGCCCGCCGATGCAGTAGGCCTCGTCGGCCTGGCGCACGTGCTGCGCGTCGGCATCGGCTTGCGAATACACCGCCACGGTGCGGACGCCCAGCTCGCGGCAGGTGCGGATCACCCGGCAGGCGATCTCGCCGCGGTTGGCGACCAGCACCTTGTCGAAGACCCGCACGCCGGGTTTGCGGTCGTCGGCCATCATTGCGTCGCCCAGTTTGGCTTGCGCTTCTCCAGGAACGCCGTCAGTCCTTCCTGGCCTTCAGGCGACACGCGCAACGCGGCGATCAGCGCGGCATTGGCGGCATCGACGGCGCTGCTCTCGTGGAGGCCGGCGACGGCGCGGACCAAGGCCTTGGCATGGGCCGACGCGACCGGGCCGGCCTTCAGCAGCAGCTCGACCTGGCGCTGCACGGCAGCGTCGAGGTCGACCGCATCGACGGTCTCGTGCAGCAGGCCCATGTCGCGCGCCTGCGCGGCATCGAAGGTCTCGGCGGTGGCGAACCAGCGCCGCGCCTGGCGCGGGCCGATTGCGGCGATCACGTACGGGGAGATCACCGCGGGCAGCAGGCCCAGCTTGCTTTCGGTCAGGCCAAAGCGCGCCTCGTGCGAGCCGATCGCGACGTCGCAGCACGCGACCAGTCCGACACCGCCGCCGTAAGCGGCGCCATGAACGCGGGCGATGGTCGGTTTGGGCAACTCGTTCAAGCTGCGCATCAGCCGGGCGAGGGCGAGGGCGTCGTCGCGATTCTCCGTCTCGCTGGCCGAGGCCATTGCGCGCATCCAGTGCAGATCGGCGCCCGCCGAGAACGAGGCGCCTTCGCCTTCGAGCACCACCACGCGCACCGAGGCGTCGCCAGCCAGCGAGCCCAGTGTGGCGGTGAGTTCGGCGATCAGCGCGGCGTCGAAGGCGTTGTGCAGCGGCGCCCTGTTCAGGCGCAGGCGTACCACGGGCCCTTCGCGCAGGTTCAGCAAAGGAGAGGTCATCGGGCTCAACGGTTGCGGGGATGGCTGAATGATAGCCGGGGCGCCCTGCAGGTGCGTGTGGGGCTTGTGGGGCCGTCCGTGAAAGGCGCAAAAGGACGCGAAAGGTCGCTGCTTCCGCGCGGTGTCCCTACGCGAGAGGCACTGTCCTGGACCAGGGCTGGGGTGCGGTTGCTCGTTCGTGATGCATGACTTCGTGGGCGGCGGATCTGCGCACTCAAAGCAAAATCCCCCCTCACCCCAACCCCCCGACCAGAAGCCGTCGGGGGAGAGGGAGCCAAGCTACGCGGCTCAGCACCGCTTGCCGTCCCGACACGGCTGCTTTCCAGGTCTTCTGGCTCCCTCCTCCGTTTACGGGGAGGGTTGGGGTGGGGGCGCACGGTCGCCAGAACCAATCACCCAGGCGGATCCTGGCCTTCTCCCGATGGGAGCGGAGAGCCACGCAGGTCGGTGACGTGCGCCGCGCGCTTCACGCGGAGCCCGCGCCGCGGGCCGCCGTTTCGTACCGTGCTGCCGCGCAGACGGTATCTCGGGCCCGCCACTGCGCGGGCCCCGCAGGATCGCGCACCGCAGCGGGGACGATCATTGGTGACTCAGCCGCTAGCGTTTGCCGCCCGGCACCTCGAACAGTTCGACCGAGAGCGAAAAGCTGCGACGTTCGTTCGGACGCAGGGCGCCGACGCCTACGACCTGGCGGGTGACGATCTCGCCGCGTTCGTTGCGGATCGCGAGCACGACCGAGTACTCCGACGATCCGCCGTCCCGCGGCTGCTGGATGGTCCCCTCGACGCGCAGCGGCACGTCGACGGGGTCCTTGGCCGCCGCTTCGGAGAACCGCAGATGCCCCCGACAGGCCGGGCAGACGCTGGCGCTGTCGAGGATCGTCGCCTTGCAGTGCGGGCAGTCGCGCGTCGCACCCGCGACGCCCTGGCGCGCTGCACTCATGACGCCGAGGCGGGCTCCACGGCAGCCGGCGAGGATTTGCCGGGCTTGTCTTCCCAGCCGCACTCCATCTGGCCGCGCAGGCGCGAACCGGGCGCGACCGTCAGCGAACCGGCCTTGACGTCGCCGACCAGCACGCCGGACTCGAGCAGTTCCACCCGCTGCGCGGCCTCGATGTTGCCTTCCAGCTCGCCGGCGACCACGACCTTGCTGGCGCGCACGCCGCCTGTGACCTTGGCTCCGGTCTCGATCGTCAGATTGCCCTGCACGTTGACGTCGCCCTTGAAGCGCCCGGCGATTCGGACATGGCCGGAGCCTTCGATCTTGCCCTCGATGGTGATGTCGGAGGCGATCAGCGACTCCTTGACCTCGCGCTCGGGCGCACGGGCCGGCGACGATCCGCGGGCGGCGGGATTGATGTCGGCCACGGCCGGGGCGTCGAAGCGCGCGGCTTCCGGTGCGGACGGAGCGGGGGACGAAGGGTTCTGTTCCTTGCGCGCGGGCGCTGGGTCTTTCCACATGGCCATGATCGGTTCCTGCTGGTCGGGGGACGTTGAGGCTACCACTGCTTTCACGCAGGCTTGACGCCGCCGGTCAGCTTTTGACCCGGACCGTTCTTCCATTCGTGAGGCAGGTCACACGCCATCCAGGGCCCAGCGGGCCAGGCCATTCACCGGGCCGCGGTTACATCCGGAACACGCCGAACCTGCCCGGTTCGATCGGCGCATTCAGGCTCGCCGCGAGCCCGAGGCCGAGCACGCGCCGGGTGTCGGCCGGATCGATGATGCCGTCGTCCCACAGCCGCGCGGTCGCGTACCAGGGACTGCCCTGCATTTCGTACTGCTCGCGGATCGGCGCCTTGAACGCCTCTTCCTCATCGCCGCTCCACTGGCCGCCGCGCGCCTCGATGCCGTCGCGCTTGACCGTGGCCAGCACGCTGGCGGCCTGCTCGCCGCCCATGACGCTGATGCGCGCGTTCGGCCACATCCACAGGAAGCGTGCGCCGTAGGCACGGCCGCACATCGCGTAGTTGCCCGCGCCGAAGCTGCCGCCGATCACCACGGTGAACTTCGGCACGTGCGAGCAGGCGACCGCGGTCACCATCTTCGCGCCGTCCTTGGCGATGCCGGCGTTCTCGTACTTGCGGCCGACCATGAAGCCGGTGATGTTCTGCAGAAATACCAGCGGGATGTTGCGCTGGTTGCACAGTTCGATGAAGTGCGCGCCCTTGAGCGCGCTTTCGGCGAACAGGATGCCGTTGTTGGCGATGATCCCGACCGGGTAACCGTGCACGTGCGCGAAGCCGGTGATCAGGGTCTTGGCGTAGCGCGCCTTGAACTCGTGGAAGTCGCTGCCATCCACAATCCGCGCGACGACCTCGCGGATGTCGAACGGACGGCGGGTGTCCTTCGGCACGATCCCGTACAGCTCCTGCGCGGCATACAGCGGCTCGCGCGAGGGCTGCACCGCGACAGGCAGGGTCTTGCGGCGGTTGAAATGCCCGACGATGTCGCGCGCGATCTGCAGCGCGTGGCGGTCGTTCTCGGCGTAGTGGTCGGCCACGCCGGACACGGCGGTGTGCACGTCGGCGCCACCGAGCGCCTCGGCGTCTACCACCTCGCCGGTGGCGGCCTTCACCAGCGGCGGGCCGCCGAGGAAGATCGTGCCCTGGTCGCGCACGATGATCGACTCGTCGCACATCGCCGGCACGTAGGCCCCGCCCGCGGTGCAACTGCCCATCACCACCGCGACCTGCGGGATGTTCTCCGCCGACATCCGCGCCTGGTTGTAGAAGATGCGCCCGAAATGCTCCTTGTCCGGGAACACCTCGTCCTGCAGCGGCAGGAAGGCGCCGCCGGAGTCGACCAGGTAGACGCAGGGCAGGCGGTTCTCGCGGGCGATCTCCTGCGCGCGCAGGTGCTTTTTCACCGTCATCGGGAAGTAGGTGCCGCCCTTGACCGTCGCGTCGTTGGCGACGATCACCACCTCCTGGTCCATGACCCTGCCGATCCCGCAGACGATGCCCGCGGCCGGCGCGGCGTCGTCGTACATGCCTTCGGCGGCCAGCGGGGCGATTTCCAGGAACGGCGAGCCCGGGTCGAGCAGGGCGGTGATGCGGTCGCGGGCCAGCAGCTTGCCGCGTTCGGTATGGCGGTTGCGGGCGCGTTCACCGCCACCGTCGGCGGCGCGGGCGAGCCGTGCATCCAGTTCGTCGACCAGGGCGCGGTGATACGCGGCGTTTTCCTGGAAGTCGGCAGATCGCGGGTCGAGGCTCGAGCTCAGTGCGGGCATGTGGATTCATGTTTGAGACGACGGACACAGGATAACCGCAGCGTCGATTCGGGCGCGGATCGCGGGCAGGCGGCGCGTCGCTGCCGGAGGACACTCGCGGTCCCGGGTCCACTGCAAAAAACGAAGCCCGCAGATGCGGGCCTCGTCGAATGGAGGCTGGCGCAAACGATCAGTCGGTGGTTTCCGACGCCGCCTCGGCTTTCGCCTCGGCTTCCTCCGCTTTCATCGAAGCCGAAACGTTTCCGGCGGCGTCGCCGATCGCGCTTGCGGCGCCGGCCTTGCCTTCTTCATAGGCCTGCTGGACCGGATCAGCCGCGGCGTCGACCGCGACGGCCGCACTGCCCGCTGCTGCAGCGGTGCCGGCGGCAGCGGCCTCGGCG
>JALYOG010000112.1 GCA_030856985.1 Pseudomonadota bacterium | reverse complement strand
CCGCGACCGTTCGTGCCGTGGAGGCCGCGCATTGTGCACACCCGAGCCCGGAATGGGAAGACTTTTTGTGAACGATCCGCGAGCGCGACGCGACTACTCGGCGAGCAGCAAAACCCGGCTGAAGCTGCGCTTGCCCACCGCCAGCACGCCCTCGAAGCCGGGCTGCAGAACCAGTTGCGGATCTTCCACCACGACCCCGTCGATGCGGACCGCGCGCTCCCTGATTTTGCGTCCGGCTTCCGAGTTGCTCGCGGTGAGCCCCGCGGCCGTCAACAGGGCGCCCACACGCAGGCCTTCGGCCGGTACCCGCAGCTCGTTCAGGGGCAGCTGTGCAGTGTCGCCTTCGCCGCGCACCGCGGCGTTCCAGCCGGCGACGGCATGATCGGCCGCGGCCAGGTCGTGGAAGCGCGCGCACAGCTCGCGCGCGAGCCGCAGCTTCAGGTCACGCGGGTTCAGCCGACCGGCGGCGATCTGGGTCCGCAACACCGGCACCTCCGAGGCGCCGATGTCGAAGCTGAGCAGTTCGATCCAGCGCCACATCAGGGCGTCGTCGATCTTCATCGTCTTGCCGACGATGTCGATCGCCGGCTCGTTGATGCCGATGTAGTTGCCCAGCGACTTGCCCATCTTGTTGACGCCGTCGATGCCTTCCAGCAGCGGGGTGGTCAGCACCACCTGCGGCGCCTGCCCGTGGTGCTCCTGAAGCGCCCGGCCCATCAGCAGATTGAACTTCTGATCGGTGCCGCCGAGTTCGACGTCGGCCTGCAACGCGACGGAGTCGTAGCCTTGCACGAGTGGGTACAGGAATTCGTGGATCGCGATGGGCTGCTGCCCCGCGTAGCGCTTGGCGAAGTCGTCGCGCTCCAGCATGCGGGCGACCGTGTTCTGCGCCGCGAGCCTGATCATGTCCGCGGCGGTCATGGTGGAGAACCACTCGGAGTTGAAGCGGATCTCGGTGCGCTCGGGATCGAGCACCTTGAACACCTGCTGCGCGTAGGTCTCCGCGTTGGCAAGCACCTCCTCGCGCGTGAGCGGCTTGCGCGTCGCGTTCTTGCCGCTCGGGTCGCCGATCATCCCGGTGAAGTCGCCGATCAGGAAGATGGCCTGATGGCCGAGGTCCTGGAAGTGCCGCATCTTGTTCAGCAGCACGGTGTGGCCAAGATGGAGATCGGGCGCGGTCGGATCGAAGCCGGCCTTGATCCGCAAGGGTCGGCCCGACTGAAGGCGCGCGTGAAGCTCATCGCGCTTGAGGATTTCTTCGGCACCGCGGCCGATCAGGGCCATGGCGGAAGCAAGGGATTGGGCGTCGATGGAGGGCATGTGGGGCAGGGTCGACTCGCGGCTGAACCGGGCCGAATGTGCGACCGCGGTTGTGAATCAGGTTAAGAGCGGGTTAAACAAGATCGCGTCGAAAAATATCCCACGGCGACAAGGGTTTGACGCGCAGTGTTTGCGTGACTATGGTAACCCCGCTACATGTTCTTCACACTTGTGCGTAGGGGATTTGCAATGAAGCCAGTCGACCCGGTGGCAGAGCGCCGCGAACGGATCAGGCAGCTGCGCGAAATGGCGTTGCGTCGCCCCGTGCTTGCGCGTCATCTGAGCGACGGCTTCAACGGCCGCTGGTCGCGTCGGCAGTGGGTGCAGGCGAGCCTGTTCGCCACCCTGGGCATGATGGTGGCGGCGATCGTGCCCGGGTTCGGCGCGATCCAGGCCGGTTCCGCGCATGCGCCGCGCCACTCGATGTTGCTGGCCCTGCCGCCGCTTCCGTCGAAAGCCGGCAACGCCGAAATTGCCGACAGCTGGCATGTGGTGCGCGTGGCGCCCGGACAGACGCTTGGCGCGCTTTTCGCGGAACTCGCAATTCCTGCCTCGACGATGCGCAAGCTGCTCGATCATCCCAGCGCGGGCAAGGCACTGAAGAACCTGCGTCCGGACACCGAGCTGGCGTTCGACCTGCCGGTCGGCGGCGGCCTGCGCACGTTCCGCTTCGACCGCGACGACGGGCACCGCGTCGAACTGAGCCTGCGCGGGGACACGATCCGCGAAACCGTGTTCGAACGCCCGACGCAGACGCGCACCGCGGTGGCCACGGGCGAGATCACCACTTCCCTGTACGCCGCGGCCAGCAAGGCCGGCCTTTCGCCGGGCGCGATCACGCTGTTGACCGACGATATCTTCAAGTACGACGTCGACTTCAAGAGCGACATCAAGAAGGGCGACCGGTTCAGCGTGGTGTACGACGAGACCTGGCGCGAGGGCGAACGCGTCGGAACCGGCGTGATCCGCGCGGCGACCTTCACCACCGGCGGCAAGACCTATTCCGGTTTTCGATTCGAGCAGGGCGGCAAGGCCGCGTATTACACCGCCGAAGGCCGGCCGCTCAAGAAGAGCTTCATCCGCATGCCGATCCCGTATGCGCGCCTGACCTCCGGCTTCGGTACGCGCCGGCACCCGGTGCTCGGCCGCACCAGGATGCACAAGGGCGTGGATTACGGCGCCAGTTCCGGTACGCCGATCCTCGCCGCCGGCGATGCCAAGGTCCGGTTCGTCGGCTGGAAGGGCGGGTATGGCCGCGCGGTCGAACTCGACCACGGTCGCGGCCACACCACGTTCTACGCGCACATGTCGCGCTTCGGCAGCTACAAGCCCGGTCAGCGCGTGCCGCAGGGCAGCGTGATCGGTTACGTCGGCAGCTCCGGCTTGTCGACCGGTCCGCACCTGCACTACGAATTCCGCGTCAACGGCGTGCACCGCAATCCGCTGTCGGTGACGTTGCCGGCGGCCGAACCGCTGTCGGGCTCGCAATTGGCCGCATTCCGCGCGCAGACGGGTTCCACGCTGGCGCGCATCGAGCAGATGGAGCGCATCATCTTCGCCGACGCCAAACCGGCGCCCCGCAAGAACGCGACCAGGCCTGCCGGAAAATCGAAGGCCTGAGATGGCGGCAAACGCGACGGCCCCGGCGAGCTGCGCGCTCCCCGGCGTGGCGTCGACGCCGCTGGATGGCGCCTTCGTCGGGCTGATTTCCGGCACCAGTGCCGACGGCATCGATGCGGCGCTCGTGGAGTTCTCCGGACACGCCTGCTCGCTGCGGCTGGGGCGCACCTACCCGTGGGATCCCGCACTGCGCGAGCGGCTCGTGGCGCTTGGCCAGGGCGGCGCGGCGCAGTCGATCGAGGAACTCGGCACCCTGGACGTGCGCATCGGCGAGGCCTTCGCGGCCGCCGCCACCATGTTGATCAGGGAGGCGGGCGCGTGTTCCGGCGACATCCGCGCGATCGGCTCGCACGGCCAGACCGTGCGGCACCGTCCCGCCGGCGCGCTCGGCGACGGCCTGCATCCCTTCACCTGGCAGCTCGGCGACGCGGCGGTGATCGCCGAACGTTGCCGGATCACCACCATCGCCGATTTCCGCCGACGCGACGTCGCCGCCGGTGGCCAGGGCGCGCCGCTGGTGCCGGCGTTCCACGCCGCGATGCTGCAGTCGCCCGACGAGGATCGCGCGGTGCTGAACCTGGGCGGCATCGGCAACTTCACCCTGCTGCCCAAGGATGCCGCGACCGAGCCGCACCGGGTCCGCGGGTTCGACACCGGCCCGGCGAACGCGCTCATGGACGCCTGGTGCGAGCGCCACCAGGGACGTGCCTTCGACGCCGGCGGCGAGTTCGCCGCGCGCGGCAGCGTCGACACGGCCCTGCTGTTGCGCCTGCTCGACGAGCCGTGGTTCGCGCGGCCGCCGCCCAAGAGCACCGGTCGCGAGCAGTTCCACCTGGCGTGGCTGGAGGAGCGACTGACCGGCAGCGAGTCGGCCGAGGACGTGCAGGCGACGCTGCTGGAGCTCAGCGCGGTCACCGTGGCCAACCTGCTGCAGTCGCAGCAGCCGCAGACCCGGCGCTTGCTTGCCTGCGGCGGCGGCGTCCGCAACGAACGGCTGATGGCGCGCATCGCCGAACTGGTGCCGCAGGCGCAGGTGGAATCCACCGCCGGACACGGGCTGGACCCCGACTTTCTCGAAGCCATGGCCTTTGCCTGGCTGGCGCGGCAGACCCTCGCCGGTCTTCCCGGCAACCTGCCCGCGGTGACCGGCGCCCGCGGCCCGCGGGTGCTCGGCGCCATCCACCTGTCGGCCGATTGAAACCGCGCGCGCCAGCGGGACCGGAGCCGCTCGCCAGCGCGCTGTCGCGGTCGGGCTAGGCCGGATCGGTCGCGGCCTCGTCGACCGGTTCGACGATCCGCCGCCAGAGCCATGCCAGCAACAGCAGGGTCGGCACCACGGTCATCGCGCTGAACAGGAAGAAGGTGCTGTACGACGAGGCTTCCACGATGAAGCCCGACAGGCCGCCGACGAACTTGCCCGGCAGGTTTGCGAGCGACACCAGCAGCGCGTACTGCGTGGCCGTGAAGTTGCGATCCGTCAAGGACGACATGAACGCGATCAGCACCACGCCGGCGAACCCCTGGAACAGGTTGTCGGCGCTGATCGCCGCGTAGAACGCCCATATCTGCCCGGGATTCTGCGCCATCAGCAGGAACGCGAGGTTGGAGATCGCCACGCCGATCGTGGCCACGAACAGCATCTTCCGGAACCCGAACGCGGCCACCGCCGCACCGCCCAGGAACGCCCCGGCGATTCCCATCCAGACGCCATAGAGCTTGGACACCGTGGCGATGTCGGCCTTGGTGTATCCCGAATCCAGGTAGAACGGCCCGGCCATGACCCCGATCACCTGGTCGGGGAATTTGAACAAGCCGACAAACAGCAACAGCGCCAGCCCGAGGAGCAGGCCGTTGCTGCTGAAGAAACTCGCGAACGGCTGCCAGAACGCGCCCATGAAATCGATCCGTCGCACCACGGTCGATTCCGGCGCCACCGGCTCGCGCGCGAACAATGTGGCAAGGATCGGCAACAGCATCAGCGCCGCCATCGCCAGGTAGGCGTTGCGCCAGCCGCTGAACTCGGCCAGGTACAGCGCGCCGGCGCCGGCGAGGATCAGGCCGAAGCGATAGCCCAGCGTGTACGTGGCCGCCAGCGCGGCCTGCGCGTGCACGGGCGCGATCTCGATCCGGTACGCGTCGACGGCGCTGTCCTGCGTCGCGCCGGCGAACGATGCCAGCAACACCCACATCACCAGCGCGGTGACATCCAGGTCCGGCCGCGTCAGCGCCAGGCCGGCAAGGCCGATCGCCACGGTCACCTGCGACACCAGCAACCAGGACCGCCGCCGGCCGAGGAAGGCGGTCAGTGGAAACGCGAAGCGATCGATCAGCGGTGCCCACAGGAACTTCAGCAGGTAGAAAAAGCTCGCCAGGCTGATCAGGCCGATGCTGCCCAGGTCCAGGCCGACGTCGCGCAGGCGCGTGGACAGCGTCATCGAGGCGATCAACAGGAACGGCAGCCCCGAGCCGAAACCCAGCAGCAACATCGTCAGCGCCGAAGGCGTCGCGAACGCGCGCCTGATCCCGGCCCAGCCCTTGTAGGTCCCTGCTTGCGGGGAGGTTTCGGCAGCGGTTCCGCTCATGCCCGGCTCCCTTCGATCGCGTAGTCCACGACAAACGGTGCGTGATCGGAGAACCGCGGCTCCGGATGCACCGCACACGCGACCAGACGGTCGCGCAGGCTCGGCGTCACGAGCTGGTAGTCGATGCGCCACCCGACGTTCTTGGCGCGCGCCGCACCCCGGTTGCTCCACCAGGTGTAGTCCTGCCCGTCGGCGTGCAGGGCGCGGTAGGCGTCCACCCAGCCGCAGGCGGCGCCGTCACCGGCCTCGGCGCACAGCGCGTTCAGCCACTCGCGTTCGGGTGGCAGGCAGCCGGAGTTCTTCTGGTTGGATTTCCAGTTCCTGATGTCCAGCGCGCTGCGCACGATGTTCCAGTCTCCGCACAGCACGTAGTCGCGGCCGCTTGCCAGCCAACCGTCGAGCAGCGGTCGCAGCCATTGCATGACCTCGAACTTGAAGCCCTGCCGCAGCTCGCCCGAAGAGCCCGAGGGGATGTAGAACGACACGACGCTGAGATTGCCGAAACGCGCCTCCAGGTAGCGGCCTTCCTCGTCGAACGGGGCCCAGCCCAGTGCAGTGCGGGTCTCGTCGGCCTCGCGCCGGCTGTAGATGGCCACGCCGCTGTAGCCCTTCTTCGTGCTCGCATCGCGAAAATATGCGCGGTAGCCCTGTGGAAGGAATGCCTGGTCCAGCTTCGCCGTCCCGCTGAGCTGATGCTCCTGGGCCTTGGTCTCCTGGACGCACAGGACGTCGGCGTCCTGCTGCGCGAACCATTCGAAGAAACCCTTTTTTGCCGCCGAACGCAGCCCGTTGGCGTTGAAGCTGATGATGCGCATGCGCGGTCCGCGTGGAGGGTGCGGCGATCATAACAACGCGGGCGCATCGCAGCCGCCGTGAAGCCCGCAGTCGCTATCATGACGCGGTGCCCGCTTCCGCCACATCCCTCCAGCAGATCCGCGTCGCACCGGTCCACCTGGTGCCGGGCGCCGGGGTGCTCGACCTGCAAGTGACGGCCGAGCAGCGGGCGTACGTGGGCGACATCGCGCTGAATGTGCTCGACGCCCACCGCGACCCCCTCAGCGACGCGATGGTGGTGCTGGCCGGAGCGCGCGCGATCGGCTTCTACCGCCTCGACCGCGCCCCCGGAACGGTGTGCGGTCGCGAACTCGACGAACCGACGCTGGGGCTGCGGGCCCTGTTCATCGACCAGCGGGTGCAGGGCCGCGGCTATGGCAGCGCGGCGATCAGGGCCTGCTGCCAGGACGCCCGCGAGCGCCATCCCGACCGCCACCTGCTGCTCCTGGCCGTCCATTGCCGCAACCGCGCGGCCATTTCGACCTACCTGCGCGCAGGCTTCCACGACACCGGCGAACGCCTGGCCGGCGGCGATGCCGGCGAGCAGCAGCTGATGCTCAAGCGGCTGCGTTCGGCCCAGCCTGCCGATCCCGCCCCGGCCTGGACATGACTTGCCAATGACGAATCCGCCGATGACCGATACGTCGCCGACCGACCACCGCTCCCGTTTCCTGCAACTGGCGCTGCAGGTGCAGGCACTCGGGTTTGGCGAATTCACCCTCAAGTCCGGGCGATGCAGTCCGTATTTCTTCAACGCGGGGCGCTTCGACAGCGGCACGGCCTTGTCGGAACTGGCCGGGTGCTACGCCGACGCGCTGGATGCGGCGCAGGACGCGGGGCGATTGGAGGCGTTCGACCTGCTGTTCGGACCGGCCTACAAGGGCATTCCGCTGGCGACCGCACTGGCCTGCGAGTACGCACGGCGCGGACGCGATCTGCCCGTCGCTTTCAACCGCAAGGAGGCCAAGGGCCACGGCGAGGGCGGCAGCCTGATCGGCGCCGCGATGGCCGGCAGGCGCGTGCTGATCGTCGACGACGTGATCACCGCCGGCACCGCGATCCGCGAGGCACTGGGCGTCATTGTCGGCGCCGAAGCGGTCGTGGCGGGCATCGTGATCGCCCTGGACCGGCAGGAAGCTGCGGATCCGGCGATATCGCGACGCTCGGCGGCACAAACTGTCGCGGACGAGCATGCGCTGCCCGTGGTCGCCGTCGCCACCCTGGGCGATCTGCTCGGCCTGGCCGGCAGCGACGAAACCCTGGCGCCGCAGCGCGAGCGCCTGCTCGCCTATCGCGACGCCTATGGCAGCCACGATGCGTAGCGGCCGAAGCCGGATTCGGACGCGTGGCGCGTTTTTTGCGTGCTCTGCTGCGAGGCCGCAGTGGCCACAGATTTCCCGAAGGCGGGTGACATGAACAACTCGTTTCGATGGCTTGCCATTCCGATCGCGCTTGCCCTCGCGGCACCGGCATTCGCCCAGGCCACCGGCACGCCGGCCAAGAAGCTGTATTGCTGGGAGGAAGGCGGCCGCAAGATCTGCGGCGACAGCCTGCCGGCGACCGCGGTGGACAATGCGCGCACCGAGATCAGCGCCAAAAGCGGCCTGGCCCGCGGCCGGGTCGGACGCGCACTGAGTGCCGAGGAACGCACCGCGGCCGCCGCGCAGGCGGAAGTCGACACCAGGAATGCCGCCGCGGTTGCCGCGGCCGAGCGCCGGGACATGGCCATGGTGGAGTCCTACGCCGACGAGGCCGAACTGCAGCGGGCGTTCCAGCACCGCCTCACCCTGCTGCAGGAAACCGTCAAGGCGTCGCAGTTCGGTGTCTCCGGAATGCGCCAGAGCCTGCTGAGCCTGCTGCGCCAGGCCGCGGACCGCGAGCTGGCCGGCAAACCGGTCGCCCAGCCGCTCGCCGACCGCATCATGACCCAGCACCAGGCGCTGCGGCGCCAGCAGGCCCTGCTGGTGCAACAGCAGATCGAACTGGGCGAAGTCGACCAGGAGTTGAGTGCCGCCTTGGGGCTCTACCGCGCGCTGAAGAAGCCTGCGCCGGCGGACAATGGTTGAAGTGCGAGTTCGTGAGCGGGCGGCGCGAGAAGCCCTCGCGGCACATTAACCGTTTCTGCCAGGCCCAGCGCGCCGGGGCGATCAGTTGGTCTTGGTGTCGACGCCGCAGTCATCGACGGTCGGGCAAGTCTCATCGTCGGCAGGCACGGCGCCCAGTGAGCTCGTCGTTGAAACAATCGCGGCGCCCTCCGAAGAACTGTCAGGCCATGTCATCGTGAACGTGCTCCCCGCGGGGAGAGAGCTGGATCCGTGCTGCAATCGATATGTGGCGGCAGCCTGGGTCAGACCAACGTTCCGGATCTCCCAATCGGATCGGGAACTCGTTCCGCTGACATTGCTAAGACCGCTATAAGGAGCCGTTCGGCCATCGATGGAGACGCCCCCCGCAATAGCAGCACCACAGATCACTGCCGCGACCAGCATTAATTTTCTTGAACGTGATTTCGCTCTCATGATTTCGATCCTTGAACCAATTGCTGTATCAGCTGCCGAAGTCTTGCTTGATCCGCAGGCGGCAGCACGGCCTGCGTGTAAAAAGACTCGATGTGGCGAAGCTCGCAGTTGACTCCTCCACCGAGACACATCTGCAGCACCGCCGAGCTATTGGGACCGCAGTCGCGACCGAGGCGGCAGGCGGCAATGTTCCAGGCCGCCTCGGCGAGGTCAGTGCCGGCGGGGATGGGCGCCAGCCCGCTTTGCGCGCCAGCCGAAACCCTGCCCATCAGGGGCGCGATGGCCGCGTAGGCTTCAGCGTCCCTGGAGGCCAGCACCCGATCCACCACTGGAGTGATGTCTTCGGCGCTCGCGCCGCCTGCCCTGATTGAGCGCTCCGAAAACAGCTGAACTTGGGACGCGAGATCGCCTTGTTCCGCGGCGCGGTTCAACATCGCGCGAATCGCGGTTGGACCGATCTTCTGTCCGGCGAACCGCCCGCATCGTTTGACGATGGTGTCGCGCGCGTTGGACAGCTTGGGCGCGAGATCCTCCCGAAGCCTTGACTTCAGCCGGATGTCTTCATCGAAACCGATGGGATTGACTGCGTATTGCCAGCAGTCCAGATACGCGGCCGCTATCGTCCGGGAGGCCTGCGCGTCTCCTGCTTCGGACCTGGGCAGCAGGGTAGTCACCAAATCGTAAAGATCCGGTTCCGACCGGGGCTGACCCAAGCGCCTCCCGGCTTGCGAAGATGTCCTGGTCCGTGCTGCTGAAGATTCCACTGCGCCTGGCGGCAGCGCCGTTTTCTCCTCGACGGCGCGCGCGCGTGCAACCTCTGTATCGGATCTCCCTGCGGCGGTATACCAGTAGGCGCCAACTGCGAGGACGCCTGCCAGCGCGAACAAGATGGTCTTCCGGGCCAAAGTCTCCCCCTCTTCCATGAATCACGCGCGCTTTATGAGAGCGACGTTGGCCAGCATGCACCGAGCCCCAGCACATCAAATGCCAGAATGAGATGGCGCACCCCGTCTTGGCTGTAGGGCCGAACGACACGCAACGCGTTTGCCGGATCAAGGCGATGACTTATCAGAACGGCAGCGCCAGATCGGGCTTCAGCGCCAGCAGCTGCGCGCGGAACGCGGACTGGATCCGCGCCATCGCGTCGCGGTTGTCGGCGTCGAAGCGCATCACCAGGATCGGGGTGGTGTTGGATGCGCGCACCAGGCCCCAGCCGTCGGGCCAGTCCACGCGCAGGCCATCGATCGTCGACAGCCTCGCGCCCTCGAACTGCGCGGCGGCGACAAAACGATCCACGAACGCGTGCGGATCGCCATCGGGTGCTTCGACCTTGATCTCGGGCGTGGCGATGCCGTCGGGGAGGGCATCGAGCTGTTCGCTGACGCTCTGCGCACTGGCGGCGAGGATTTCCAGCAGCCGTGCGGCGGCGTAGATTCCGTCGTCGAAGCCGTACCAGCGCTCCTTGAAGAAGAAGTGCCCGCTCATTTCGCCGGCCAGTTCGGCGTCGGTCTCGCGCATCTTGGCCTTGATCAGCGAATGCCCGGTCTTCCACATCAGCGGGCTGCCCCCGTGGCGGAGGATGTGCCCCGGCAGGCGCCCGGTGCACTTGACGTCGTAGATGATCATCGCGCCGGGGTTGCGCTCCAGCACGTCGGCGGCAAACAGCATCAGCAGGCGATCGGGGTAGATGTTGCGCCCCTCGGGCGTGACCACGCCGAGCCGGTCGCCATCGCCGTCGAAGGCGATGCCGAGGTCGGCGTCCAGCCGCGCGACCATCTTGATGAGGTCGGCCAGGTTGTGCGGTTCGCTGGGGTCGGGATGATGGTTGGGGAAGGTGCCGTCGATCTCGCAATACAGCGGCGTCACCTCCGCACCGATCGCGGTCAGCACCCGCGGCCCGAGTTCCCCGGCGACGCCGTTGCCGGCATCCACCACGACCTTCAGCGGGCGGTCGATCTGGACGTCGCTGGCGATGCGCTGGACGTAGTCGTCGTTGATGTCGCGCGACTGCAGCGTTCCCTGCTGCGGCGCGGTGTGCAGGCGGTCGTCGCCCATGCGCGCGTACAGGTCGGTGATCGCGGCACCCGACAGGGTCTCCCCGCCGACGACGATCTTGAAGCCGTTGTAGTCCGGCGGGTTGTGGCTGCCGGTGACCGACACGCACGAGCCGGCGCGCAGGTGGAAGGCGCCGAAATACACCAGCGGCGTCGGCGCCAGGCCGATGTCGATGACGTTGCGCCCGGCCTTGCGCAGCCCGCTGACGAGCCCTTCCACCAGCGTCGGGCCCGACAGCCGGCCGTCGCGACCAACCACGATGTCGCCCAGGCCGCGCTCGTGCATCAGCGAACCGATGGCGTGGCCGATCAGCTCGGCCACGCTGGCGTCCAGGCTCTCGCCGACGATTCCACGGATGTCGTAGGCGCGGAAAATGCCGCGGTCGATCGCCACGCCTGCGGGTTCCGCGCTGGCGCGCACGGGTGCCACGGCGACCGGGGCGGCTTCCCTGGGCATCTGGTCCACGGCTTCGGACAGGGTCGGGCTCGCCTCTGCATCGTCGATGCGATCGGCGGGTGCGCGTTTCACCGAGCGCCAGCCGAGCAGCGACAGCACGGCCAGCAGGATGAACGCACCGGCCAGGATCAGGTTTCCTCGCGCCGAGAGCCCGTACGGGCTCGTCGCCGCGTCCGGCGCGGCGGCCGCGACGCGTAGATCGCTTCCCGGCACCTTGGCGGCCAGGGATTCGGCGCCCTGTGCCAGTTCGGCGTTGCCGTGCTCGATGACGCTGGAGCCGCCCTGGCGCAGGGCAAGGTAGCTGTCGTCGGCCGCCGCCGCGTTCGTGACGGCGGCCTGGAGCGGCTCCAGAGGCAGCCGCACCAGCGCGACCGCGGCGGTTCGCTCGCCGTCGCGGATCGGCGCGGCCAGCGCAAGCT
>JALYOG010000098.1 GCA_030856985.1 Pseudomonadota bacterium | reverse complement strand
GTTGCGCTCATGGGTCCGCAGTCCTCCTGGTGTCGTAACCTGAAGACTGCGCCATGAGCGCACTTTTTTACACCTTGGGTTAGCGCAACTGTTTGATCCGACGCGGGAAAAGGTGGGGAAACCTCAGGCTCAGTCTGCTCATTGTCGAAAGCAGTCACTGCTGAAGGCGCGCGCCTGAAGGCCGCGGGTACTCACTGAAACGTAGGCCGGTCGATCATGGACCGAGCATCACAGGCAAGCTGAGGGTTCATGCCCCCCACACGCCGCCACGCCCCTGTCATGAAAACGCAACCATATTTCCAATACAATGGAAACATGCACACTTCCCAAGCCCTCGATGCCCTCGCCGCGCTAGCGCAGAAGACGCGGCTGGCGGTCTTCCGCCATCTCGTCGAACTCGGCCCAGACGGCGCCTGCCCGGGTGACATCGCCGCCGCGGTCGGCGTCGCGGCGGCGACCTTGTCGTTCCATCTCAAGACACTGCAGCAGGCGGGACTGATCGACGCCGAGCAGCACGGGCGCAGCATCACCTACCGCGCCGACTTTGACGCGATGCAGGGGCTGATCGGCTACCTCGGCGACAACTGCTGCGGCGGCGATCTCTCGCGCTGCGCGCCGGTGGCTGCCCGGCCGACACGCGTCGTCCGCGGCGCCGCCCGGCGCGCGCGCTGATCCATCCGCTTCATGGAACCGACGGCATGACGATCACCACGGGCATCAACGGCTTCGGTCGCATGGGGCGACTGGCCTTCCGGGCGGCATGGGACGCGCCAGACGCTGATGGGCATCGCCTGCAATTCGTGCGCATCAACGACCCGGCCGCCGACGCTGCGACCCTCGCGCACCTGCTCAATTTCGATTCGGTGCACGGGCGCTGGCGGCACGAAGCGCGGCACGACGGCGAGGCGCTGCTGATCGATGGCCAGCGCATCGAGCTGACCCGCAACAAGGACATCGACGCGAGCGACTGGTCGGACTGCCAAGTGGTGATCGAAGCCTGCGGCTGGTTCAGGACGGCCGCGTCGTTGAAGCCCTACCTCGACCAGGGCGTGGCGCGCGTGGTGGTCACCGCACCGGTCAAGGAATCGGGCGTGCTGGACGTCGTGATCGGCGTCAACGATCAACGGTTCGATCCGGCGCTGCACCGCATCGTCACCGCGGCCTCGTGCACGACCAACTGCCTGGCACCGGTGGTCAAGGTGATCCACGAGGGCCTGGGCATCCGCCACGGCAGCATCACCACGATCCACTCGCTGACCAACACGCAGACGATCGTCGATGCCGCGCACAAGGACCTGCGCCGCGCGCGCGCCTGCGGCTCCAGCCTGATTCCGACCTCGACCGGATCGGCGACGGCGATCGCCTCGATCTTTCCCGAGCTTGCCGGCCGCCTCGATGGCATGGCGGTACGCGTGCCGCTGACCAACGCCTCGCTGACCGATTGCGTGTTCGAGGTCGAGCGGGCGACCACCGTCGAGGAAGTCAACGCGCTGCTGCGCGTCGCCTCCGAATCCGCCCCGCTGTGCGGCATCCTCGGCTACGAAACCCGGCCGCTGGTGTCGATCGATTACAAGACCGATCCGCGCTCGAGCATCGTCGATGCGCTGTCGACGCGGGTCATCAACGGCACCCAGGTCAAGATCTACGCTTGGTACGACAACGAGTGGGGATACGCGAACCGCACCGCCGAACTCGCGTTGAAAGTCGGCCGCGCCGGACGCTGAGCCGATCGTCGTGGCCTCCACGCCCGCGTCCCGCCAGTACGCGCTGATCACCGGCAACTACTGGGCGTTCACCCTCACCGACGGCGCCTTGCGGATGCTGGTGGTGCTGCATTTCCATCAGTTGGGCTACTCGCCGCTGCAGATCGCACTGCTGTTCGTGTTCTACGAAATCTTCGGCGTGGTCACCAACCTGGTCGGCGGCTGGCTCGGCGCGCGGATCGGGCTCAACCGCACGATGAACATCGGCCTGGGCCTGCAGATCGGCGCGCTGGTGATGCTCGCGGTGCCGATCGGGTGGCTCACGATCCCCTGGGTGATGGCCGCGCAGGCCGTGTCGGGCATCGCCAAGGATCTCAACAAGATGAGTGCCAAGAGCAGCGTCAAGCTGCTCGTGTCGGAACGCCGCAGCGGCGAGCTGCTCGTGTCGGAACGCCGCAGCGGCGAGCTGCTGGTGTCGGAACGCGGCAGCGGCGAGCTGCTGGTGTCGGAACGCGGCAGCGACAAGCTGCTGCTGCCCGAACATGGCGCGCCGCGCGCCGCGGCGCGGACCGGCCACGTCGAAACCACGCTGTACCGCTGGGTCGCGGCGCTCACCGGCTCCAAGAACGCGCTCAAGGGCGCCGGATTCTTTCTCGGTGGAGCGCTGCTGACGGCGCTCGGGTTTCGCGGCGCGGTGCTGGCGATGGCGGCGGCGCTGGCGCTGGTCTGGATCGCCAGTCTGTTGATGCTCCGGCGCGACCTCGGCAAGTCGCAGGCGAAGCCGAAGTTCCGGCAGATCCTGTCCAAGAGCCGCGCGATCAACGTGCTCTCGGCCGCACGGCTGTTCCTGTTCGGCGCGCGCGACGTGTGGTTCGTGGTCGCGCTGCCGGTGTTCCTCGCCACCTCGCTGGGCTGGGACCACTGGCGGATCGGTGGGTTTCTTGCCGCCTGGATGGTCGGCTACGGCATCGTCCAGGCCGGCGCGCCACGATTCAGCGGCGGGCGTTCGGAACGGCCGCCGGGCCGCTTGCAGGCCTTTGCCTGGGCCGCGGCGCTGGCGCTGGTGCCGGCCGGGATCGCCGCGATGCTGCCCGCAGCTGCCCCGGGCCAGGTGCTGGTGATCGGGCTGGGCGTGTTCGGCGTCGTGTTCGCGATCAACTCCTCGCTGCACAGCTACCTCGTCGTGAGCTTCGCGCGCGACGACGCGGTGTCCTTGGATGTCGGCTTCTACTACATGGCCAACGCCGTCGGTCGACTGCTGGGGACGGTGCTGTCGGGCTGGGTGTACCAGGCCGCGGGGCTGGCCGCTTGCCTGTGGATATCGGCCGCGTTCGTGGCGGTCGCGGCGGTGGTGACCCTGGCACTGCCGGAGCGGTCGGCGGCCGTCGCGTAGCCGCAGGATCTTCGTTGGCGGTCGCGGGAACGCCGACACGCGGGGCGTGCATGCGGGTCACCGCGTCCGTACCATCACGCGCGGGCAATCCAGCCGCCCCACTATGGTCCGGACCCGAAGTCGCTGCGCCGCCACCGCGGCCCGGCAGCCGGCGTCACGACACCCTGCACCGGAAATCCACGCCTTGTTCCTCGCCGTGCCCTCGCGCCAGAAATCGCCGCCCCGCTGGGCCACGTCGCTGCTGTTCGCGGTCCTGTGGGGGTGCTACACCGGCCTGAGCGTGCTGTCGGAAGGGCGCCAGCAGGAGTGGATGCTGGAATGGGGCGCGCTGTCGGGCGGCCTCGACAACTGGCACTGGCCGCGCGACGGACTGCGACTTTTCAGCGCATTGTTCCTGCACGCCGACTGGGCGCACCTGCTGGGCAACCTGGTGTTCCTGCTGATCTTCGGGCTCCCGGCCGAGCGCGCGATGGGGCCGCTGCGATTCCTGGCGCTGTTCCTGCTCGGCGGCGCCGTCGCCAACATGGCTGCCGTGGTCGCCATCGGCACCCCGGACCGCCTGATCATCGGCGCCAGCGGGGCGGTCTCGGCGCTGATGGGCGCCTACGTGGCGCTGTTCCCGGGCGCGCGGCTGGGGGTGGTCGTGCCGCTGGGCGTGTTCCTGCAGTTCGTCAAGGTGCCCGCGGCGCTGCTGATGGGCGGCTGGGCCCTGCTGCAACTGGTCTTCACCTTCGTCGGTCCGGCATTCGGCGCCGTCGCCTGGTCGGCGCA
Source organism: Pseudomonadota bacterium (assembly GCA_030856985.1). GTDB lineage: Bacteria > Pseudomonadota > Gammaproteobacteria > Xanthomonadales > Xanthomonadaceae > Lysobacter_K. The sequence goes on along the minus strand of JALYOG010000098.1, from coordinate 2,904 downwards.
CCTGGCCGGCTTCGCCTTCGGCATCGGCTTCGCGCTGATCTCCCGCGCCGGTATCGCCCGGCGGTTGCGTCGCAAGCGCGGATTTTGAGGGCAGGGTTGTCCGCCAAGGGGCGAAGGACGCGAAACAAACAGCAAAAGAGGCAGGGAAGGATCTTTGGGGCATTGAGCGGCGGAGCGGACACGGGGTGGTTGCGCCGGGGGACCTGGGCTCTTGCTCCCCTCTCCCTTCGGGAGAGGGGCAGGGGGTGAGGGTTCGGTTTCGCGCTGATCTCCAAGGTCGGAGAAGCATCGCGCGATCATGTCGACGCAGATTCTTCACTCGCGCGGTGCTCCGAACCCTCACCCCAACCCTCTCCCGGAGGGAGAGGGAGCCGAAGCAAGCCGAAGCAAGCCGAAGCCGAAGCGGCGGGCCAAGCGGCCGGCGTCCCATAAGGAGGCGCACCGCGAGCCACGCAGATCCGCCCGATCTTTTCAGCTCATTTTTTCGCGCCCCTTCGCGCCCTTCGCGGACCATCTACGCCTCCCCGCCCGATCTATACTCGGCCCATGGCCAAGTCGCTATACAAGATCACCTTCCTCAATGCCGGGCGGATCTACGACCTGTACGCGGGGCGGGTGGTGTCGGGGGATATCTGGGGCTTCGTGGAAGTGTCCGAGCTGCTGTTCGACGTGCACGACGGCATCGTGGTCGACCCGACCGAGGAGCGGCTGCGCGACGAGTTCGCCAACACCCGCGTGCTGCACCTGCCGATGCAGAGCGTGGTCAGGATCGAGGAAGTCGAGCGCAAGGGCCCGTCGGCGATCCGCGACGCGAGCACCGGCGAGAAGGTGGTCACACCGTTCCCGCTGCCCGGTAAACCGCGTTAGCGCAGCTCAGCCGGCAGGACTGGGCGCGGGAGCGGCCGCCACCGTCTTCTTGAGTTCGGCCAGCGCCGCGGCGACGTGGGATTCGCCTTCCAGCACCGCGCCGGCATTCGCGCCGGGAAGGTCCTCGTCGTCGCCGCGCAGGTGCCGCGGCAGCGCCGCTTCGGTGATGCCGGCGCGGCCGCCGTTCTCCGCGTCCGCTTCGGGCTGCAGGATCACGTCGGGAATGATGCCCAGCGCCTGGATCGACTTGCCGCTGGGCGTGTAATACCGCGCGGTGGTGAGCTTGACCGAGTCGCCGTTGTCCAGCGGCAACAGCGTCTGCACCGAGCCCTTGCCGAAGGTGCGGCTGCCGACCACGCGGGCGCGGTCGTTGTCGCGCAGGGCACCGGCCAGGACCTCCGACGCACTGGCCGATCCGGCATCCACCAGCACCACCACCGGCGCGCCGTCGAGGCGGTCGCCGGGGGTGGCGCCGAATTGCGCATCGCTGAGCGCGATGCGCCCGCGGGTGCTCACGATCTGGCCGCTCTCCAGCAGCGCATCGGCGATCTGCACTGCCGAGGTCAGCAGTCCGCCCGGATTGCTGCGCAGGTCGATCACCAGCCCGTGCAGCTTGCCGCCGGCATCGGCGATGAGCTTGTCGAGCTGGCGCTCGAAGTTGGCCGCCGTGTCGGCCTGGAACGCGCTGATGCGCACGTAGCCGTAGCCTGGTTCGAGCATGCGGCTGCGCACGCTGTCGATGCGGATCTCGCCGCGCTCCACGGTCACGTCGAACGGCTCGTCGCGTCCGTCGCGAACGATGCTCAGCACCACCTCGCTGCCGGGCTCGCCGCGCAGCGAGCCGGATTCCTCGTCGTCTCCGGCGCCAAGCGTCCTGCCGTCGACGGCGATGATCAGGTCGCCGGCCTTCAGGCCCGCCCGCGCCGCGGGCGTGCCGTCGATCGGCGCGATCACGCGCAGGCTGCCGTCGGGCTGCCTGACGATCTCCACGCCGATGCCGTGGTAGTTGCCGCGGGACTGCTCGGCGAAGTTCTCGGCGTCGGCGCGGTCGAAATAGACGCTGTGCGGGTCGAGGTCCAGCAATAGACCGCGGATCGCCGAATGCATCAGCTTGGCGTCCGCCACCGGCTCGACATACGCCTGCTTGACCGCGGTGTAGACCGCGACATAGCGGCGGATTTCGTCCAGCGGCACCTCGTTGGATGGCGCCGTGGAGAGCCGACCGGCAGTGGGCACCGCCGGCTCGGGGCCGGTATCCGGCCGGCCGCGCGGCGCCGGCTGGGCAGGGTCCGGACCGCGCGGCGCCTCCTGCTCCTGCGCCGGCGGCCGCGTCTGGTCGGGCGGCGCTGGAGGAGTCTCCCCGCTCGTCTGTGGACGCTCCCCCGCGGGAGGCGCGGGCGCCGGCTCCTGTGCCAGGGCCGGCGACAACGCGACCGATACGGCCAGGGCTAACGGAAGGAGCGAGCGCACGCGCATGGACGGATTCTCCGGAGCAGGAAAGTATCGGACCTTCGGCGGCGCGGCAGGTTCACCGCCGCCGATCCGGCCGGTCGCCCGATAATGCAGCAACCCCGGCAGCTTAGGCGGCGACCGGGCAAGCGCTCGTTAAGCGCGGCTCAGCGCCCGAGCCAGCCGCCGGGATTGATCGTGCGGCCGCCGCGGCGCAGTTCGAAGTACAGCGCGGGACGCCCGTGGCCGCCCGAACTGCCGACGGTCGACACCGCATCGCCCCGCGCGACCCGGTCGCCGGCCTCGCGCAGCAGCGCGTCGTTATGGGCGTACAGGCTCATGTGGTCGTTGCCGTGGTCCACGATCAGCAGCAGGCCGTAGCCGGTCATCCATTCGGCGTAGACCACCGTGCCGTCGGCGACCGCCTTGACCGGGGTTCCGGCACTGGCGGCGATCAGCAGGCCGTCGCTGCCGCGCCCGTCGGGCATCTTGCCGCCATAGCCGGCGAGCAGGTTTCCCGCCACCGGCCAGCCGAGGCCGCCGACCTGCGGTGCAGCCGCCGCGGGTACTCGCGGCACGGCGCGGGTG
>JALYOG010000078.1 GCA_030856985.1 Pseudomonadota bacterium | reverse complement strand
CTTGCATGTGTTAGGCCTGCCGCCAGCGTTCACTCTGAGCCAGGATCAAACTCTTCACTTAAGTTTTTCGGACCGAAGTCCAAAGCTTTGAGTGCAGTGTCGTTTCCGGCCCAAATTACTCGATTACTCACATCTTGCGATGCTTGTTCTTGATTCATTTGGACTGTGACGAACATCTGCTGGTGGACTCTCATCCTCCCGCCAGACGCCCGCACAAGTCACCTGCGCACACTGTCAAAGATCGTCGAGACCGGCCTCAGCGCCTGGTCCCACTGGCCCGCACCGAAGTGCCTGACCGAGCCGCACATCTTACACCAAATTCCGTCGCCGTCAACATCACGATCACATGTTCTTGGCTGCCCCGCCGCGACCAATCGTCCCCGCGAGGCCGCGCATTGTGCACACCTGGGCCGCCGATGGAAAGCGTTTTCGTGAACGCAATTTCACTGGCTCATGTCCGGTGATGGCTTGACGACCGCCTCCGGCTGGTTGAAGGTCCAGCTTCCCTCGCCTCAGAGCACGCCATGGCTTTCGCTACCACCTGCGGTGCAGCCCTGCGGCTGTTGATCCTGCGGTTTGCACTGGTGGCCTGTGGGCTGGGCGCGACCGGCTGCGCGTCGAGCAATGGCCTCTGGGTGGAGATCGGCGACGAGCGCATCCAGGTGGAGGTCGCCGACGATGATACCGAGCGATCGCGCGGACTGATGTTCCGCGACACGCTGGAGCAGGGCCGCGGCATGCTGTTCCTGCACGAGAACGAGGCATGGCTGGCCTACTGGATGAAGAACACGCGCATTCCGCTAGACATCCTCTACTTCGACCGGAACCTCAGGCTGGTCTCGCAGCAGCGGGACGTGCCGCCGTGTTCGCTCGGCGATCGTTGCCCACCCTATCCGAGCGACGCTCCGGCGCAGTTCGTACTCGAACTCGCCGCGGGCGAGGCGGAGCGACTCAGGCTGGAGGATGGGGAGCAACTGCGGCTTGGCCCCGGCATCGGCCTGCCCTCGCCGCAGGACTGAGGAGCTACAGCTCCGTCATCTCGAAATCGTCCTTGGTCACGCCGCAGTCCGGGCACGTCCACGTCTCGGGGACATCCGCCCAGCGCGTTCCGGCGGCGATACCTTCCTCCGGCAGGCCTTGGGCCTCGTCGTAGATGAACCCGCAGACCACGCACATCCAGGTGCGATAGGCGGCAACGGTGGCGGTCTCGGGCATGGGCGGATAATACATGGCTGGGCGGGCCTGCATTCTCCCATTCCGCCCGGGCTGACGGAACCCTGCCGCATGAACACCCGCTGGACCTGTCGCGGCCTGTACGCGATCACCGAGGACGAACACGACACGGCGCAGCTGCTCCAGCGCGCGCAAGCGGTGCTGGAAGCAGGCGCCGCGTGGCTGCAGTACCGCAACAAGTCCGCCGCTCCGGATCGGCGCCAGGAGCAGGCGCTGGCCCTGCTGCCCTTGTGCCGCAGACACCGGATCCCGCTGATCGTCAACGACGACTGGCCGCTGGCGGCGAGGATCGGCGCGGACGGCGCGCACCTGGGCAGCGATGATGGCGAACTGCGCGCAGCACGCGAAGCCCTGGGGCCGGACGCGCTGCTCGGGGCTTCCTGCTATGACGATCTCGAACGGGCCAGGCGCGCGGTGAAGCAAGGCGCAAGCTATGTCGCGTTCGGCGCATTTCACCCGTCGTCGACCAAGCCGGGCGCCAGGCGCGCGGGTTCCGAACTGCTGACGGCCGCCGCCGGGCTCGGCGTGCCGCGGGTGGCCATCGGCGGCATCACCCCGGACAATGCACGCCCGCTGATCGATGCCGGCGCCGACCTGATCGCCGCGATCTCCGGCGTATTCGGAGCGGTCGATCCTGCTGCGGCAACGCGCGCTTACCGCTCCTGCTTCGAACACCCATGACGGCCCACGACCATGAATCATGAACGCTCCCACGCCCTCTTCGCCCGCGCCTGCGAGTTGCTGCCCGGCGGGGTGAATTCGCCGGTGCGCGCGTTCAAGTCGGTCGGCGGGGAGCCGTTCTTCGCGCAGCGTGCGCTGGGCGCCTACCTGTTCGACGTCGACGGGAACCGATACATTGATTACGTCGGCTCGTGGGGACCGATGATCGCCGGCCACGCGCACCCGCAGGTGCTCGAAGCGGTGGCGCGCACGATGCGCGACGGCCTCAGCTTCGGCGTGCCCAACGCGCTGGAGGTCAGCATGGCCGAAGCGATCACGCGGATCGCGCCCAGCTGCGAGATGGTGCGCATGGTCAACTCCGGCACGGAGGCGACGCTGTCGGCGATCCGTGTCGCGCGCGGGGCGACCGGCCGCACCCGCATCGTCAAGTTCGAGGGCTGCTATCACGGCCATGGCGACAGCTTCCTGGTCAAGGCCGGTAGCGGTGCCCTGACCCTGGGCCTGCCCAACTCGCCGGGCGTCCCCGCCGCGCTGGCCGATCTCACCCTGACGCTGCCCTACAACGACTTCGATGCGGCAACGGCCCTGTTCGACCGGACCGGCAATGAGATCGCCGCGTTGATCATCGAACCGATCGTGGGCAACGCGAACTGCATCCTCCCGCGCGACGGCTACCTGCAGCACCTGCGCGAGCTGTGCACCCGGCACGGGACCGTGTTGATCTTCGACGAAGTGATGACCGGTTTTCGCGTGGCGCTCGGCGGCGCGCAACAGCGCTACGGCATAACCCCCGACCTGAGCACTTTCGGCAAGATCATCGGCGGCGGCATGCCGGTGGGCGCTTACGGCGGCAGGCGCGACCTGATGAGCCAGGTCGCGCCGAGCGGTCCGATCTACCAGGCCGGCACGCTCAGCGGCAATCCCGTGGCGATGGCCGCGGGGCTGGCGACGCTGGAACTGATCCAGGCGCCCGGCTTCCACGCGGCTCTTGAGCGCAGCACCCACGCGCTGTGCGACGGGCTGGAGGCGGCAGCGGGCGAGGCCGGCGTTGCATTCCATACCACCCGCACCGCCGGCATGTTCGGCTTGTATTTCCGCGAGGGGCCGATCGAAAGCTTTGCCGACGCGATGGCCTCCGATGCCGCGCAGTTTGCGACGTTCTTCCATGCGATGCTCGCGCGTGGCGTATACCTGGCGCCGTCCGCATTCGAGGCGGGTTTCATCTCCAGCGCGCACGGGGAGCCCGAAATCGCCGCGACCGTTGCCGCGGCCCGCGAGGCGTTCGCGATCGTGAAGGGATAAAGCCCGCGCGTGCGCGCGAAAGTAGTCCTTCCGCAAAGGCGACGCTCCGCGTGCGATGCTTCGCCCCCATCGCAGCGCGTGCACCTCCCCACGGCGGTGCTGATGTCGCACGATTTCGCCCGAGGCCACCCATGCAGATCCTGTCGAACCCGAATCTGGCTCCCGCATCCGATACCGGATGGCGCCGGCACTGGTTCGACATCATCTACCGCCACGACACGCCGCCGTCGCGCAACTTCGACCTGCTGCTGATCGTCGCGATCGTGCTGAGCGTGATCGTGGTGATGCTCGACAGCGACCCATGGCTGCACGTGGACCACGCGCGCGCGTTGTACGCCGTGGAATGGGGATTCACCGTGCTGTTCACCGCCGAGTACGCGATGCGGCTGTTGGTGGTGCGCAAGCCCCTGCGCTATGCGCTGAGCTGGTGGGGAATCATCGACCTGCTGTCGATCCTGCCGACGTACCTGTCGGTGCTGTTCCCCGGCAGCCAGACCCTATTGGTGGTGCGCGTGCTGCGCATGCTGCGCCTGTTCCGCATCCTCAAGCTCACCGAGTACGTCGAAGAGAGCGGCCTGTTGATGCGGGCGCTGGTGAGCGGCCGGCGGAAGATCTTCCTGTTCGTGGCGGTGCTGCTGACGATCGCGATCATCTTCGGCGCGCTCATGTACGTCGTCGAAGGGCCGGAAAACGGTTTCACGACCATCCCCACCGGCATGTACTGGGCCATCGTCACCATGGCGACGGTGGGCTATGGCGACATCACGCCGCATACGCCGTTTGGCCGCATCATCGCGTCGGTGCTGATCCTGATCGGCTACAGCATCATCGCGGTGCCCACCGGCATCTTCACCGTGGAGCTCGCCAAGACCATGCGCGCCGATGGCCAGCCGGCGGAGGCGATCGAACCCCGCGGCTGTGGCGCGTGCGGGGTAGAGGACCACGGTGCCGCCGCGCGGCATTGCCACGGCTGTGGCGCACACCTGCCCGATCCGGCGGTTTGATCGCTACCAGTGGCCGGTGTTCGGCATCGACAGCCAGGGCTCGACCGGCGTCAGCGCTTCGCCTTTCTGCAGCAGTTCCACCGAGATCAGGTCGGGCGAGCGCACGAAAGCCATGCGCCCGTCGCGCGGCGGCCGGTTGATCGCGATTCCCATGGCGAGCAGGTGCGAGCAGGTGGCGTGGATGTCATCGACCGCGAACGCGAGATGGCCGAAATTGCGCGCGTTCCCGTACTCCTCGTCGTCGTAGTTCCAGGTCAGTTCCACCTCGGCTTCGGGGTTCTCCGGCGCGCCCAGATAGACCAGGGTGAAGCGGCCCTGCGGGTAGTCCTTGCGACGGGTCTCCACCAGGCCCAGGCCGTCGCGGAAGAAGGCGAGCGACGCTTCCAGGTCGCGGACGCGCACCATGGCGTGCAGGTATTTCATCGCGATTCCTCCGCGGTGCCGGTGTCGCCGCTGTCCACGAACTCGCCATCGAGAAACAGGTCCGGCAGCAGCGGCTGGGTCTGGTCCACCGCGTAGCGGCCGAAGTCGGTGACGCCGGACGCATGCAGGACCTCGTCGTCGATCAGGAACCGCCCTGACAGCTGCGCCGACGGCTGCACCAGGATGGCATGCGCGGCATCGGCGACGATCTCTGGCGTGCGGCATCGACGGCTGTCCACGCCGTCGATCATGTTCAGCGCGTCGGTGGCGATGATGGTTCGTGGCCACAGCGCATTGACCGCCACGCCCTGCGGCCCGAACTCGGCAGCCAAGCCAAGCGTCACGAAGCTCATGCCCATCTTCGCCAGCGTGTAGGCGGTATGCGGCGCCCACCACTTCGGATCCAGGTTCGGAGGCGGCGCAAGCGTCAGGATGTGCGGGTTGGGCGCCTGCAGCAGCCATGGGAGGCAGGCCTGCGCGCAGACGAAACTGCCGCGAGCGTTGACCCCGTGCATCAGGTCGAAGCGCTTCATCGGCGTGTCCAGGGTGCCACGCAGCCAGATCGCGCTGGCATTGTTGACCACGATGTCCACGCCGCCGAATGTGTCCACGGTTGCGGCTACGGCCGCCCGGACCTGCTCCTCGTCGCGGATGTCGCACTTGATCGCGAGCGCCTGTCCGCCGGCAGCCTCGACCTCGGCGGCGACGCTGTGGATCGTGCCCGGAAGCCTGGGGTTGGCGACGGAGGACTTGGAGGCAATGGCGATGTTCGCCCCGTCCCGCGCCGCGCGCAGCGCTATGGCGCGGCCGATGCCGCGCGAGGCGCCGGTGATGAAGAGGGTCTTGCCCGATAGCGACGTCATGCTGCTCCCCGTTTGCGGATCAGGGCTTGGGGCCCTTGCCTTCGTTGTCTTCCCAGTGGAGCAGCCGCCGCGTTACGAAGCGGTACAGCGGCTTGCCCGTGGCGAACCACACCTGCCGGACCCACGACGGCCGCTTCAGGACGCGGCGGTCGACCGCGGTCAGCGATTGCGGACAATAGGTGCGCTTGTGCTTGAGCAGGTGCCGCAGGTCTTCGCGGGCAAGCAGCCGCATCCATCGCGAACGCGGGTGCCCGCGCACCGCAAGCTGGAAATCGATGATCGCCGGGCCGCCGTCGTCCAGCACCAGCCAGTTGGCTTCCTTGGCGAGGTCATTGTGGGCCAGCCCGCGCCGGTGCAATTGCTGCAACAGGCGCCGTGCCTTGCGAAAGTACGCGAGATCGTCGTGCGGCGGGCGCTGGTACATCGCCGCACCGGCCATGTAGCTGCGGTCGAGCCGGCGTCCGTCCCAGCGCAGCAGCCGGGGTGTGGATGGCAGCCCGTCGACGGTGCCCAGCGCGCGGGCCTCGCGGCGCGCCAGCCACCATGCCGGCAGCCGCAACCACAACGGCACGTGCACCAGATCGCGTCGCACGAACAGGCCCGACGCATCGCGCATCAGCGCGATGCGTCCGAAGCTGTCGCTCTTGAGCGCGGCAACCTCGACTGCGGCGCTTCGATCCGGTGAATGCATCCGCACAGTCTACGAGATGGTCGCCGGGGAGGGGCCTTGTCTGCGCGGGAGAGACCGCGTTGTCCGCCCAGGACGCGGAGGGCGCGAAAGGAAGTAAGAACCAGTCAAGGGAAAGTAAGGAACGTCGGCGGCACCGCGAGAGGCGAGGGCCCATGGTGGCGGCTGGAATCAAAAACGGGCACGGGTCTGGGCCCGGTTGGCGGTCTTCGGCCTTCCTCGAGAATTCGCTTGTCGGCAGATGCTTGTCGGAGTCGCTTGTCGCAGTCGCTCGTCCGGGCCACTCGTCGGCTTACCGTCCGCACAAGCACCCTGAACTTCTTCCGCTCCATTCGCGGCCTTCGCGTCCTTCGCGGACCCGGCCCTCTACCCGCACTGCCATAATCGGCCGATGGACTCGGCCTGGTTAGACAGCATCACCACATGGATCTCGGCCAATCCCACCGCCGCCGGTGTCGTGATCTTCCTGATCGCCTTTTGCGATGCCCTGATCCTGGTGGGCATCGTCGTGCCCGCGCTGCCCCTGCTGATCGGCGCAGGCGTGCTGGTCGGCCTGGGGCACGTCAACGGGCCCTACGCACTGGTCTGTGCGGCGCTGGGCGCGTTCGCCGGGGACGCGTTGAGCTTCTGGGTCGGCCACCGCTGGGGTCCGCAGCTACGCGGACGATGGCCGTTCGTGCGCTACCCGCAGTGGCTGGACCGCGGGGAAACGATGTTCCGCCGCAACGCGGTCAAGAGCATCGCCATCGCGCGCTTCGTCGGCGCGGTCCGGCCCTTCATGCCGGCCGTGGCGGGCATGTTGCACATGCCCCTGAAACGTTACCTGCCCACGAGCATCGCCGCCTCGCTGGTCTGGTCGGCGCTCTTCCTGGGGCCTGGCTGGCTGTTGGGCGCTTCCTATGACGCCGTCGCCGCGGTCGCCGACCGGCTGGCACTGGCGCTGGGAGCGCTGGGGCTTGCCGTGGCAATGGTGTTCGCCGGCGTGCTCTACACCTGGCGGTGGTTCGCCGCGCACGCCGACAACCTCCTTGCCCGCGCGTTGCTGTGGACCCGGACGCATCCGCACCTGGGCCGCTACGCGGGCGCGCTGATCGACCCAAACAGGCCGGAGTCGGCATCGCTGGTGATGCTGGCCGTGTCGCTGCTGGTCATCAGCTGGGTCGGCTTCACCCTGCTGGCGATGCTGCTGGCCAGCGGCGGCCCGCTCGCGCTGGACCACAACGTGCACGAGCTGATGTGGTCGCTGCGAAACCCGCTCGCCGACCGGCTGATGGCGGGGCTGGCGAGCCTGGGCGACACCGCGGTGCTGGGACCGGCGTCGGCGATGGCATTGCTGTACCTGCTGTGGCGCAAGCGCTGGATGGCGGCCGCACACTGGCTCGCCGCGCTCACGTTCGGCCTGGTGCTCACGACGCTGCTTGGCGCGGTGATCGACATGCCCCGCCCGCCAACCGCGCCCGACGGCCTGGGGTTTCCTTCGATCGCGGTCACGATGACCACGATCACCTTCGGCTTCTTCGCGGTGCTGATCGCCCGTGAGCTGCCCGGGCGCCGCCGCGTCTGGCCGTATCTGCTCGCCGGCGTGGTCACGACCCTGGTCGGTTTCTCGCGCGTGTACCTGGGCGCGCACTGGCCCAGCGATCTGATCGGCGGGACGCTGATCGGCGTCGCCTGGACGCTGATCCTGGGCATCGCCTATCGCCGCCATGTGGCGCGCTCGTTCTGGATGCGGCCGTTGGCGGGCCTGTTCTACGGCACGTTTCTGCTGGCGGGGCTGTGGCACGCACCGCGCGCCGCCGACGGGCTGCTGCTGCGCCTCACCGCCGCGCCCGTCACCGAGGTGGCCGAGCCGGCGCAGTGGTGGAGCCACGGCTGGGCGCAACTTCCGGCCCAGCGCAACGAGCGCGACGTCCGCCGGCGCTGGGCCCTGGACGTCCAGGTTGCGGGTCCGCTGGCTCCCCTGCAGGCGGTATTGCAGGCGCGGGGATGGAGGGTGCAGCCGCAGGCGGACTGGGTGACGATGATCGCGCTGCTCGACGAAGGCGTGTCGGGTACCAGCCAGGTGGTGCTGCCTGCCACCCTGGATGCGCAGGCCGAAGCGCTCCTGCTGTTGCGCGAGGGCCGCGCGCCCGACGAGCAGTTCGCGCTGCGACTCTGGCGGGCTCCGGTATCGCTCACGGATGGCGCTCCACTGTGGCTGGGCACGACGCAGACCCTGCGCCTGAGCCGCCCGCTGGGCGCTGCGGCGCTGTGGCGCCCAGTGCCGGACAACGGCCGCGCTTACCGCGAAGTGCAGGCCGCACTCGCGCGGTTTCGGGTGGCCGAGGGCGTCCACCCGGCAAGCGGCACCCGGGTGATGCGGGTACGAACCTACGCCGGTGCTGTCGATGCGCGGGCGGGTGGCCGCGAAGCGCCACCGTGAACCACGGCCGCAAGCGCGCCGGGCGCGTCAGGAACCGCAGACGACCGCCGTGCCCGGGCTTGCCGGCGCACGAGCGGCGTGTTTCAGGACATCTTCCCGGCCGGCTTCAACGGCGGCACCAGTCGCGGGCTGCGGCGAGTCCGGTCCGCGGTCGCTCCCGGGGAGGCGCGTCCGGCAGGACCGGCGCTGCGCGGCCTCGCTGGCGGCGCGAACGACCGCAGGTCAGGCCGTTTTTGCGGCGGCGCGGGCGCAAAGCTCTCGCGCAACCGATGGGTTTCCATCGCACCAGCAAAATCCCGTCGCGGCGCGGGCTGCGAGTCGGCCGGCAAAGTTGCAGCCGGCGATCCATCGAGTAGCGAGATGCTGCGGCGTCCCAGCACGAGGATGCCGCTCTTTTCCATCTGCTTGAGCGCGCGACTGACCGCTTCGCGGGTATTTCCCAGTTCCTCGGCGAGTTCCTGGTGGCTGACCGCAATGGCACTGCAGCCGGTGGCATCGCGCCGGTCGCGCAGGTGCGCCAGGATGCGCGTCTTCAGGCAACCGAAAGTCGTGTCCTCGATCCTGCCCAGGAGCGTGGTGACATGTTTTGACATCGATGACATGAGGTAAGCACGGAAGGCTTCGCAGCGTGCGAGCAGCAGCGGCAGATGGAAGGCAGGTATCTGCAGCGCCACGACATCGCCTTCGGCGGCCAGGTCCACGAGCACCTGTTCGCTGGAATAGATGGCCGTCAGGCTCTGCATGCACATTTCGCCAGGTTGCACCCGGCAGATGCCGAGCATCCTCCCGTCCACGGACAGCGAGCGGACGCGGATGGTGCCCTTCAGGACGATGCCGAAATGGCTCCCGGCACCGACACCGCGCTCCAAACCGCGCGTCGGCCCGGAGGCGCTGCGGAATACCGTCGAGTCCGACAGCGCAGCTTCCCATTCGGGCCCGATCAGCGATCTCAATTCCGCATGCCGCTGCACCAGTTCGGCGATGCCTGTCTGCGGCCGGCCCGCGGCCTTTTCGATTCCTTTCGGCATGATGCTTGGCCTTCTCCTTTGGCTCGACCGTGCAATACCGCGGTGCCCCGAGCGGGGCGCCAACTTGCAGGCGCCGAGCTAGGCTAGGCCATTCAATCCCTGTACAGGATTTGACGCGAGGAATCGGCCACCGAAGGCGCACATAGTGACCTGTTCTTCGTCACGCCCGCTACACGTCCGGCAGCAGCGTCAGGAGATGGTCCAGCCTGCGGTCCGGATCGCTCGTCCGGAGCAGATGCAGGCGCTGCGTCTCCCGCAGCGGCAGCAGTTCGGCGAGCCGCCAGCCGACCCAGGCGGCATCGTCGAAGCACGCCCGGGGCGCCTTGGCGTGGTCGCCACCCACGTGCTCCATCAGGCGCTCCAGCAAGGTCACCAGCAGCCCGTGCTCGGGCCGCACGGGCTGCGCCAGATCCGCTCCGAACCACGCCACGTCGGCCACTTGCAGACCGTCGTCGCGGACCTGGATGCGCTGGGTCGCAAACCGCCGTGCGCCGCGGATGCGCAGCGTCAGCAGGCCGTCCTCGCCCGCGCCGAAGTCCTCGATCAGGGCTTCGGTGCCGATGGTCGCGGGCAGCGCGGGCTCACCGGCTTCCTCCCCTTCCAGGATCAGGCAGACGCCAAAGCCGCGCCCGTGCCGGCCGCAGTCGCTCACCATTCGCAGGTAGCGCGGCTCGAAGACACGCACCGCCATCGCGGCGCCAGGAAGCAGGATCGCGTGCAGCGGGAACAGGCCCAGCGGGTCGCCATCGGCGTCGTCGGCTGCCGCGGCGCTGATCGACTCGACCACGATCAGTCTTCTTCGCGCGCGGCTCGCTGCGCGGCTTGCAGCGCGGCCACGAAGCGCAGAGGCGCCGCGTCGAAGCCGCCGTTGGACATGAATATCACGTGGTCGCCGGCACGCACGCGCTCGCCAAGTGCGGCGATCAACGCCTCCACGTCGGGCGCCGTGGTGCCCTCGCCGCGCAGATCACAGAGCACGCGGCCGGCGTCCCAGGCGAGTTCCGGGCGCTGAAGGAACACCACCAGGTCGGCCTCCGACAACGAGGGCGCGAGCGCCTCGGCGTGCGCGCCGGCGCGCATGGAGTTGCTGCGAGGTTCCATCGCCACCACGATCCTGGTCTGCCCGACACGCGCGCGCAGCCCCTGCAGCGTCGTCGCGATCGCGGTCGGATGATGGGCGAAATCGTCGTGGATGGTGATCCCGCCCACTTCGCCGATCAGCTCCATGCGTCGCTTCACGCTGCGGAACCCGGCCAGCGACGGCAGCACCGCGGCAACGTCCACGCCGATCGCGTTGATGCACGCCAGCGCCGCCAGCGCGTTCATCACGTTGTGACGCCCGAGCAGCGGCCAGTGCACCGGCCCGATCTCCCGCCCGCCGTGCACCACCACGAACGCGCTGCCGTCGGGCGACAGCAGGCGCGCGCTCCAGTCGAACCCCCCGGACTGCGACTGCGCGGGGTCGAGCCCGAACGTTTCCACCGGCGTCCACTGGCCCATCGCCAGCACCTCGGCCAGGTAACGGTCCTCACCATTGACGATCAGCCGTCCACGCCTCGGCACGGTGCGCACCAGGTGGTGGAACTGGCGCTGTATCGCGGCTACGTCGGGGAAGATGTCGGCGTGGTCGTACTCCAGGTTGTTGAGGATCGCGACCAGCGGCCGGTAGTGCACGAACTTGCTGCGCTTGTCGAAGAACGCGGTGTCGTACTCGTCGGCCTCGACCACGAACTCGCGGCCGCTGCCCAGGCGAGCGGACACGCCGAAATCCTCGGTAACGCCGCCGATCAGAAAACCCGGCTCGCGACCGGCCGCCTGCAGCAGCCAGGCGAGGATCGACGAGGTGGTGGTCTTGCCGTGGGTACCGGCCACGGCAAGCACGTCGCGCCCGGGCAGCACCTGCTCGGCGAGCCACTGCGCGCCGGAGGTGTAGCTGCTCCCGTCATCGAGTATCTGTTCGACCGCCGGGTTGCCGCGCGAGAGCGCGTTGCCGACGACGATCTGCCCGCAGTCGCCCGAAACATGCGCCGGGTCATAGCCCTGGCTCAGGCTGATGCCGAGTCGTTCGAGCTGCGTCGACATCGGCGGGTACACCGCCTGGTCGCTGCCTTCGACGGCGTGCCCGAGCTCGCGCGCGAGCGCGGCGACTCCGCCCATGAACGTTCCGGCGATGCCGAGAATATGTAGCTTCAATTTCGATGACCTCGACCGCCGAAGCGCCCGGCGACGCGTCTTCCGGATGGCGTGACCTCGCCCGCCCTCGCGGAAGAAAGAAACGGCAGGCGGACGGTAAAGCTCACAAGCGGCTTCAGCCGATCGGCGGCACCGGCCGCAGCACCTCGACGATGCGGCTGAACACCCCGTCCAGCGTGCCGACGCCATCGACCACGCCCAGCTTGCCGCGCTGCCGATAGAACTCGACCACCGGCGCGGTCTGGCAGTCGTACACCTCCAGGCGCTTGCGCACCGAGTCGGGGCTGTCGTCGGCGCGGCCCTCGGCGGAGGCGCGCCCGGCGATCCTGTCGACCAGCAGTTCGGTCGGTACGTCCAGCTGCACCGCCGCGTCCAAGGGCTGGCCGATGCGCGTCATCAGCACGTCGAGCGCGTCGGCCTGCGCGAGGTTGCGCGGATAGCCATCCAGGATGAAGCCGCGCTGGGTGTCGGGACGCGAGAAGCGGTCCTCGAGCATGCCCAGCAGGATCTCGTCGCTGACCAGGTCGCCACGCGCCATCACTTCCTTCGCCTCGGTGCCGAGCTTGCTGCCCGCGGCGACCTCCGCACGCAGCAGGTCTCCGGTGGAGATGTGCGGCACCTGCAGGTGCTCCTTCAGCCGCGTCGCCTGCGTGCCCTTGCCGGAACCCGGGGCACCGAGAAGTACCAATCGCATCCATTTACTCCTAGAGGAAACCCTGAGCCCGCAGCCGGGCCACGAGACGGGCCCTTCATGGGGTGACGCTACAATTACGGCAATCGATCTGCCGGCAATACCGCGGCCAGCTTACCGCATCCCGATCCGAACCCTGGAATTCCCATGCCTTCTGGAACCCTGCTTTATGCCCAGTCCGGCGGCGTCACCGCCGTCATCAACGCGACCGCATCGGCGGTCATCAAGGCCGCGCGCGCGCGCAAGGTGCGGGTACTGGCCGGACGCAACGGCATCCTCGGCGTGCTGCGCGAGGAACTGATCGACACCAGCGGCGAATCGGCCGCCACCATCCGCGCGCTGGGACAGACCCCGGGCGGGGCGTTCGGCTCGTGCCGCTTCAAGCTCAAGTCGGTCGAGAACGACCGCGCGCGCTACGAGCGCCTGCTGGCGGTGCTGCAGGCGCACGACGTGCGCTGGTTCCTCTACAACGGCGGCAACGACTCGGCCGACACGGCGCTGAAAGTGTCGCAGCTTGCCGCCGAGTTCAACTATCCGCTGACCTGCATCGGCGTGCCCAAGACGGTCGACAACGACCTGGCGGTGACCGACTGCTCGCCGGGCTTCGGCTCGGCGGCCAAGTACACGGCGGTGTCGGTCCGCGAGGCCGCGCTGGACGTGGCCGCCATGGCCGACACCTCCACCAAGGTGTTCGTGTACGAAGCAATGGGGCGCCACGCCGGCTGGCTGGCCGCCGCTGCCGGGCTGGCCGGGGAAGGCCCGGATGAAGCCCCGCACCTGATCCTGTTCCCGGAGCGTCCGTACGTGGAGGAAGACTTCTTCGCGAAGGTGCGCGCCACCGTCGAGCGGGTCGGCTACTGCGTCGTCGTCGCCAGCGAAGGCATCCAGACCGCCGACGGCAAGTTCGTCGCCGACGCCGGCGGCGGCAAGGACTCCTTCGGTCACACCCAGCTCGGCGGCGTCGCTTCGCACCTGGCGGGCCGGGTCAAGGATGCCCTGGGTTACAAGGTCCACTGGACGCTGCCCGACTACCTGCAGCGCTCGGCGCGGCACCTCGCATCCAAGACCGACCTGGCGCAGGCCGACGCGGTCGGTCGCAAGGCCGTGGAGTTCGCGCTGAAGGGAATGAACGCCGTCATGCCGGTGATCGTGCGCACCTCCGACGCCCCTTACCGGTGGAAGATCGAGGCCGCTCCGCTGACGGAAGTCGCCAACCACGAGAAGAAAATGCCGGACGACTTCATCCGCGAGGACGGATTCGGCATCACCGAAGGCGCGCGCCGCTACCTGCAGCCGCTGATCCGCGGCGAAGCCCCCCCTCCCTACGGCCGCGACGGCCTGCCGAAGTACGTGACGCTGAAGAACGTGGAGATTCCGAAGAAGTTGCCGGGGTGGTCCGACTGAGTACTGGTTCGGGCGCTGCTGATGCGCAGGACAAGGTCGCCGCTCCGACCGGATGAAATAGCCAGAACCAAGAAATCTTCTTGGATTGGTAATTGTTCCTCTACAAGCCACGATGCGCCTGGTAGCATGACCAAGGACCAGTTCCCTCGGACATAGGCTGATCAACTTCATACCATCAAGGAAGATCATCAGTGAATAATATTTTCAAAAGCGCCTGCCTCGTTGTCGTCGCAGTCTTGTTGCAATCAGCTATCGCAGGAAGTGCGAGCGCAGATGCAGTCCTCAGATGCGACGGATGCACCTCTACTCAGTACCGCGCCACCGCGCGCTCTGGCCCCGTGGGATACACGTACGTCATCGACATGACCAACTCCGAGCTTTCGCTTTGGCAGGTTCACTACGAGCTGGAGCTTGGGAAGAATCTCGCATTGGGTGCCCCCGTCGATCCGGCGCTTTACGACAAGTTCCTGTTTACCGTCGAAAAAAAGACCGAGGCATACGGCGGAAACAGCAACGTCGTGATCAACGTACGTGCCGGGGAGCCAGGCGGCGTAGCGTTTCCCGGCGGCAATCCGGTTGGTGGCTTCGAGAACAGCAGCGCCTACGATGTCGTCAACTCGGTCACCGTACGGAACATGTTGGGAAGGAACATTGCGCAATCCATGGCGGGGGCGACCACATCGTCGACGCAACTGAACGACCTTAGCCGTGACATTGAATTCAGTTCTGATGGCGTTGACCTCCCCCTTTTCCAGCCAAATCAGTTTTACGATCGTCATAACGTGGAAAGACGGTAGTACGACCACTTTCGAAATCGACTCATCAAGCGCGCACCAGGCTGAGTACGTCGAAGGACAGAGCAAGGATCAGAATAGCAATCCTATTCCGGATGCCTCGATAACTTCCTCCGCGGCGGGCGGAACTTACGGTGGGCAGTACCACTTCGACACCACCAAAAGTCTGTCGAACTGGGTCAACGCCGCAATCGACTATGGCATTCCGGTTACGGGCCAACCATCGGGATCGAACCGCATGAGTTGCACATGGGACGGTAGAACGTTGAAGTGCTCCTATATGTGATAAGGCGGGACCCCCTGCGGAACAGGGGCGCTCTACGCGAGAGTAAAAACGAAGGCCGCATCGCGGCCTTCGTCATTTTCGAAACGTCGACGCACGCGGACGAACCTCCGATCAGCCTCCGCAGGCCGCGCCTTCCACGGCCATTTCCGCGGCAAACAGCGTCACTTCCGGCGGTTGGGTCGCGGCGGCGGACTTGGCGCGCGCGTCGGCCAGATAGATGCGCGAGCGACCTTGGGCGTCCAGGCCGGGTGGCGCGACTTCCACCGGCTTGCGCCACACGCGGACCGCTGCGATCTGCCCGGGGCAGGCCGCGTTGGGAATGCGGATCAGGTCGTTGAGGCGCCACCCGGCCTGTTCGGACGGCGTGGCCTTGGCGGCATCGACGAAGCGCGCGCGCGGCTGGCATTTGGGGCTGGTGCGCACGGCCGCGAACTTGTACGGCTGCGCCGCTTCGCCGGTGAACATGCCTTCCAGCCGCGCGCAGGCCTCCGGAATGGTGCGTACGCTGTGCGGCGCGCCGACGGCCTGGGGGGTGACCGCGTCGCGGGTGATCTCGGGCTTGGAATCCGCAGCCAGGGCGGGGTTTACAGCGGCGGCAAGCAGCAGCAGGGCGAGACGCATCGGACGGCTCCACGGGTTCGGCAGACTGCCCGAAGGCTCGCATGGGCGCCCTGAACCACGGATCACGCCGCCGGACATGTGCCGCATGCCCGGACGCTGTGCCATAGTCGCCCGGCTGCCGTTGCGGGCCCTGCCTGCCCGCAACGCGGGACACGCGGCCGGGATGATCCGGTTTTATCGTTGTTCCGTCAGACTTTTTCGTTGTCCCGTCGATGTTTCCACTCTGGGGAGGGGTTCATGCTGGAGCTCTATGGTTTGTATTTGGCGCTGGGCTGCGCCGTCATCGCGATCCTTTACGGGATCATCTCGGCGCGCTGGATCAATGCGCAGCCCGCCGGCAACGCACGAATGCAGGAGATCGCCGGCGCGATCCAGGAAGGCGCCCGCGCCTACCTCAACCGCCAGTACACGACGATCGCGATCGCCGGCGCCGTGCTATTCGTGGTGCTGGGCTTCGCGCTCGACTGGGCCACGGCGATCGGTTTCCTGCTCGGCGCGGTGCTTTCGGGCGCGGCGGGCTACATCGGCATGAACGTGTCGGTGCGCGCCAACGTACGCACTGCCGAGGCGGCGCGTCGCGGCATCGGCCCGGCGATGGATGTGGCGTTCCGCGGCGGCGCGATCACCGGCATGCTGGTGGTGGGCCTGGGCCTGCTGGGCGTGGCCGGATACTGGCTGGTGCTGCAGAACATGGGCATCGTCGGCGAGGACGCGTTGCACGCGCTGGTCGGCCTGGCGTTCGGCAGCTCGCTGATCTCGATCTTCGCCCGGCTCGGCGGCGGCATCTTCACCAAGGGTGCCGACGTCGGCGCCGACCTGGTGGGCAAGGTCGAAGCCGGCATTCCCGAGGATGACCCGCGCAACCCGGCGGTGATCGCCGACAACGTCGGCGACAACGTCGGCGATTGCGCCGGCATGGCCGCCGATCTGTTCGAGACCTACGCGGTCACCGTGATCGCCACGATGCTGCTGGGCTTCCTGATGGCGGCCGAGGTCGGCGTCAACGGCGTGCTGTACCCGCTGGTGCTCGGCGGCGCGTCGATCCTGGCCTCCATCGTCGGCGCGTTCTTCGTCAAGGTGAAGGACGGCGGCTCGATCATGGGCGCGCTGTACAAGGGCGTGATCATCTCCGCGGTGGTCTCGGCGGTGCTGTTCTATCCGGTCACCACGATGCTGATGGGCGACAACGCCTACGGCGCGACCAGCCTCTACGGCTGCGCGCTGATCGGCCTGGTGCTGACCGGGCTGATCGTGTGGATCACCGAGTACTACACCGGAACGCAGTTCAAGCCGGTGCAGCACATCGCCGCGGCCTCGACCACCGGTCACGGCACCAACATCATCGCGGGCCTGGGCGTGTCGATGAAATCGACCGCACTGCCGGTGGTGGTGGTGTGCGCGGCGATCTACGGCGCGCATCTGCTCGGCGGCCTGTATGGCATCGCGATCGCCGCCACCGCCATGCTGTCGATGGCCGGCATGATCGTCGCGCTCGACGCCTATGGCCCGATCACCGACAACGCCGGCGGCATCGCCGAGATGGCCGACCTGCCGCCGGAAGTCCGCGGCGTCACCGATCCGCTCGATGCGGTCGGCAACACCACCAAGGCGGTGACCAAGGGCTACGCGATCGGCTCGGCCGCACTGGCCGCGCTCGTGCTGTTCGCCGACTACACCCACAACCTGGGCGCGGTCGGTGAAGCGCGCGCGCTGACGACCGGCATCGCGTACGTGCCGGCCACCTTCGACCTGTCCAACCACATGGTCATCATCGGCCTGCTGATCGGCGGATTGATCCCGTACCTGTTCGGCGCGATGGCGATGGAGGCGGTCGGCCGCGCCGCCGGTGCGGTGGTGGAGGAAGTCCGCCGCCAGTTCCGCGAGATCCCGGGGATCATGGCCGGCACCGCCAAGCCCGATTACTCGCGCGCGGTCGACATGCTGACCAAGTCGGCGATCAAGGAAATGGTGATCCCGTCGCTGCTGCCGGTCGCCGTTCCGGTGGTCGTGGGACTGTGGCTGGGCGCCGAAGCGCTCGGCGGCCTGCTGATCGGCACGATCGTCACCGGCCTGTTCGTGGCCATCTCGATGACCACCGGCGGCGGCGCATGGGACAACGCCAAGAAGTACATCGAGGACGGCCACCACGGCGGCAAGGGCTCGGAGGCGCACAAGGCCGCAGTCACCGGCGACACCGTCGGCGATCCCTACAAGGACACGGCAGGCCCGGCCATCAACCCGCTGATCAAGATCATCAACATCGTGGCGCTGCTGATGGTGCCGCTGCTGTAGTTGCCCGCAAGTCGCTGAAAGCAAAAAAAAGACCCGCCGAAAGGCGGGTTTTTTGTGGCCGGCATGCACGTGCGTCCGTGCATGCCGTGGGCGGCGTCCGTGTCCCGGCCGACACGGCGCTCACATTGGGCGGGGCAAGCTGCCAACACTCGTTTTGGAACCATTCACCGCGCATGCGTGGCGACGCGCTGCTCGCACTGGGAAGGGAGATCTGGGAATGCAACCTGTCACTTGGCAGCACTCGCTGCAGAACTCGCTGGGCGTGTACCTGCCGAGCATCCTGGGGGCGCTGGCGATCCTGCTGATCGGCTGGCTCGTCGCGCTGCTCGCAGCGGCGGCCACGCGCAGGGGCCTGGGCGCGCTGCGCACCAATGAGCGCCTCACCGAACACACCCGCTCGAGCATGAATTTCGAGCGCATCGCCGGAAGGATCGTGTTCTGGACCATCCTGCTGCTGGCCGTGATCGGGATGTTCAGCGTCCTCGACGTGCAGGGCATCTCCAACCCGCTGTCGCAACTGGCTTCGACCGTGCTGCTGTACCTGCCGCGACTGCTGCTGGCCGCGCTGCTGGCGCTGCTGGCCTGGATCGTCGCCACGATCGTGCGCACCGTCGTCAACAAGGCGCTGGGCGCCACCAGCTTCGATGAGCGCCTGTCGCGCGACGCCGAGATGCAGCCGCTGTCGGCGACGATGGGCAATGTCGCCTACTGGCTGGTGCTGCTGCTGTTCCTGCCGGCGATCGTCGCCGCGCTGCAGATCGAGGGCCTGATGGCGCCGCTGTCGAACATGACCGCGACGATGCTGGCGATGCTGCCGAACATCTTCGCCGCGGTCCTGATCGGCGTCATCGGCTGGATCATCGCCAAGGTGGTGCGCGGCCTGGTGACCAACCTGCTGGCGGCGACCGGCGTGGACCGCTTCAGCCAGCAGCACGAAGGCACCCGGGGCCTGAAGCTGTCGCAGCTCGGCGGCACGCTGGCCTTCATCCTGGTGATCGTGCCGACGCTGATCGCGGCGCTGGATGCACTGCGCATCCAGGCGATCTCCGCGCCGCTGACGCGCATGCTCGACATCTTCCTGCAGGCGATACCGAACATCCTCGCCGCGGCGGCGATCCTGCTGATCGCTTGGTTCCTGGGGCGCTTCGTCGCCGACCTCGTCACCCGGCTGCTGGCCAACCTCGGCTTCGACCGCGTGCCCGAGCGCATCGGCATGGGCCACGCGTTCGCATCCACGGGCGACGAAAGCACGATGCCGACGACCGCCGCCGACAACCAGTACGTTACCGATCACCCGGGCGTCATCGTCGTCGAACCGGGCCACGCGACCCCGCGCCCCGCCCGTGCCGCCGGCACGCCGATCCGCATTTCGCTGTCGGAACTGGCCGGCCGCATCGCGCTGTTCTTCATCATGCTGTTCGCCACGGTCGAGGCGGCCGCGCTGCTGGGCTTTGCCGGGGTGCACGACCTGCTGGCGGCTTTCATCGCCTTCGGCGCCGACGTGCTGCTCGGGTTGGTGATCTTCGTGGTCGGCTACTGGCTGGCGAACCTCGCGGCCGACGCGATCCAGCGCGCCAACCGCGACAATGCCGTCGGCCTTGCGCGGATCGCACGCGTGGCGATCCTCGGGCTGGTGATCGCGATGGGCCTGCGCG
The DNA here is from genome assembly GCA_030856985.1 of Pseudomonadota bacterium. Lineage (GTDB taxonomy): Bacteria > Pseudomonadota > Gammaproteobacteria > Xanthomonadales > Xanthomonadaceae > Lysobacter_K. The sequence goes on along the minus strand of JALYOG010000078.1, from coordinate 1,261 downwards.
CGATGGGCATCGCCGACGAGATCGTCAACCTCGCCTTCGGCCTGGTGCTCGGCGCGGTCGCGGTGGCGACGGCCCTCGCCTTCGGCCTGGGCGGCCGCGAGGCGGCGGGCCAGGTGACCCAGCGCTGGGCGCGGCAGTACATCGACCGGCGTCCGCCCTCGCAGCACTGATCGCCCGCGGTAACCCCGGACGCGGCGGCGAGCAATCGCCGCCGCTGTTCGCGTTCTGGGGGTCCGGATGAGCAGCTGTCGGAGCTGGTGACAGGCCGCCGTGGCCCGTCTGCGGCCCGCCCGCTGAAAAATATGCTGCGCTGCAACAGCCGGACGCGTAATATTCGTCGGCTTTGATCGACCTCATCCCGCCTGTTGCCGCCCTCCGGGCGCGGCCGGCATCATCAACTGGAGTGTGCAATGGGTCTGGAGCGCGTCCCTACCGGCAAGAACCCGCCGGACGAGATCAACGTCATCATCGAAATCCCGAAAGATGCCGAACCGGTCAAGTACGAGGTCGACAAGGCCAGCGGCGCGATTTTCGTGGACCGGATCCTGTCCACGCCGATGCGTTATCCGTGCAATTACGGCTATGTTCCCGACACGATCTGCGGCGATGGCGACCCGGCCGATGCGCTGGTCATCCTGCCGCTGCCGCTGATTCCCGGTTCGGTGATCCGCTGCAGGCCGGTCGGCGTGCTGAGGATGTCGGACGAAGCCGGAAGCGACGAGAAGCTGCTGGTGGTGCCGATCGACAAGGTCTTCGCCGGCTACGGCCACATCCAGGACATCAACCAGGTCAGCCCGCACTGGTGCGAGCGGATCGGTCACTTCTTCCAGCACTACAAGGACCTGGAGAAGGACAAGTGGGTCCGGCTGGACGGCTGGGGCAATGCGGCCGAAGCCAAGACCGTGCTGGTGGAGGCGATGGTGCGCTTCAAGGAAGACGCGGAGGCGCTGGAGGCCTGAGGGCTTCGCGGGCTGAAGCGGCGCCAGCGGGGATCGGTTTTCCAGCGCGCGCCGCGGCGAACCGGCGTGGCGGATCGCAGTCGCGGCCGCGACCGGATTGGCGCCTACGCCGCTGCGGGTCCGGCCGACACCACGGTGCGGCCGAGCATCACCATCATCACGTCGAACCAGCGCATCTCGTTGCGCAGCATCAGGTCGCGGGACAAAGGCCGCACCGCGGCCGCGAACGTGTCGAACGCCGTCCGGTAGCGCCCGCGCGCATCGACCGCGTCGCCGTATTGCGCCCACAGTCCCCGCCAGGC
>JALYOG010000049.1 GCA_030856985.1 Pseudomonadota bacterium | reverse complement strand
CCGGCGCTGGTGAGGTCGAGAATCGACAGGCGACGGTGTCCGAACACCACGCTTCCGGCGTCCGAGTCCGCCCACAGACCCGAGCCGTCGGGCCCGCGATGACCCATCGTCTCCAGCATCCGCGCGACCGGTGCCTGTCCGCCTCCCTTCCTGCTGATTACCCCCGCAATTCCGCACATGGGCTTGTGACTCCGAATAACAGACGTTGGTTGTCCTGCGACGATCCGAGCCAAGGACAGGCGCGGGCGACTCAGCCCGGATCGCCGGAGAAGTCGCGGAAAGAGCCTCGCACGGGCCGGCCCAGCCACGCGCAGGCGACGAAGACCACCGACGCGACGGCCGTGGCAATCGCGTAGCCCAATCCGGCCATGCGCGGAATCAGCAGCGCGAAGCCCAGCCCCATGACCAGCACCATCGGAACATGCAGCGCCAACTGCCGCCACATCAGTCCCGCGCCCACCAGCTCCTGCATGTGCACGTTGGCGAGCACCATCGGCACCGTGGTCGCGACCAGTATCGCAAAAATCAGGCTGCCGCCGCGAAATTCGCTGCCGTACAGCCCCAGCAGCGGGCCGGACAGCACGATGATCATGACCGAGACCAGCACTGCCGCGACGCCGTTGAGCCAGAGCATGCGGCGCCTGAACCGCTCGGCATCCTGTCCCCCGCCCTGCCCGGCCAGGCGGCTGAAAATCGGCACCGCGACGCTGCCAAGCGATGCGGCGAGCATCAGCACGGGGCCGCGCCATTGCAGCCCGGTATTCACCAGCGCCACGCTTTCGAAGCCCGACGGCAACCTCGACAACAGGAAACTGCCCCACCAGATCACCCCTCCCAGGATCATGCTGGCGAGCATCGAAGGCAGCGAGAATCCCAGCACCATGCCGCGGAACGGCACGCCGCTGCCGCGGCGGGGAATCGAGAGCGCGACGCGATGGGCGCGGATCACGCGCTGCAGGAGGATTGCCTTCAGCAGCACGCCGGCGAGGATGGCCGCGATGACCCCGTTCAATCCGGCCGCGAGCGCGGCCGGGTACATCGCTGCCAGGGTCACCGCCGCGGCGACGAAGCGCGACACCGCGACCGCGCGGAAGTCCTCGAACCCCTGCGCGATGCCGTCCTGCACGCCGCTGAGCAGCGAGGCGCCAATGAACACGCAGCCCAGCAGGATCGCGGTCGCATAGTCCGGCGAGCGCAGCAGCCACGCGGAGAGCTCGCCTGCGAACGGCAGGCTCAGCACCCAGAACGCGAGTGCGACCAGCAGCGCGAAGCGGGTGACGTTGCCGATCACCGCGGCGGCCTTGGCTTTCTCGGTGTCGCGATAACGCGCCACCAGGACGGTGGCGGTCAGCCCCATCTGCAGCCCGGCGATGGACGCCACGAAGCCGATCGATGTGAACAGCAGGCCGTAGATGCCGTATTCGACGATCCCCAGCGCGCGTGCGATCAGTATGGTCTGCAGCAGGGCGGCGACGCGCTCGACCGCGGTGACGCCGGTCAGCAGGAACGAGTCGCGGGCGAAACGCGATGCCGCCAGCCGCACGGCCTGCTCAGAAACGTGCCGCCGCAGACGCTCCAACTCACTCGCCGCCCACGCCATCACGGCCCCGCGGTTCTCCGGTCGATGCACGCTGCGCGACCCGGGGACGCCGCCGCGAGCGCTCCGGGCCGGCGGGCGCCCGGCACTTGCTCGACACGTGCTCTGTTCGCCATCGATTTCGCGGATCCGCTCATACCCGCCCGTCGACCGCTTCCCTGGGCAGGATGTACTTGACGTCGTAGAGCACCGCGCCGGGCTTGCCGAAGCTGCGGATGCCGGACTCTCCCATCGCAACGAACTGCCGGTGGCCAACCGCAATCACGATCGCGTCGTAGCACCCCGGTTCCGGCACCTGCGTCAGGCGGATGCCGTGCGCGCGCAGCGCTTCGTCGGCATCCACCCAGGGATCGTGCACATCCACGACCGCGCGAAACTTCACGAATTCGCCGATCAGGTCCACGACCCGGGTATTGCGCAGGTCCGGGCAGTTTTCCTTGAAGCCCAGTCCGAGCACGAGAATCCGTGCGCCGACCACGCTGGTGCCACGCTCGGCCATCATCTGCATCACCTGGCCGGCGACGTAGGTGCCCATGCCGTCGTTGATCCGGCGACCGGCCAGGATCATCTCGGGGTGGTAGCCCGTCTCCTGCGCCTTGTGGGTGAGGTAGTACGGGTCCACGCCGATGCAGTGCCCACCGACGAGCCCGGGGCGGAACGGCAGGAAGTTCCACTTGGTGCCCGCGGCCTCGAGCACTTCCAGCGTGTCGATGCCGATGCGGTTGAAGATCAGCGCCAGTTCGTTGATCAACGCGATGTTGACGTCGCGCTGGGTGTTCTCGATCACCTTCGCCGCCTCCGCGACGCGGATCGAACTGGCGCGATAGGTGCCTGCCTGGATCACCGAGGCATACAGGCTGTCGACGAACGCCGCGGCCTCGGGCGTGGAGCCCGAGGTGATTTTCAGGATGTTGACGAGGCGATGTTCCTTGTCGCCGGGATTGATGCGCTCGGGACTGTATCCGCAGTAGAAGCCGGTGTTGAACCGCAGTCCCGAGTGGCGCTCCAGTATCGGAACGCAGACCTCCTCGGTCGCGCCCGGATACACGGTCGACTCGTAGATCACCACGTCGCCGTCGCGAAGGAGCCGGCCGACAGTTTCGCTCGCCCTGATGAGCGGCTCCAGATCGGGCCGCTTCGCACGGTCTATCGGCGTGGGCACGGTGACGATGTAGACGTTGCAGTCGGCGAGCGCTTCGGGCTCGTGGTGGAACGTCAGCCAGCTTGCTTCGGCGAGTTCCTCCGAGGCGAGCTCCAGGGTGCGGTCAAGGCCCGAACTGAGCTCACCGACCCTGCGCGCATCGATGTCCAGGCCGCGGGTCTGGAACCGCTTTCCGAACTCCGCCGCGAGCGGCAACCCGACGTAGCCCAGTCCGATGACGCCGATCTTTACGCCTTCGAGTGTGGGGATTGGCATTTGCCTGGGCCTTGTTTATTGCCGGGGGAGAGTGGCCGGGGCCACGCCGATCTGGTGCTGTGGAATTCGTGGATCAGGCCCGGTGCAGCCATTGCACAAGGTCCTGGGCGATGCGTTCGGCAGCGTTTCCGTCCCAGAGTTCCGGGCGCCGCCCCGATTTGCCGCCGCCGGAGAGTACCGAGGCAACGCACTGGAGTATCGCTGCCGGGTCGGTGCCCACGAGGGTGTTGGTGCCCTCGGAAATGGTAATCGGACGCTCGGTGTTTTCCCTGATCGTCAGGCAGGGGACGCCAAGCGCCGTGGTTTCCTCCTGCAGCCCCCCGGAGTCGGTGAGCACCAGCGTCGCGGAGGCCATGAGCCCCAGCATCTCCCGGTATCCCAGTGGCGGCAGGGCGACGATGCCGGGCGCCGACAGGAAGTGCGTCAACTCGCGTGCCTGCAGCGCCGACCGGGTCCGTGGATGCACCGGAAACACGATCGGCAATTGCCGCGCGACCTCCAGCAGCACCTCGACAAGCCGGCCCAGCGTTTCCGGATCGTCGACGTTGGACGGACGGTGCAGCGTCAGCACTGCGTATCCGCCCGGCGGCTCCAGCAGCGCCGCTGGCGCACCGTGCGAGCGCAATGTCTGCTCCGCCGGCACCGCGTTCGACCGGCTGTGCAACAGGGTGTCGATCATGACGTTGCCGGCGAACACGACGGTCTCCGGCGCGATGCCCTCGGCAGCGAGGTTCACCGAGGCCGCAGCTTCGGTCGTATAGAGCCGGTCGGACAACCGGTCGGTCAGCAGGCGGTTGATCTCCTCGGGCATGCTGCGATCGCCCGACCTCAGCCCCGCCTCGACGTGCACCACGCGGATTCCCTTCTTTGCCGCCACCAGCGCGCAGGCGACCGTCGAGTTCACGTCGCCCACGACCAGCACGCAATCGGGCCGGTGGGCGTCGAGGACCGGCTCGAAGCGCTTCATGATTTCCGCGGTCTGCACCGCATGGGTGCCGGACCCTACATCCAGGCTGATGTCCGGCGCGGGGATCCGCAACTGCTCGAAGAAACGGTCGTTCATCGCCTCGTCGTAGTGCTGCCCGGTGTGGACGAGCAGGGCTTCGACCTGCGACTCGCGCTGCAGCAGTGCACGCATGATCGGGGCGATCTTCATGAAGTTCGGTCGCGCGCCAACCACGCAAAGTACCTTTTTTCGCGCTCGCAAGACCTACTCCACCCCTGGTTGATTGCAGGCACCGCCGCGGCCGGCGGGGCCGATCCACCCGCCAACCGGCTTCAGCAGCGCACGGGCAGCGGCGAGCCGGCACCGGCCACTGTCTTCGCAGCGGCGAAGGTGGCCGGCGCGCAAGCGGACATCAGCCGCCGACGACGATCCTGGTGCCCTTGTCGCACGTCACCCGGCGGTTGCCGGAATGATGGTTCAGCGACAACACGTACTCACCCGGGTCCAGCGCACTGAGGTCCATCGAGACTTCAAAGCCGGCATCCCTGAGTCCCTCGACCTTCAGATGGCGTCCGACATCGCCCCGGCTGGTTCCGGGGCCGACGCCGATTTCCCACGCGCGTCCACCATTGACCGCCTGCAGGCGCAGGACCGCTTGCGGGCGGGTCATGGTCTCGCGTTCGACCACCCAGCCGGACACCGTGAAGTCCGAGGCATTCTGGACCTGCACGGGCGATTGCGCGCTGACTTTTTCTCCGTTGATCTTGTCGAAACTGCACATGCCCGAGGCCGGCATCTGCATGGATCGGCTCGCTTCGTCGATCTCCGTCAACGTCGTGGGGCCGGGCTGCGTGGCCGCCGGATCGATGGCCGGAGCCGCCGGCTGCGCCGGCTCCGCAGCGGGAGGGGCTTCCTGCGGTGCGTTGGTGGGGGGAGCGTCGGATCGGTCACACGCCGAAATGGCAAGGCAGCCGATCACTGCGAGAAGAGGAAGTCGAATTGAGGCAGTAAACATGCAGGTGGCCTGTTCCGGGGTGGAGAAAAAGAATCGGCGCATTGTAGGAGGCTGAACGTGAATACGGAAATCACGATCGCCGCTGGCACCGGTGGTTTCAGCGCCGGGCGCATCCCGGCGGGTTTGTCTGGGGTCCTGGCGCGTGCAGGATTCACACCGTGGCAGGCGCGCAGATCCGCGACCAAAGCTCGGAGATTCCCTGATCCAGGCCAGTACGTGGGTGCCATCCGCTCTGGCTGCGGAAACGGGTGCTGTCCAGCACGATCGCGGGAACATCGTAGCCGCGTGCCTCCTGATACTCCACATGCACCCGGCGATGGCTCACCGCGAATATCCTGGAAATTATCTCGTTGATGCTGGCGCCTTCCCCGGAGCCGACATTGTACGGGCCCGGGGCGATGTCGCGGGTGACCACCGCCGAGAGGAACGCCTGGGCGACGTCGGCGATGGCGATGTAGTCGCGTATCACGCTGCCGGTGCCCCATACCTCGAGCGGTTGGCCACGGCTGACAGCCAGCAGGTACCTGGCGATCACGCCGACCGCCGAACCGCGCAGCTGACCCGCACCGTACGGATTGGCCACGCGCAGGCTGATACCGCAAACGCCCGGGCAGATCGCCAGATACCGTTCGACGGCGAGCTTGGAAACGCCGTACGCGCTGATGGGCACGGTCGGTGCGTCTTCGCAGACGCGGGCGCATTCCGGGACTCCGTAGACGGTGCCGCCGCTGGAGGCGAATATCACCCGGGCGATGCCCGCGCGTGCGGCCGATTCGAACAGCCGGATGCTGGGGCCGATATTGCTGTCGGCATCGAATGCCATGTCCGCCATCGAGCGCGCCGGATTGGTGGTACAGCCCAGGTGAACGAGTGCGTCGACCCCGTCTAGCAGTTCCTCGGAGGCGGCCTGGCGCGAGAAGTCGAATTCGCGAACGTCGCGGCCCGGCAGCCAGTCGTCACTGCGTTCCAGCCTGCGCCGCGTGTCGGCCAGTCTCGACTCGATGCCAGCCTCGGCCAGCGCGTCGGCCACGGCCTTTCCGATGAAGCCTGCAGCGCCGACAATCAGGACGCGCATGGCTTCTCCCGGCTCAGCACCAGCAAGGGACGCCAGTCGTATCGGCCCACCCCGCTGGTGTAACGCACTCGATCACGAAGCGCGAGCCCGTGGGCCGCCGCGTCCTGCATTGCCTGCTCTGCATGGGGATCGGCCTCGTTGCCCGGGTGCAGGACCAGAATGCCGTCGTCGGCCAGCAGCCGCACGAGTTCGGACAAGCCCGCCGCAACCAGCGCAGGACGTATACCGGCAAGATCGAGGTACACGACCTTCATGCCTCGCGAAGCGAAGCCCAGCCCCGCCTTGGCAGCGAGCTTTTCCTGGAACTCCAGCGGGCTGGACACCCCTCCCTGGAACTGCTGGCGCCAGATCGGGAGAATCGCCGCACCGAGGCCCACTCCGAATGCCGGAAGGCGACGGTAGGTCAGCGTGGATTCCGCCAGGAAGCGATACAGGGACCGGTCGGCCGGGTCCGCCCCGCACTGCGGGCACTGCGGATGGGCTGCCGGTCCCGCGAAAGCCTCGCCGTGCCAGTGGCAAAGGCTGCAATGGCGGACCGTGCGAGCGCTGATGCTGTCCAGCAGCGGCAGATCATCGAGGGTGGGCGGATGGATGGCCGCGATCGACTCGTCCAGGCGAGTGAATATTCCCGGCCGGGTCTTGTTGTACAGCGCCAGCATTCCCGGTGCCTGGCCCAGCGACCAGCCCCTGCTCTCGGCGTAGTAGCTGTATTCGACATCCGTGTAGTCGTGGGGCACCTCATCGCTGAAGCCGCCGATCTGGTCGAACATCGCCCTGCGGATCACCATGAATCCGCCCTGCACGTGCGCGAACGGCCGATCGGGATTCTCGGCGGCGTACGACTGGTTGCGGAAGTTTCCGAACAGCCGCACGCCGGTGGGATACATGCTTCCGGTGAAGTAGCTCGGCGAGTGGCACAGCGTCCCTCCCAGCCCCACAGCAGGATTGGCATCCATGTACTCGATCAGGGTCTTCTCCCACCCGTAGTCGAGCACGAAGCCCTCCTTGCCGCACACATAGACCGCGTAGTCGGAGTGCCCGTGCTGCAGGCAGATGTTGGTCCCCGGTCCGACCAGCGCGTTGTTGCGATTGAAGACGACGGTGAGATTCGCGTACTGGGCGTAGGCGTCGCACAACAGCGCGCCGCCCTGCGGGGCGCTGCCGTTGTCGCAGATGATCAGGTGGAATGGGAGCGAGGTGAATTTCCGCAGCCTGCGGATCACTTCCTGCAGCTGTGCCGGGTTGTTCCAGCTGACGATCATTACATCGATGGTTCGCCGCTGCCACAGGCGCAGCAATGCCGACGTCAGGCGAGCGGCGTTGAAGTCGCGTTCGATCAGTGCCTGCGCGTCCTCGATAATCGCCCTCACCTGCCCCTCGGGCATCGCGTAGAAGCGCTTGATGGCGTCTGCTATCGAGGCCGCGCCGCCCTGGCAGACTATCCCCGTCAACTCGTCCCTGACCAGATCGGGAATGCCGGAAATGCCCGTGGCCAGAACCGGCAGGCCGCTGGCCATCGCCTCCATCAGCACCGTCGGTATCCCGTCCATGTCGCCATCGTCGGCGCGGACGGACGGACACGCGAACAGATCGTGCCCACGGAACACCTGCAGCATTTCCTCGCGGCTCTCCACGGGGCCATGCAGGAACACGTTCTCCAGGTGCTCCTGGGCGATGAGATCGCGGTAGCGTTGTTCGAGATGGCCGTAGCCATGGATGTGGATGGATATGCCGTCCTGCGCCAGCGATTTGCCGGCGCGGATGAGGTCCTCCAGGCCCTTTTTTTCGGTGAAGCGATGTATCGCGCAGACGCTGCGCCGGCTGCGCGCGGCGCGGCCTGTGTCCCGTGCTTGGACGTACAGATCCGGATCGATCCCGTTGGGGTTGATCATCAACTTCTCGGCCGGGACCCCACGGCTCTCCACGTAGTCGCGATGGAACCGCGAGGGGACCAGGACCCGCAGGCACCACGGCGACTTGCCGATCAGGCCGATCTTGTTCTTCTCGTCGTTCGCTTTACGGAAGATGTCCTGCGCGTGCGCTATGAACGTGAAGGGTATCTTCGCCTGCTCGCAGGCAGGCCAGACCATCTCGGTGACCGTGGGATAGGTGAAGTGCGAATGGACCATGTTGCGCCCGCTGTCCACCAGTTGCCTTGCCAGGTCGGCGGGATCCTGGACGGTCTTCCACTGGATCGGAAAGTCCGGCTGGAAGTCCTTGTGCGGCGACTGCTTGCAGAAGACCTGGACGTCGTGCCCCCGGGCTACCAATATCCGCAACTCGTTGAGAACGAAGGTCTCCGACGGTACCGGGAAGTGCCACAGGAAATAGGCGATCCGCAGGGGTTCGGCGGCCTTCGCCGCGGCAGAGCCGTCGCGCGCGGGCAGGGTCAGCGCGGATGGCGTCACCGGCAAGTGGAAAATCTCCGCGTATGCCGCTCCCATGCGGTTGGCATAGTGATCTTTCGCATACAGGGCGAGGGCGCGCTGCCGGGCCGCCTCGCCCATTTCGCGCAACTGCTCACGATCGTCGTAGAGGACCTTGAGCTTGTCCACCACCGCGGCTACATCCTTGAAGGGAACCACGAATCCGGTGTGGCCGTGCACCACAAGCTCCGGCAGCGCGCCCCAGTCGTAGACGATGGTCGGCCGCCGCGCGGCCATGGCCTCCAGCACGGTTCGCCCGAACGACTCCTGGAAGTGCGAGAGGTTGAGCACGATGTCCGCTTCGGCCATCGCCTCCGCGGAATGCTCCCGATAGCCGGCAAAGACGATGTTCGGCGAGATTTCTCCTGCCTGCTGCATCCGCTTCAGCCCGGCGATGTGCTCGTTGTCGGGACCGATCAGCAGGAAGCGCGCGTCGGGGAGTTCGTCCCGGCACAGGTGCGCGACCTCGACCAGGTCCAGCACGCCTTTTTTCGGCAGGTTGCTGCTGACGATCGCCACGTTGAGCAGCGGCGTACGACCTGGCGGATCGATATCGAAGGCTTCGGTATCGATGGTATTGGGAACGATCTGCGTGGCACCGGCCTTGGCGAAAGACCCGGCCGTCGCTTCGGAGTTGGCGATGATCCAGTCGGCCGCGTCGATCACCTGATCGACGATGCGGCCGGGCTCTTCACCGATCAGGTCCAGCAACGCCGCGTCATGGGCGATCAGCTCCCGCACGTGCACCACGGCAGGAATGCCGATCCGGCGGGCCGCCAGCAGGGGCTCGCGGAGCATGATCGTGTTGGCATGCACGGCGTCCACGCCGTGCTGGGCGATCACCGAGGCGAACATCGAGACCACGTGTTCGTTGACCGGCGTGTTCCTGCGCCACCATCCGTACTGGAAGGAGATCACCCTCGTGCAGCGCTCCCGAAGCAGGCGCAGGTAGTCGTCGTTGCTGCCGCCGGGCGTGGTGACAACGACGTTGTAGCCCGAGTCGTGCACCCCATCGAGCACGTCCAGAAGACTGCGCTCGCCACCGAACAGGTGCTTTCCGGAGACATGCGCGCAGACCAGCACCGTTTTTGCCGCCGGAAGCGGCGCCCTGAAACCCGCAAGCTCCTGATACGCCTTTGCCGCAAGCCGCTCGCGTGCGGGATTCTCCGGCTCGGCGGAGGCCGCGGGCGGTGGAGGCACGCAGGGACGGCCCTCGGAGCGGCCGAATGCGAGGTAATGCAGGAGGGGGTTCAGGGCCGATCGCGCGACGTCGGGATTGCTGGCCACGTAGTAGGCGGTGTCGAACCCGTCGCCCGGGTTGCGCAACAGCTTGGCGCCGACGCGGAGGTAATGCTCCGCAGGCCGCACTCCCTGCATGGCTACATCCGGATGGCGGGCCGCGTACTGCTCGGCATCGAACAACTCCGATGCCTCCAGAATCGCCACATCGGATTCCCTGACCATCATCCGTGCGCTTCCGCCGGCGCGACCGTCGTGCGGGACTCGGTTCGTCCGTGCTCGATATAGTGCACGAGGGGGTTCATCCCCGTTTCGCGGACGTCCGGGTACTCCATCAGATAGGCGACAGTATCGAACCGAGGTCCGGGATGATGTCCCGCCGGTGCGCCGACCAGCAGGTAGTGGCGCTCAGGTTCCATCCCGCTGTGCGCGGCGTCGGAGTAGTTCTCCAGATACCACCGGGCGTCGAACCACTCCGAAGCGCGCAGCGCTTCGACCTGGGCATCGATGTGCGCTTCCAGGTCGGGCTCCCCCAGCTCCGGCATCCGGATCTTGTGGACGCGCGCGAGAACCTTCCAGGCACGGGAGGAGCCGATCTGGGCCAGCACCTGCGCGTAGGCGCTTGCCTTGTGTTGCCATGCATCGGAATTTCGGGAAAGCATCATGCGGGTAAATGCGTTGTGATATTCCAGCGTCGTGGCGTGCCGGGTGTGGCGCTCGGCCTGCTCCAGGGCAGCTTTGTCCTTGTCGAACAACATTTCGGTGAGCTTCGCCGTTTCGCGGAAGCGGACCGTCGCAGACGTTTCCGCAGCATTGCGCGCCTTGGAAAGCTCCTCCGATTGCTCGGCAAGGCTCGCCTTGAGCTGCGAAAGTTGCCTGGCGAGCTTCGCCATTGTCTCTTCGCGGCTCAGGAGATGCTTCTGCACTTTCTCCAGTTGCGACCGGTGTTCCGACGTCGCGGCGACCATCTCACCGGCCATGGTACGGATCCTCCCGGTCAGTTCCGCGATCTCCTGCGCCTTCGCCGCCTTCGCGGCACGCGCGCGCTCGGCAAGCTGCGCGATCGTCTGGTCCTTCTCCGCGGCCGCGGCGTTGGCGCGCTCGGCAAGCTGCGCGATCGCCTGGTCCTTCTCCGCGGCAAGCTGCGCGATCGCCTGGTCCTTCTCCGCGGCAAGCCGCGCGATCGCCTGGTCCTTCTCCGCGGCAAGCCGCGCGATCGTCTGGTCCTTCTCCGCGGCAAGCTGCGCGATCGTCTGGTCCTTCTCTGCGGCCGCGGCGCTGGCGCTTTCGGCAAGCTGCGCGATCGCCCGGTCCTTCTCCGCGGCCGCGGCGCTGGCGCTTTCGGCAAGCGGCGCGATCGCCCGGTCCTTCTCCGCGGCCGCGGCACTCGCGCTTTCGGCAAGCTGCGCGATCGCCTGGTCCTTCTCCGCGGCCGCGGCACTCGCGCTTTCGGTTATTCGCGCGATGGCCTGGTCCTTCTCCGCAAGCAGACTCGCGTATTCGGCGGCCGCCGTGGCGGATCGCTCCTCGGCTTCGCGCCGCTGCCGCTCCGCCTCATCGCGCAACCCCGAGGCTTCGGCCTCGCGCGCCAACAGGCGCTCGACCGCCTCGTGATGCTCCCGGGCTGCCCGTTCGTGCCGCTCCTCCTGCTCGGCAAGACGCGCGGCGTGTTCGGCAGCGGCCAGTTCGACGGCCTGCTTGCAGGCTGCCGCACCGAGCGCCAGTTGCTCCTCGATCGACTTCTGCTGCACCTTCAGCTGCTCCTCTGCGTCTACCCTGGCCTTGAGCGTTTCGGCCTGTTGCCGCTGCTCGGCCAGGGCCGTCCGGGTTTCGGAAAGCTTTCCCTCCGCCTCGGCGAGCAGCCCGTTCTGCGCCTGGAGCTCCTCGACGCTTCGGGCCAGCTTCGCCTTCATGTCTGCGTAGAGAGCCTCGACCCGGAGTTCGTGCTCGCGCACGACCGCCGCGTACACCGCCGAGCTGCGATTGAATTCGCCGCGGATCCGATCCAGGTTGTCGAGCGCGGCCCGATCGAGCGAACCTGCGGCAGCCTGCAGGAGGGTTTGATAGGTCTGCCGCACCCATTCGCCGAGTTCGGAATCTCCCGCGATCGGCTCCTCGGTCTCCTGGTGGTGACGCAGCTCGCTAGTCAGGAAATCGCCGACCTTGACCTCGGTATCGCCGGACCACTTCGGCCAGACGATATCCAGTTCCGTTGCGATCCTGGACGCCTCCGACTGCCAGTCGGCCAGCATGTCCTCGTAACGCACGAACGTTCGCGGCAGCTGCCGGGAGCTCGCCTCGGCGTCCAGCACGTGACGCAGCCACAGCAGCAGCGAGCGGTTGCGGCCGAAATGATCGCGAACCTCGAGCGACCGAGCGACCCCCAGCGGATGCCTGACGGTGATCACGATCCGCGGCGCCACCCTGCACTCGCGCAGCGCATCGACCCACAACGGCAGGAAACGGCTTATCCGTGGGTCCTTGATCAGCAACAACGGCGCGGTTCCGAATTCCTTGCCGACGAGCTCCACCAGCGAACCGCGAAGCTGTTCGGCGATCACCGAATCGAACCAGGCCGGGTTGAACGGGCCCCAATCGTTCCAGCGGCTGCCGGCCGAGCTCAGGACCCGCTCGTTGACTTTCATCACCTCCACCGATTCCCAGTACCCGCGAGGATTGTCCTTGGTCGGTTCCATGAGAGACCTGGGCGCATGCGCACCCAGCAGCGAGAGCGTGCCGCTGATCGCCGATGTCCCAGATCGGTGCATCCCCAGCACGAGCAGTGCCTGGCGTTGCGGTTCTTTCTTTGTCTTGGGGTTTGCCAATGCTCGTTCCTATGCTGTTGCGCACGCACACCTGCTCAGGGAGGAGTTCCCGCAGCCGGTACTTCGCAAGCCCCGCGGCGTGGAAAGCGCGTGGGGGAGATTGATTGTACCTGCCATATTTCCGCGCCCGGCAGCGGGGACTCCGCGGAGGCGGGGCGCGTCATCGCGGCGGGAACGCGAGGCCGGAACTCAGATCCGCAAGCGAGAGATTCCGGTTGTAAGCGGGGTCGTCCTGCAGCCAGTTGTCCCAGCGCGATTCCATGTAGCGCACCTCGCCCAGGAACCGTTCGCGTTTCTCCGGCGAGTCGTCGCGACCGCGGCTGGCGGATTCATGGTGGATCAGCTCGGCGAACGGCGTCCAGACATTGCGGTAGCCCGCCTCGCGCAGGCGCAGGCAGAAGTCGACATCGTTGAAGGCGACCTGGAGACGTTCGTCCAGACCCCCCAGTTGTTCGTACAGTGCGCGGCGCACCACCAGGCAGGCACCCGTCACCGCCGAAAGGTTCTGCGCCACCAGCGCGCGCGCGCCGTGGCCGGGGTGGCCGGCAGGCTGCCCGGTGTACGCGTGATTGGCCACCCCGCCGAGACCCAGAACGACCCCGGCATGCTGGATCGTCCGATCGGGGTAGTACAACATCGCCCCGACGGCACCAACGCCGGGGCGCAGCGCCTGGCTGACCAGTTCCTCCAGCCAGTCCGGGGATATGACTTCGATGTCGTTGTTGAGCAGGCAGACGACCTCGCCCCGACACTCGGCCACGGCCCAGTTGTTGATCGCCGAATAGTTGAACGGCGCGTCGAAGCCCAGCACGCGCGTCGGCTCGCGACCCGATAGGCTGGCCAGGTATTCCAGCGCCTCCGGATCGCGAGACTGGTTGTCCACCACGAGCACCTCGTAGTCCGGGTACACCGTCAGCTCCAGCAGGCTCTCGATGCACGTGCGCAGGAGATCGGCCCGGTCGCGGGTGGGTACGATGATGCTGACCTTCGGCGCGACCGCCGGCAGCGGCCATCGCACCCGGTAGTGACCGTGCGGCAGTTCCTCCACGGCCGCGCCGGGCGCGGCGAGCGCCAGTTGCGCCTGGACCGCGCGCGCGCCGGCCGAGGACGCGTAATCCTTGGCGCTGCGTTCCAGCGCCGTCGAACCGGCGATCGCGCGCCAGTGGTAGAGCACCTTGGGCACGTGGTGGATCTGCCAGTGTTCGAGACGTGCGGTACAGCGCAGGAACAGATCGTGGTCCTGGCTGCCTTCGAAGCCCGCGCGAAAGCCGCCCGCGTCCCTGGCCAGTTGCGTGTCGATGACCGCCAGGTGGCACATGAAATTCTGCGACAGCAGCAGGTCCGGGTTCCAGTCGGGCTTGAAGTAGGGATGGAAGCGATGCCCTTCCTCGTCAATCTTGTCCTCGTCGGAGTAGAGCAGGCCGACGCCCGGGTTCCTCGCGACGGCTTCGGCCATCTCCAACAGCGCGTGCGGTCGCAATTCGTCGTCGTGGTCGAGCAGGGCCACGTACTTGCCCCGCGCCATCTCCAGGGCCGTATTGGAGGCACGGGATATGTGCCCGTTTTCCGTCCGCCGCGTCACCCGGATGCGCGGATCGCGTCGGGCGTAATCGTCCAGTACCCGCAGTACATGCGGCGACGGCGACGCGTCGTCGACCACGCACAACTCCCAGTTGCCGTAGACCTGGGTGCGGACGCTGTCCAGGCACAGCTTCAACCAGTGCTCCGGCGTCTGGTAGACAGGCAATAGGATCGAGATCAGCGGACCGTCCCCGAGTTCCCGCGCGCGTTCCTCCAGCATCAGGCGGTCGGCCTGGCTCTGGGTGTCGTACAAGCGAACCCAGTCGGCGTAATCCATTTCCGTTCCGCCGCTGCCGGGACGGCTGCGCCCGTACAGGTGCGTGGCCGCGGCCGTCAGGCCGTGCCGCATGGCGTCCATGCCGAACGATTGCGCGGAGCGGGCCAGGGCGCGCCAGTCGCGGCTCCCGTCCTTGCGGACGGACAATTCCAGCAGTCTCGCCAGCGCCCTGGCGCGTCCGATCCGGCGCAACTGGCTCGGTCCCATCTGGAACTGCAGGCGCCGAAGGCTCGGGTCCAGGCGAAGCCCCCGCACGGCGGACCTGAACATGATGAGGTCGCGGCTGCGGCCGTGTTCGTCCGCCGCGGCCAATTGCACCACGTCGTGGGGCGTCCAGCCGCTGCCGTAATCGGGGTACAGGGCCGGGCCGAGAAGGCGGCCCGCCGTCGTAATGATCTGCAGATTCAGCTCATACCAGCCGGGCGGCAGAGCCAGAGGAAGGCGTCGGTGTACCAGGACGAACTGCGGATCGTCCCCGCCTGCAGCCCATTCCTCCTGTCCCCCCTCCCCTGTCACGGGCTCGAGCTGGTGCTCGGGTTGCCAATGGGCCGGGAAGCGGCGGAGTGGGCCGGTGCGGACTGCGCATGCAGGCAAGGCCACCTCCCTTGGGGCGTTCAGCCCACCCTGGTAGATGCGCACGAGGCGATCGCCTGCCGCGCGCACCTGCCCCAGACACAGAGGCACGACCAGTTGCGAGACGGCCACGACCATGCGCCAGGGGTTCGGGCGGCCTCCAGAGCAACCGATCGCCCGGAGCATGTGCTTGAAGGCTGCAAATCTGCTGATTGCGCGCAGACGCAAGTCGGCCAGCGGCAAATCGACCTCAGCGGCGGCGACGGTCGCCGCCACCGTCCATTCGACTGCATGGTGGGGGACCGCCACCACCGTCGACTGCGGGGTCTTCGTGCTCAACGGGCCGAGGCTGAAAACGTGCACCTGCCCTTGCTGGTCGACGATCCGCAATCGGCCTGACGCTCCTCGGGCAGGGGTCGAGCACACGCCTTCCAGCACGTGCCAGCCCGCTGAGCTGATGCTGCGGCGGTGGGTCTCATCCATCATGGTGATCGCGCCGAAATGTCGCGCCGGCGCCGGCACACGCGGCACCAGCGAGGGTAGATTGCTGCAGCACGCAGCACCGACGAAGTCCGCCGACATCGGCTCCCCGGCGCAAGGCGGCTGTCCGCCTCGCCCGGCTCATCGGCCGCTGCCGGTGCGCGCGCGCAACTGCGCCACGATCTCCGCCGAGAGCTGGAAAGGCTTCCCGGAACCCTGCGCTTGATCGCCAGCGAATATTTCGACCGGCCCGCGCAGCTCGGCCAGATTGCGCAGTCCGGGGGTCGGAATGTTGACCCGGAAGCCCACGAGGCCATGCGAAAGCTGCAGGTGCCGCTGAACGTCGGGCCGAATCTGCTTCTGCAGCGCGGCAACCGGGAAGACATGATCTCCGAGGCGGACGGTGAGCGACGGCGGCAGCGATCCGTTCTCGTCCACGGCCCATCCGCGCAGGTTCAGTTGTCCGTGGGCGAGGGCAAGCTCGTCGATGAATCCGACCGGATCGTGCTTGCGTCTGCCCGATGCGCCGGAGCCGCCTGTGCTATCCGCCTCGCCCTGCGCCCCGGCCATCGACAGGTAGAAGCTTTCGGCCTGCTCGGCCAGTACCTGCGTGGGGAGGTACTCCAAGCCTACCCGCTCCCAGAGCAACAGCACTGGCAGGTAGCCCGCATCGGTGAACATCCGCCGGACCGCCGCGTGATGGGCAACCGGCACGTACGCATCCAGGGCGATATCGCCCTCGCCCGCCTGCGATACCCACAGGGCTACCAGTTGCTCCCCCAGTCCCTCCTCAAATATCCGCTGCATGGTCAGGTCCAACGCGAACGGCGAATAGTTGCTCGCCAGCGACTCGCGCAGTTCATCGGCGACCTCGACTTCGCCTTTTACCGCCCGCCGTACCACCTCGTCTCCCGAAACGATGGTCACCTTGGCGGCTGGGAACACCGAGTTCGCAATGCTGGTCTTGCCGTAGGCGGGAGGCTGCAGCAGCAGATAGCAGACCGGGCGGCGATGGCTGATGTGGATGACGTGCCGGGACACGGGGTCGCCGGACTGGGTAACGCTCGGCCCCATCCATTTCCATGCGTAGTCCTTCAGCACCTCGTGGAGCATCGACATCGTCGGGAAGTAGCGCTCGTCGATGCCGCGCGTCACCTTGACCCACTCGCTGCGTCGGGCCGACACGATGCCGATCTCCAGGATCAACAACCCGTCGGGAGCCACCTTCTGCATCAGGCGATGCAGCAGCGCCGGCTGGTCGTCGGCGTAGTGCAGGGCCGAAGCCAGCAGGATGGCGTCGAACAATCCCTCCGGGAGCTCGTCCCAGCCCTGGTGCAGGAATTCGCACTGCGGGAAACGGCGTCGCGCGCGCTCGATGAACGGCGCGGAGTGGTCGATCCCGAGCGAGCGCGAAGCGCCCTGGTAGCTGGCGAAACCACAGAAGAAACCCTCGTTGCAGCCGATATCCAGGAAGCTGCGCCCGGCCAGGTCCGGCAGTCGCAACGCCTTGAGCTTGTCCAGGGTCAACGAGTCGCCGGCTGCGTCGGGAAAGGATTGATATTGCGCCATCAAAATGAGCTCTCAACAGGGGGGGCGGTGAGCTTGTTGCTCACCTCGGCGGCGAGTTTGAGGGGTGTGTCCGCGTGGTCCAGGGTGTCGCCGCCGAACACCTGCATGTCGCGGCCCAGGTCGGCCACGGATCGGGCTCCGGGGACGCTGATGGTGGCGAGAAAGCCGCACTGGTCGTGCGACAGCCCCAGATGCCTCATGACGTCCGGTCGTTTCTGATGCTCGAACCTGTCGGCCAGGTAGCGCCGGCCGTTGACCTCCATCACCACGCCGCCCGGAACGGCGCCTTCGTTGTTCACGAACCAGCCTTTCACCACGAAAGCTTCTCCTTCGTTGGTGATCCGCTCGACGTAGCCGTACACCAGCGCGCCGGAAGCGGCGCCGCCGGCGTCGACCAACTCCATCGGGGTCTCGGCCCGCAGCCCGGCGAGCATGTCGTGGTAGCACTTGAGCGCCGAGGTGATGTCGCCGGAGTGCAGCAGCCTGCCTTTCTCCAGCACGATGCCCTTGTTGCAGATATCGCGGAGCAGGCCGACGCTGTGGCTGGCCAGCACGACGATCTTGCTGCCGCCGACGCGGCTCTGCATCCGTTCCTTGGCCTTCTCCATGAATTCGGTGTCGCCCGCGCCGACCCATTCGTCCATCAGGATGACGTCGTGCTGCACCGACGTGGAGATGGCAAACCCCAGCCGCATCTTCTGCCCGGTCGACAGCGTGCGAAGGCGATGGGCCGCCTTCTCGTGGAGGCCCGAAAACTCGAGGATCGGGTCGATCTGGTGACGCAGGAACGAGGACCTCAAGCCCATGGCGATGCCGCGCAGGAAGATGTTCTCCCGCACAGTGGCCTCGCCATTGAAGCCGAGCGACATGTTCAGCAATGCCTGGCAACTGCCTTCGAACGCCAGCGAACCGCTGGTGGGCTGGTAGACGCGGTTCAACACGCGCAGGAGCGTGGATTTGCCGGCCCCATTGCGGCCAAGGATCGCCAGCCGATCGCCCTCGTTGACCTCGAAACTGAGGTCGTCGAGCAGCCGCACCATGCGCCGCTTCGGCGGATCGAAGGCTGCCCCGAAAAACATGGCGCCCCATCCCTTGGCGTCGCGCTCGCGCTGCAGGAATATCGGCACGTCCAGACACAGGTGGTCGGCTCGGATGAACGCGCTCATCGAATCAGATCCACAACGGCACGTAGCGCGCGTACCGGCGATATAGCAGGGTGGCCACGAGCAGCCCGACCACCGTCATGACCCCCACATAAACCAGGGAGAAAGTTTCGACAGGCTCGCCCAGGAACGGCGCTCTGAAGATCGTGACGAAATGGAAGAAGGGATTGAACCGCATCAACTGACCGCGGAGGCTGTCCGGCGGCATCATGTCCGGGTACCAGATGATCGGCGTCAGCAGGAACACGAATATCGAAATGTTTCCAATGAATTGCCCGAAGTCCGGGAATCGTGCTCCCACCAGCGAGAACACCACCGTGATCCACAGGCCGTTGAGATAGATCAACCCCAGGCTCGCGGGAAACCATGCGAACCCCAGCGGCGAGACCTCGCCGAACATCACCAGCGCGACCGCGGCGGCCGGCACGAACATGCAGAACTGGAAGAACGACTTGGCGAGCGATTCCAACAGGTAATCGGTCAGGCGCATGTGTCCATCCATGATGAACGAGCCCCTCGCGTTGAAGACGTTGGAACTCTCCACGACCGAGGACATGAGCGTGCGGAACACCATCGAGCCCAGCGCCACGTGCGCGGCGAACTGCGCGAACGAGCGACCCTGCATCGTCGCGAAGAAGGAGCCCAGGCCGAACACGTAAATGATCGACGGCGCCAGCAGCCACAGGATTCCGAACCGCGATTTCCTGGCGCGCACGACGATGTCCAGCCAGCCGGACAAGGCCCAGAACTCGGGATTGCGCAGGCTTGCGCGAAGCTCGCTCCAGAACGCGTTGCCCCCGGCCTGGTGCCGCGACTGGGGCGCCGGGGCAGCGGATTGCCCGGTACCACTCACGTCAGCGCGGCATCGAGGTCGTCGCGCAGGTCTTCCAGCGCCTCGATGCCCACGCTCAGGCGCACCAGGTTGTCGGTCACGCCCAGCGCCGCGCGCCGCTCGATCGGGACCGACGCGTGGGTCATGATCGCCGGATGGTTGACCAGGCTTTCCACACCACCGAGTGATTCGGCCAGCGCGAACAGCCGGGTGCGCTCGCACAGGCGCGTCGCCGCTTCGGCGCCGCCCTTGAGATAGATGCTGAGCATGCCGCCGAAGCCGTCCATCTGCCGCGCCGCGAGTTCGCGTTGCGGATGCGACTTGAGACCGGGGTAGATCACTTTTTCGACAGCCTCATGCCCTTCCAGCCACTCGGCCAGCACCTGCGCGTTCTCGCAGTGGGCCTTCATCCGCAGGTGCAGGGTCTTCAGGCCGCGCAGCGCGAGGAAGCTGTCGAACGGCCCCTGCACCGCGCCGATGGAGTTCTGCAGGAAGGCCATCTGCTCGGCAAGCCCGGTGTCGTCGCCGACCACCGCCATGCCGCCGACCATGTCGGAGTGGCCATTGAGGTACTTGGTCGCCGAGTGCATCACCAGGTGCGCGCCATGCTCGATCGGGCGCTGCAGGATCGGCGAGCTGAAGGTGTTGTCGACGACCACGATCAACCCGCGCTTGCGCGCGATCGCGGCGATCTGCGCGATGTCGACCAGCTTCAGCAGCGGATTGGTGGGCGTCTCGATCCAGACCATGCGCGTCTGCGGTCCGATGGCGGCCTCGAACGCCGCCGCGTCGCTGAGGTCCACCCAGCTGAAGTCCAGGCCGGCGCTACGGCGGCGAACGCGCTCGAACAGGCGGTAGGTGCCGCCGTAGACGTCGTCCATGGCGATCACGTGGCTGCCGCTGTCGAGCAGTTCCAGGATCGTGGAGGTCGCCGCCAGGCCGGAGGCGAACGCGAATCCGCGGCTGCCGCCTTCCAGTCCGGCCACGCAGCGCTCGTAGGCGAATCGCGTGGGATTGTGGCTGCGCGAGTATTCGAAACCCTGGTGCACGCCCGGGCTCGATTGCACATAGGTCGAGGTGGCATAGATCGGGATCATCACCGCGCCGGTGCTCGGGTCGGGGGATTGCCCGGCATGGATGGCGAGAGTGCCAAGGCCCGGCTTCCGCGAGGCATCGGTGGGGTGATTTCCGCTCATGGATGTTCCCTGTATGGGCGATATGCGACCGGCAATTCTAGCAGCCGAGGCCGTGACGGGCCCCCGCGCGATGCACCCGACAGCGCGTGTTCAGCCGGGATCCCGCGGCTGTCCGCGGGTGGTGGTCGACGATCGGGCAGCGGCGAACGCCTGGGTTGCCGCGGCGGGCACACGAGCCAGGCGTCAACGGCAGGGCTGTTGCCGCCCCGGACGCACCGCTACTGCACCCTGCGCCGCAGGTAGTTGAGCAGGTCGATGCGGGTGATCAGGCCGAGGAACCGTTCGCCCTTGCTGACGATCGCCACGTGTCCGCGGTCGAACACCGGCAGCAGCGCCTCGATCGGCGCGGCGACATCGACCTTGTCCAGCTTGCTGACCATCGCGGTGGCCACCGAATCGCGAAAACGCGCCTCATCGCCGTAGACATGCAGCAGCACGTCGCTTTCGTCGACGATGCCAAGCAGTTCCTCGCCGTCCATCACCGGCAGCTGCGACACGTCGTACAGCTTCATGCGCTGGTAGGCCGTGACCAGCAGGTCGTTCGGGGCGACCACGACGGTGTCGCGCAGCGAGAACGGCCGCAGGATCAGGTCGCGCAGGTCGCCACGCTGCTCGCGATCCAGGAACCCGTTGTCGAGCATCCAGTAATCGTTGTACATCTTCGACAGGTACTTGTTGCCGGTGTCGCAGACGAACACCAGCACCTTCTTCGGCGTGGTCTGCTCGGCGCAGTATTTCAGCGCGGCCGCCAGCAGCGTGCCGGTCGACGAGCCGCCCAGGATGCCCTCCTTCTCCAGCAGCATGCGGCCGGTCAGGAAGCTCTCCCCGTCGCTGATCGCGTAGGCCTTGCGGACCCGGCTGAAGTCGGAGATCGGCGGCAGGAAGTCCTCGCCGATGCCCTCGACCATCCAGCTGGCGGACTTGTCGCTGAGGGTGCCCTCGTTGATGTATTCGGTGAGGATCGAACCCACCGGATCGGCCAGGATCAGCTCGGTATGCGGCGAGTGCCGTGCGAAGCAGCGCGACAGCCCGGTCATGGTCCCGGAGCTTCCGCAGCCGAACACCACCGCGTCCACCCCGCCGGCTTCCTCCATCTGGGCCAGGATTTCCGGGCCGGTGCCGTGCTCGTGCGCCGCGGGATTGTCCGGGTTCCCGAACTGGTTGATGAAGTACGCGCCGGGGGTTTCGCGCGCCAGCCGCTCGGCCATGTCCTGGTAGTAGTCCGGATGGCCCTTGGCCACGTCCGAACGGGTCAGCACGACCCTGGCGCCCATGGCCTTGAGATTGAATATCTTCTCGCGGCTCATCTTGTCGGGCACCACCAGGATCAGCTTGTAGCCTTTCTGCTGGGCGACCAGCGCCAGGCCGATGCCGGTGTTTCCGGCGGTGCCTTCCACGAGCGTGTCGCCGGAGCGGATATCGCCCCGGGCCTCGGCGGCCTCGATCATCTGCAGACCGATGCGGTCCTTGATCGAGCCGCCCGGGTTCTGCGACTCCAGCTTGAAATACAGCTCGCACGGGCCCGTGTCGAGGTGCTGGGCCTTGACGATCGGCGTGGCGCCGATCAGGTCGAGTACGGATGAGTGGATGGCCATGCGTCTGCGCGGTTCCCTGGCCGCGTAAAGCGGCGACCCTGGGATTCTACCCGGCAGGCCCAGGTGCCGCCCCCGCGCGTGTATGCAGGGCTGCGGCGGCAGCGCTTCCGCGAATGGGCGATGGCAGCCGGCTGTCGGCCGCCACCGCCGCGGGTTCGGGCTCAGGAGGTGCGGGTCTGGTACATCTGGGTCAGGCGGTCCTTGGCGGCGAGCTTCTCGCGTTTCATTTGCCCCAGCGTGGCATCGTCGATCGGCAGCACTCCGAGTTCGGCATCCATCACTTTCTTGTCGAGCGTCTTGTGGCGCTGGTACAGATGCTTGAACTCGGGGTCGGCCTTGATCAGTGCGTCAATTTCCGGCTGCGGTCGTTCTTCGAACATAAAGCCTCCTTCGGCAGAAAAGGAAACGCCCCGGTGGAGAACCGAGGCGCCGGGTGTGATGGTCCGGTGGTGAGCACGAGCGGCAGCCAGCGACCGGACATCCGGTGTGGCGGCGGTGTCGGGCGAGGTCAGCCCAGCGCGGGGCAATTGCGTCATCAGCCTGGCTCATCTCAAGCGGAATCAAGCCGCCTGTGATTCCGACCCTACTCCTCGCAACCGGCATCGGCAAGGGTCGCCAGCGAGGCTGGCGACGAGCGGGCGCCGAGCACCTCCGGAGCCTGGGCTCCGCCCGCGAACTCCTCGCAAGTAGCTGAATTATATGGCTATTGCGCAACGATGATCTCGACTCGCCGGTTGCGCGCACGCCCTTCCGCGGTTTCGTTGTCGGCCACCGGACGGGTATGGCCAAGGCCGACGGCCTTCACCCTGGCCTGGTCGATTCCGGCGGCGTTCAGCGCGGCGCGCACGGCATTGGCGCGACGCTGCGACAGGGCAAGGTTCGCCTCGGCGCTGCCCCGGCTGTCGGTGTGGCCTTCGACCACGATGGCTCCGGCGGGTCCGGCCTGCAGGTAGGTCGCCAGGGCGCGCACGGTGGCTTCGGCCGAAGGCGTCAGCCGCGATTGCCCCGAGGCGAACGCGTCGCCCGACAGGCTGAACACTTCCCCGCGCGCATCGCGGGTGGACGCCGGCAGCTTGCCGCCGGCCAGCAGTTCGGCCTCCTGCCGTGCCAGCGCCGCTTCGCGCGCGCGCGCGGCCTCCAGTCGTGCGGCCTGGGTTCCGGCTACATCGTCCAGCGCGGCCTCCACGTCCTGCATCGCCGCCGCATCGACCGCGGCCCGCTCGCGCAGGCGAGCGGCCTCCTCGGCCTGGACCTGGGCCTGGATGCGCAGCCGCTCCGCTTCGGCGCGCGCCCGGGCAGCGTCGCGCCGGCTGGCTTCCACCAGCAGTTCGCTGCGCTCGCGATCGAGCCGATCCAGCTCGCGCCGCATCGCCTCCGTGCGGGCGGCGACATCGGCGATGCTCACGCGTCGTTCGGCCACGTAGAGCGCGCCGCTGCGCTTGCTGCCGCGGGCCTGCTCCAGCGCGTCCAGCGCCTGCCGCGCCTGCAGGCGCTCGTAGGACGCGAGGCCGGCCACGGACGGATCCGCATCCAGGGCGACCAGTCGCTGCGAGAGCCGTGCCACTTCCGGATCCTGCGCGGACGCGGCCGCGGCCGCGGCCAGGCCGCAGAGCAGCAGACCAGCCAAAATCGTGGTGCGCGGCTTCATCGTCCGTTCTCCATCTGCAGGCGCTGCTGCAGTTCGTCGATCTCGGCGCGCCGTTGCGCCAGCTCGGCGCTCGCGATCGCCTCCAGGCTGCGGGCCCGGGCCAGGTCGGCATCGGCAGCGGCCGCGAGCGCCAGGTTGCGGGCATCGATCTCATGGCCCTGCGCCATTGCCGCCTGGGCGCGAGCCAGCGCGGTTCGCGCGTCGGCCAGCTCGCGGCTGGCGTACTGATCGGCATCGGTCGCTTCGGCGCGGCTCAAGGCCTGCTGCGCGGCCGCCAGTTCGCCGGTGGGCGGCGGCAACGTCGCGCAGGCGCCGATGGCGCAAGCGAGAACGGTGCCCAATAGCAGGCTGCGAAATTGTGCGAAGCTTGAATGCATGGGGAGGCCGGGTCGGATGGATACGAAGGGCTCGACGGCACCGACGGCGATCGTCGGAATCCATCGAAGCGGTTGCAACGTTACTTCGCGCTCAATGAGAGGGGTGTAAATGGACATCGGCTATTTCCTCAAGCTGATGACGGAGAAGAAGGCGTCGGACATGTTCCTGACGACGGGCGCCCCGGTCTATATCAAGGTGGAAGGCAAGTTACACCCCCTGGGCAATACCGGGCTTCCCCCGGGCATGGTCAAGAAGATCGCGTACTCGCTGATGGACGAGGGCCAGGTGCCCCAGTTCGAGCGTGAGCTGGAATTGAACATGGCCTACGCGGTGCCGGACATCGGGCGCTTCCGCGTCAACGTGTTCAAGCAGCGCGGCGAGGTGGCGATGGTGATCCGCTCGATCCTGAGCGTGATCCCCACCATCGAGGAACTGCAACTGCCGCAGGTGCTCAAGGACATCATCATGGCACCGCGAGGGCTGGTGCTGATCGTGGGTTCGACCGGCTCGGGCAAATCCACGACGCTGGCCTCGATGATCGACCACCGCAATACCCATTGCTCCGGGCACATCCTGACGATCGAGGACCCGATCGAGTTCCTGCACCGACACAAGCAGTCGATCGTCAACCAGCGCGAGGTCGGCCTGGACACCCACGCCTTCCACAACGCGCTCAAGAACGCGATGCGCGAGGCGCCGGACGTCATCCTGATCGGCGAGATTCTCGACGCCACCACGATGGAGGCCGCCATCGCGTTCGCCGAGACCGGCCACCTGTGCCTGGCGACGCTGCACTCCAACAACGCCGACCAGACGCTCGAGCGCATCCTCAACTTCTTCAACGAGAGCGCCCACAAGAACGTGCTGATGAACCTGGCCCTGAACCTCAAGGCGGTGATCTCGCAGCGGCTGGTGATCGGTACCGACGGCCGGCGCATGCCGGCGTCCGAGGTGCTGATCAACACTCCGCACGTGCGCGACCTGATGCGCCGCGGCCAGGTGCACGAGATCAAGCAGGCGATGGAGGAGTCGCTGGAGGACGGCATGGAGACCTTCGACCAGTGCCTGTTCCGGCTGCATCGGGAAGGCCGGATCGAAATGGAGGAAGCACTGCGCGCGGCCGATTCGCGCGACGGGCTCGCGCTGAAGTTCCGGCTGTCGGAAGGCAGCACCGGTGAGCACGACCCCTACGCCGACGTCTTCGATACCAGCGACTCGGCGCACTGAGCCGAGCCGGCGCGGCTATTCGGCCGACGGACAATCCGGCTGGCGTTCCGGGCGCGCGGCGTCGAACTCCGGCAACGCCAGGCAGGCTCGCTCGATCCGCGTGATCATCGGGAACGCCTCCATTGCCACGCCGTAGCGGCGGGCGTTGTAGACCTGCGGCACCAGGCAGCAGTCGACCAGCGAGGGCGCATCGCCTTCGCAGAACATCCCGGTGGCCGGGTGATCGATCAACATCGCCTCGAGCGCTTCGAAGCCCTCGACGATCCAGTGCCGCACCCAGTCGTCGCGCTCGCTCTGCGGCACCTGCCAGGTGCGTTCGAAGTACTGCATCACGCGCAGGTTGTTGAGCGGGTGGATGTCGCAGGCGATGGTCTGCGCGACCGCGCGCACGCGCTGGCGGTCGCGCGCCGCGCTCGGCAGCAGCGGAGACTCGGGCCAGGTCTCGTCGAGATATTCCAGGATCGCCAGCGATTGCCGCATCTGCCGGCTGCCGTGCTTCAGCAGGGGCACCAGGCGCTGCGGATTGAGCGCACGAAATTCCGCCCCGTGCTGCTCTCCGCCGTCGCGCACCAGGTGGACCGGGACGGTCTCGTAGCGAAGCCCCTTGAGGTTCAGGCCGATACGGACGCGGTAGGCGGCGCTGGAGCGCCAGTACGAATACAGCTGCAATCGATCGTTCACTTTTTCGCTTCCCCCGCGCGCAGTTGCCCAGCTTAGCCGGTGACCGTCGCGGCCGCACGCCCTTCCGACGGGCGTGGACGCCTTTGGTCAGGGCGCCGGCTGGCGCTCGATGCGCTGCTCGATCGCGCCGAACACGCTGTGGCCGTCGCCGTCGAGCATCTCGATCCGGACCGTGTCGCCGAAGCTCATGAAAGGCGTGATCGGCTTGCCGCTCTCCAGCGTCTCCACGGTCCGCCGCTCGGCAAAGCACGAGGCGCCCAGGCTGGTGTCCTTGTTGGCGACCGTGCCCGAGCCCACGATCGTGCCCGCCGAGAGCGGCCGCGTGCGCGCCGCGTGCGCGAGCAGCTGGGCGAAATTGAACTGCATGTCGACGCCCGCTTCGGGCGCACCGAACCATTCGCCGTTGACGTGGGTGAGCAGGGGCAGATGCACCTTTTCGTCGCGCCAGGCACCGCCCAGCTCGTCCGGGGTGACGAACACGGGGCTCAATGCCGAGCGCGGCTTGGATTGCAGGAACCCGAAGCCCTTGGCGAGTTCGCCGGGAATCAGGTTGCGCAGGCTCACGTCGTTGACCAGTCCGATCAGCTGGATGTGCGCGGCCGCCTGCTCGGCCGACACGCCCAGCGGCACGTCGTCGGTCACGATCACCACTTCGGCTTCCAGGTCGATGCCGTGGTCCTCGCTTGGCACGCGCACCGGATCGCGCGGGCCGTAGAA
>JALYOG010000173.1 GCA_030856985.1 Pseudomonadota bacterium | reverse complement strand
GCCAGTTCGAACTTGCCGCGCGACAGCTGCGAATACGTCGGCGACACCTGCAGGCGCGCGAAGCCCAGCGCCTGGGTGGTGTGGTCGCGGTCCAGCGGCAGGTTGACTCCGTAGCCGGCAGCGCTGCCGAGCGGATTGGCGTCGATCCATTCGCGGGTCTGCGCTGCGCGTTGCGCGTTGTCGACGAACGCCTCGGCCCAGCCGGCCCACCACATCCCGGCCGAGGACACGACGGCGCGCTGCAGATGCGTGTAGCCGGGCATCGGCAGTTGCGACTCGGCTTCGGCGCGAACGAGTGCGACCTGTGCCAGTTCCACGCACAGCGATCGCAGCCGGTCGAGCTTGTGCTTCAGCCAAAGCCGCGTCGCGACCAGCACCTGATCGTTGCGGCTGCGTCCGGTGTGGATCCTGCGACCGGTATCGCCCAGGCGCTCGGTGAGCCGCGCCTCGATCGCCGAATGGCCGTCCTCGAATTGCGCATCGAGCACGAATGCGCCGCTGCGGAAGTCCTGCGCGAGCTGTTGCAGTTCGCGTTCCAGTGCGGCGAGCTCTTTGCTGTCGATGATGCCGATGCGCTGCAGGCCCTGCGCGTGCGCACGGCTTGCGTCGATGTCGTGCAGGAAGAATTCGCGGTCGAGCAGCACGTCGTCGCCGGCGAGGAACGCCTGTATATCGGCATCGAGCGCGACGCCGGGTTTCTGCCAGAGCAGGTCAGACATGTGCGTTCCTGTTGTCGGGTGCGGTCGCGCCGGAATCCAGCTGGACCGGGCTGGAGTCCGGCAGCGGGATGCCGGTGTGCTCCGCAAGCCCGAATGCGAGATTGAGGTTCTGCAGCGCCTGCGTCGCGGCGCCCTTGAGCAGGTTGTCGAGTGCGGCGACCACCACGAGGCGGCGGCCGTCATGGCTGAGGGTAAAGCCGCCCAGGACCGCGTGGTGCCGAGCGGCGACGGCGCTGACCCACGGCGCATCGCTCTGGACGTCGACCAGCGGCTCATCGATATAGCGGCTGCGGTATATCACCTCGACTTCCTCGCGATCGAAGCTGCGGCTCAAATGCAGGTTGGCGGTGACCGTCAGCCCGCGGAAATGCGGCGCGACATGCGGCATGAACTCGATCGCGCGCCCGAGACGGTGCGCGACCTCGCGCTCGTGCACGTGCCCGGCCAACGCATACGGCATGAGGTTGTCGCGCAGCCGCACCGGATCGTTCTTTTCCGAAGGCGTGGTGCCGGCGCCGGAGTATCCGGAAACGCCGAAGCATTGCACCGGCGCGTCGAGCACGTCGAGCATCGGCGCGATCGCCAGCTGCATGGCGGTGGCGTAGCAACCCGGGTTGCTGATCCTGCGCTGGCCGACATACTCGTCTCGGGTGAGTTCGGGCAGGCCGTAGTACCAGCGCCCGTCGAAGCGGTAGTCGGCGGAGAGATCGAGGACGACCGGCCCGCGCCCTTCCAATCCGCCTGCCGCGTCGAAAGCCTCCACGCACAGCGACGCCTTGCCGTTGGGCAGCGCCAGCACGACCGCATCGGCGCCGAGTGCGGGCAGTCGATCGTGCGACGGCGAGCTGAATCTCAGGTCCCCGCGGTAGTCGGGGCTGTGATCGGCAAGACGCTCGCCGTCGAGCTCGCGGGAGGAGACGTAGGCCAGTGAGAAAACCGGATGCATGGCAATCAGCCGGACCAGCTCGGCACCGACGTGGCCGCGTGCGCCGACGATGCCGATCGACTTCGGACGCGCGGCCTCAGAGTGCATGCGCGTGCCGCTCCAGCTTCGCCTGCAGATGCTGCCGCACCCATGGCCATTCCGACCGGATGATCGAGAAGGCCACGGTGTCGCGCAGGCTGCCGTCCGGATGACGCATGTGGCTGCGCAGCACGCCATCGAGCTTCGCGCCGATGCCGGCGATCGCGGTGCGCGAGGCGTGATTGAATGCACTCGTCTCGAATCCGACGCAGGCGCACTGCAGGTGCTCGAACGCATGCGCCAGCAGCAACCGCTTGGCCTCGGTATTGAGCCCGGTCCGCTGCGCGCGCCGTGCGTACCAGGTGTAGCCGATCTGCACGCGCGGCACCTCCGGGTCCAGCCCGTAGAAACGCGTGCTTCCGACCACGATGCCGTCGCTGTCCATCACCACGAACGGCAACGCATGGCCGGCGGATTGCTGGGACAGCGCCTTGTCGATATAACCCGCCGCGGTTTCCGCCGATGGAACCGAGGTATAGCCCAGGCGCCACAGCTCGCCGTCGGCCGCGGCTTCGCCGAGCGCGGACGCGTGCTGCGGCTGCAGCGGTTCGAGGCGGACCCGCAGGCCCGACAGCACCGGTGGCGTCTTCCAGTCGTTCATGCGGGCAGTCCTGGATCGGTCAGCGTAGGCGTGCGCGCGTCGCAATGCGCGACGGCGCGGGCGATATCGTCGAAGTCACGCAGTCCATACCAGAACACCTTCCATTGCGCCTGCTTGTAGCAGCCGTCGGACTCGGCGTAGTAGAACGGATTGACCGGATTGCCGTGGCGCGAGCGCCAGAACAGGCGCGGATTCTCCTCGCGCATCACCTGCCACACCGCCCGGCCCAGGCCTTCGCCCTGCGCGTCGTCGAGGACCGCGAACTTGTCGAGGTAGGCGCAGCTCGCTCCGGCGATACCGCCGGCGTCGAGCACGATCACCGCCGCGCGGTAGTTCTCGCTCACGTAGGCGCGATGCAGCGCGGTGGCGCAAAAATAGTCGTCCACGAGCCGTCGGCCGAACGCGGATTCGATGAGGTCGCGCAGCCGTGGCAGGTCGAGCTCATCCCATGCGCGCGCCTGCAGCACGCGTTCGCCGCGCCGCACCAGCGTGCCGGAGCCCTTGTGCGTGAACAGTTCCTTCGCCAACTCCGCCGGCTGTGTGATCGAGACCGACGAGGTCAGCGGCAACCGGTCGAGCAGGTCCTTGATCTGCGCGATCTTCACGCGCATGCCGCCATTGATCCAGGGCTGCGCGATCAGGTGTTGGTATTCGGTCGACAGGTTGATCGAATCGATGACGCGGCCGTCGCCGTCGAGCAGTCCGCCGGTGCCGGTCAGGAACACGATCTTGTAGGGCTGCAACACCTGCACCAGTTCGTTGGCGGCGAAGTCGGCGTTGATGTTGAGGATCTGGCCACCGACGGTTTCGCCGAGGCTGGCGATCACCGGGATCGAGCCGGCCTGCAGGCTCGCTTCGATCGGCGCGAGCGACACCCGTCCGACCTGCCCGACCAGCCCGTAGATGTCGCGGTCCAGGTACTCGGCCTCGAACACGCCGGAGATGATCGAAGTCGCGCGCGCATCGCCCTGCTGCAGCGCCTCGACCAGCCGCAGGTTCTGCGCCTGGATCACACGGCGCACGATCGCCAGCGCTTCGGGCGTCGTTACACGCAGCCCGTCGACGGTCCGCTTGTCGATGCCGGCGGCCGCCAGCGCGTCGTCCAGTTGCGGGCCTGCACCGTGAATCACGATCGGGGTCAGCCCCACGTCCTGCAGGAAGGCCAGCGACGAGGTCAGCGCGTCGAGGTCGTCGCGCAGCACGGCGCCGCCGACCTTGACCACCGCAAAGCGCTTGGCATCCAGTTGCGAGAAACGCTTGAGGTATTGCGATATCTCCTTCGCGCTGGCCATGCTCGACAACAGCCGCACGATGGTCTGCCGCGTCTGCAGTTCCGCCGCGGTCATTGCGCTGACCCGATGATGCGGGCGACGCTGTCGGCATAGCGCTGCAGTTGGTCCAGCGCGACCCACTCGTCGGCGGTGTGCGCCTGGGCTATATCGCCGGGGCCGTAGACGATCGCGGTCATGCCGGCTGCGGAGAACAGCGACGCCTCGGTCCAGAAGTCCACCGCATTGCCGATGGGCAGGCCAAGCGCATCGGCCAGGTCCCGCGCTTCGAGTCGGCGTTCTTCGGCCTGGGATACATCGCCAGCGGGCAGCGGCGGTCCGCGGAAAGTTTCCTCGTAGCGGTCGATCGCGCCGGCCTCCAGCAGCGTGCCCAAGCGTTCGTGCAATGCGTCGATCGACATCGACGGCAGCGGCCGGAATCCGAAGCGCACCTCGGCGCTGGGCGCGATCATGTTCGCCTTGATCCCGCCGTGCACCCTGCCGATGTTGAAGCGCAGGCCGGTCAGCCCGCCGAAGCGCTGGTGGGCCTCGGACTCGACCAGTTCCAGCGCGCGATGGCCCCATCGCATCACATGGTGCAGCGCGCTGGCATGCATCGCGTTGGCACCCGATGCATGCCCGGCTTCGCCCCGGAAATGCAGCTGCACGGAGCTGATGCCGCGGTGTGCCAGCACCGCCTCGCCCTGCGTCGGTTCGGCAACCAGCACTTCGGTGAACGGACGCCCGCCCGCGAGGAAAGCCGCGATGCAGCGTGCGTCGTTGGCTTCCTCGTCGGTGCCGAACAGGAACGCGGCGTCGCCCGGCGCGACCGCGGCGGCGGCGAGCAGGCATGCGGCAGCGCCCTTGATGTCGCACGCGCCAAGGCCCACCGCGCGATCTTCGGTGACCCGCAGGACATGCGGATCGGCGCTCCAGGCTTCCGAGTCGGGCACGGTGTCCAGGTGCACGTTGAACAGCCGGTGGGGATTGCCGCGGACGGCGAGCATCGATACCGCACCGTCGCCGTGATCGATGACCTCGATGCGGAAACCCGGCAGCTGCGCGCGCAGGTAGTCGAAGATGCCTCCGGTGCCGATCGCGCGGGGAGGATTGCGCGTGTCGAAGGCGACGAGGGCCTCGAGGTGCTGGAGTACTGCATCAAGCATGTCGTTTCCAGATGTGCCGGTTACGGAACCGGTCGCGCGACCGACCGTCAGGACTCACTTGCGATTGACCTCGGCCCACATCGTGCTGCTCATTCCGAACAGCTTGATGAAACCCTCGGCCTCCACCACGCCCCAGTCGGCTGCCTGCGCGTAAGTCGCGCCGCTGGCGGTGAGAATGTGCGGGGAATCGACTGCGATCGCATTGACCACGCCGCCGGAGGTTTCCAGCACCACTTCGCCGTTGACGGTCGATTGGCTCGACGCGAGGAATGCCTCCAGATCGGCCTTCAGCGGATCGTGGAAAAAGCCCTCGTAGACGAGTTCCACCCATTTGCGCGCCACCTCGGGCTTGAAGCGGTTCTGCTGCTTGCTCAGCACCGCCTCCTCCAGTGCACGGTGCGCGGCCAGCAGCGCGGTCAGCCCGGGCGCCTCGAAAATGATGCGGCCCTTGAGCCCGATCGTGGTATCGCCGGTGTAGAGGCCGCGGCCGACCCCGTACTGCGCGAACAGGCCGTTGAGTCGGGCCAGCATCGTGTGACCCGGCACCCTCTCGCCATCGAGCGTCACCGCTTCGCCGCGCTCGAAACCGATCGCGACGCGCAGCGGCTGCGCGGGCCATTGCGCACGCGGCCTGCACCAGCCGCTGGCGCCTTCTCCCGGCGCCTGCCAGCGGTCGATCTCGCCGCCGGACATGGTCAGTCCGAGCAGGTTCTCGTTGATCGTGTAGGCCATTTGTTTCGCGCGGACCTCGAAGCCGCGCGACTCCAGGTACTGCTGCTCGTAGGCGCGCACCTGGGTGTGCTGCTTCTGGATCTCGCGGATCGGCGCGACGATGTCGTAGTCGCCCAGCGCCTTGATCGCAAGATCGAAGCGCACCTGGTCGTTGCCCATGCCGGTGCAGCCATGTGCGATCGCGCGCGTGCCCAGCTCCTGGCAACGCCGCAGCGCGGCTTCGACGATCAGATAGCGGTCCGCCACCAGCAGCGGGTACTGGCCCTGGTAGCCCTCTCCCGCCCACACGAACGGCTTGACGAAGCCCTCCCAGATCGCCGGCCCGCCATCGACGGTGACGTGCGAAGCCACGCCCAACTCGGCCGCACGCTGCTCGATGAAGGCGCGCTCCTCGTCATCGACGCCGCCGGTGTCGGCGAACACCGTATGCACCTGCCAGCCGCGCTCCTGCAGGTAAGGCACGCAGAAGCTGGTGTCGAGGCCACCGGAGAAGGCAAGGACGATGTTGCCGGGGGCCGGGGATCGGGATGCGGCCTCGGCGGGCGGGATCTGGGATGACATGCGAACTCCGGGTAAAGGCAGGAAAAGAGAAATCTGCGAGCTACTGTTGTTGCGCCATCCGCGAGGCCTGCGCCCCTTGCCCCTCGGGCCCCGCCCCCCCGGCCTCGCTTTTCCGGTCCCCGGCCGCAGGCCCCGGGCCCCCAGCCACCAATGCCGCCATCACCGCCTTCTGCACATGCAGCCGGTTCTCGGCCTCGTCGATGGCGATGCAGCGCGGCGAATCCATCACCGCGTCGGTCGCCTTGACGTTGCGGCGCAGCGGCAGGCAATGGCTGAAGACCGCGTCGCGGGTCAACGCCATCTTGGCTTCGTCGACGATGAAGTGCCGGTAACCCTCGCGGATCGGCTTTTCGTCCTCCCAGCGGCCGAAATACGGAAGCGCGCCCCAGCTCTTGGCGTAGACCACGTCGGCGCCGGCGTACGCGCTGCCGATGTCGTGGCTGACGGCGAGCGATCCGCCGGACTCGGCGACGTTCCCGGCCGCCCATTCCATGTAGCGCTCGTCGAGCACGTACTCCGGTGTCGGGCACAGCAGGGTCACGTCCATGCCCATGCGCGTGGCGATGGTCAGTGCTGAGTTCGCCACGGCGGTGTTGAGCGCCTTGGGATGGTAGGTCCAGGTCAGCACGAACTTGCGGCCGCGCAGGTCGGGAGTGCCGAAATGCTCCTGCAGGGCCATCGCATGGGCGAGTTCCTGGCAGGGATGGGTGATCGTCTCCATGTTGATCACCGGCACCGGCGAATACTTCGCGAAGCTGCGCA
Organism: Pseudomonadota bacterium; assembly: GCA_030856985.1. Taxonomy (GTDB): domain Bacteria; phylum Pseudomonadota; class Gammaproteobacteria; order Xanthomonadales; family Xanthomonadaceae; genus Lysobacter_K. Next base: position 3,597 of record JALYOG010000173.1, on the reverse strand, counting down.
GCACCTGATCCTGGCGGTCCGTCGACCAGTCCACGAACTTCGGGAACGCGCGCACGCCGATCAGATCGACGTAGCGGCCGAGCACGCGCGCGACCTCGGCGATGTGCTCCTCGGTGTCGCCGTCCATGACCGTGCCCAGGTCGAACTCGATCGGCCAGGCATCCTTGCCGGGCTGCAGGACCACCGCATGGCCGCCGAGCTGGAACGCGCCGATCTCGAAGCTGGTACGGGTCCGCATCGACGGATTGAAGAACACCAGCGCGATCGACTTCCCTTCCAGCGGCCTCCCGCCGGCGCCGCGCTTGTACGCCGCCGCCTGTGCGAGCAGGGCGCCCAGCTCGGCGCGCGACCAGTCCTGGGTGTTGAGGAAGTGCTTCATGGCGGGTCTCGTCTTCGTATGCGGGTTGGCGTGTGCAGTTGGGGGCGGTGAGGTCGGGCCGGGACCGCTGCCGGTTTTCCATGCGCCTGAGACGCGAAAAGCCCAGCGAGGCTGGGCTTGTCGTTGAACAAGAACGGACGCGAACGCCCTACCCAGCGGACTCCGGCTGGCGTCGGCGCGCGCGCGAGGTCATCCCGGCCGCCATGTAGGCGGAGGTCAGGATGTCGGCGTCGGCGCGGAGGGTATTCATCGAAGCGGGGATGCTCGCATGCGTGTGCCCGCTGGCGCAAGTGAACCCGCGGACCCGAACGCGCTGCGTCAGCGACTGCGCGGCGCCGAAACGACCGGCGTCACCCCGATCCTGATGCGCAGGCGATTTCCCGGATCGTCCGGGAGGCGCGAACGGTATTTGGCGCCCTGGTAGACATAGTCCACGTCGTAGGCGATCGGGCGATGGAACTGGTGGGCGACCGGTACCGAACGGCATTCGACCCCCTGAGCCTGGATCGCCTGCTCCCTCGTGACCGCTCCCCTGAACGCCCCCACCATGCGCGCGAGGCGAGAGGCTTCATCGGCAGGCGCCGGCGACTGGTCGCAGCGTTCTTCCATGCGCGTGGCGGTGAGCGTCTGGTACACCGGCGAGACGCGAAGCACCTGGGCGTAGGCATAGCGCACGTTTTCGCGCTGGATCACCGTGGTGTCCTGCGCCGACGCCATGCCTGCGACAAGGGCGAGCAGCAGGCACGGCAACGGCAGGAGGCGGTGCGTCATCGAAGGGTGATCCGGGGCATACCGGGCGAAGTGTATGCGCGGCCGATGCAGGCCCGCTGAATATGGGCTGTCGTTCGCCCGCCGCGACCGGATCGGACCCTTCGTCCCCTTGCCAGCTAGAATGGTCAAAACCTTCGTATCGCCTCCATGAGCCTGCATCTCTTCAATAGCCTCACGCGCCAACTCGACCGCTTCGTGCCCGCCGATCCTGCGCGCACGACGATGTACCTGTGCGGCCCCACTGTCTACAACTTCGCACATATCGGCAATGCACGCGGCCCGGTGGTGTTCGACGTGCTGGCCGATGTGCTCCGCAGGCGCTTCGGAAATCTCGCCTACGCACGCAACATCACCGATGTCGACGACAAGATCAATGCCGCCGCGCGCGAATCCGGGGTGCCGATCTCGACGATCACCGACCGATTCGCGGCGATCTACCGCGAAGACATGGGCGCGCTGGGCGTGAAGCTGCCCGGGCTGGAGCCCGAGGCCACGCGGCATATTCCGCAGATCGTCGCGATGATCCAGCGACTGATCGCCAGCGGGCACGCCTACGAGGCGGAGCAGCACGTGCTGTTCTCCGTGGCCAGCTACCCCGACTACGGCAAGCTGTCGCGGCGCGACGTGGACGAGATGATCGCCGGCGCCCGCGTCGACGTCGCGCCCTACAAGCGCGACCCCTGCGACTTCGTGCTGTGGAAGCCGTCGACCGACGACCTGCCCGGCTGGGAATCGCCCTGGGGCCGCGGCCGCCCGGGCTGGCACATCGAGTGCTCGGCGATGGCCGCCGCGCACCTGGGGGAGACGATCGATATCCACGCCGGCGGCATCGACCTGCAGTTTCCGCATCACGAGAACGAGATCGCGCAGAGCGAATGCGCGCATGGCGGCAAGGTCTTCGCGCGGTTCTGGTTGCACAACGGCATGCTCAACTTCGCCGGATCGAAGATGTCCAAGTCGATCGGCAACATCGAAAAGGTGCACGACCTGCTGCGCGATCATCCTCCAGAGGCGCTGCGCTATGCCCTGCTGTCGGCGCACTACCGGCAGCCCCTGGAATGGTCGGAGGCGCTGATCGAGCAGAGCGTGCGCACGCTGGATCGGCTATACGGCACGCTGCGGGCTCTTGCCGGTCACGAGGTCCAGCCAGCGATCCCGGACGCGATCGAGGCGGCCCTGGACGACGATCTGAACACGCCCCAGGCCTTGGCCGTGGTCAGCGACCTGGCGAAGTCCGCGCGCAACATCCTGGCCCACGCGGCCGACGGCGGCGGCGAGGCTGCGACGAAGCTTGCGAGCCTGAAATCCGGGTTGCTGGGAGCAGGGTTCGCGTTGGGACTGTTGCAGCAGCCGCCTTCGGACTGGTTCGCCCGAGGCGCGGGATCCGGCGACGATGCACGCATCCAGTCGCTGGTGGCCGAACGCAACCTCGCCAAGCAGACGCGCGACTTCGCGCGTGCCGATGCGATCCGTCGGGAACTCGCGGACGACGGCATCCTCCTGGAAGACACCGCCGCCGGCGTGCGCTGGCGCCGGGAATGACCGGAGCGGCACTGCGATGAATCTCGCCCGGGATTTGCCGACGGAGCCCACCGCCACCGAAGCGCAGGCGGCGATCCGCGACGAGTTCGCGTTCTTCAGCGACTGGGCCGAGCGCTACCAGTACCTGATCGACCTCGGCCGCAAGCTGCCGGAGTTTCCCGAGGAGTGGAAGACCCAGGAGCATCGCCTGCAGGGCTGCCAGTCGATGGTGTGGATCGTGCCCGAAGGCGATGCGTCGCGGCTGGAGTTTCGCGCCGTGAGCGACTCGGCGATCGTGTCGGGGCTGATCTACCTCGCGCTGCGCGTGTATTCCGGACGAAGTGCCGCCGAGATCGTCGGCACCGAAGCGGACTACATCGCCGACATCGGACTGTCGCGGCACCTGTCGCCCACCCGCAGCAATGGTCTGGCGGCGATGCTGGACTTCATCCGCGGACACGCCCGGCAACGCCTGGCTGCATGAGCACGGTCGGAGCGGTCGCGCCTGGGGCGTGGTCGCTGCTGCGCAACCGCGGGTTCGCCGGCCTGCTCGCCTATCGGCTGCTGGCGATGCTGTCGTACCAGATCGTGGCGGTCACGGTCGGGTGGCACGTCTACGGGATCACCCGCGACGCGCTCGCGCTGGGGCTGATCGGACTTGCGGAAGTCGTGCCGTATATCTCCTGCGCGCTGTTCGCCGGATACGCCGTGGATCACCTCCCACGGCGTCGCGTCGGCATGATCGCCTGCATCGGCTTGTGCGCGACCACGCTGGTGCTCGCGGGCGTCGCCGGCGGCGTGCTGCCGACGGGTTTCTGGGGCCTGCAGACACTGACGATCTACGCCGCGATCGCATTCAATGGCGTGGTCCGCGCGTTCCTGTCGCCGGTGTACATGTCGCTGTTCGCGCGCGTGCTGGATCGCCG
>JALYOG010000042.1 GCA_030856985.1 Pseudomonadota bacterium | reverse complement strand
CGTACAGGTAGGCCAGACTCAGCTCGTTGGTGGTCCCGTTCTTCGTGAAACGTCCGGTAACCCGCCCGTCGCTATCGAACAGGCGCGTATGCACGAGCCCATTGCCATACGTCAGGTCGGCCATGGGGCCAAACGGCCGGTAGCGGAGGTTGCTGGCCATGGTTTGCGTGACGCCATTGACCGTCACCGTCACCGCCTTGACCCTGCCGTAGCTGTATCCGTAGCCGACCGCGACTCCACCGGGATAGCTCACTCCAGTCAGCCGACCCATCGTGTCGTAGTTGAAGGACTGGTTGTAGCCGGTGGCCCCCAGGATGTTCTGTAGTTGCGTCGTGACCCGACCCTCGGGCGTGTAGGCATAGTCCAGCTGACCTGACGGGTCCACGATCCGACAGAGTCGCCCCAGGCCATTGGTACAGGTATCAAACGTGAATACGTGACTCTGACCTCCCGCAGTCTTCTGGACCAGGCGCCCGAGCGTATCGTAAGTGAAGGCGATACTGACGCCATCCGCGGGGGTCGCCTTGGTCTGCCGCCCGTACTGATCGTATTCGAACCCCGTGGTTCCGGTGTCCGGGCTGACCTGCTGTAGCAGGTTGCCGATGCCATCGTAGGTGTATCGGGTGAGCTTGTCGCGCGGGTCGGTGACCGTGGTGATCCTGTCGAGTGCGTCGAACCCCTGCTTCGTCAGCCGCCCGAGGGGATCCTTGGACTGGTACATACGGTCCAGAGCGTCGTAGTACAGGACGGTGGTGTTGCCGGACGCATCCCGGACCGTTTCCAGGTTGCCGTTTAGATCGTAGGTGTAACGCTCGTTCTGTCCGGCATTGCCGGTGCGGGCGCGGACCCGCCCCAGTTCGTCGTACGCCGTGAAAGCGGACCGCTTCAGCACCGGCCCCGTCACCTGGACGACTTCATAGTCCGGCTCCACACATTCGTTCTCCGGTGCACCTTGTGGTGTCAGGCAGACAAACCGGGTCTCGGTGTAAGTCTCTATTGCATAGTCCTGCACCGCGGTGATGTTGCCCATCGCGTCGTATGCGTAAGTCTGCTGCTCCTGTGTACCACCCCCGCTGAGCATGCCGCTGGAGTTCACGCTGATGCGCGAGAGCAGGTCCCGATCGGCGTTGTAATAGGCATAGTCAGTCGCCACCCCATCGGGTGCAACAACCCTGACCACGCGACCATCGCCATCGTAGGTATAGGCGGTGGTCTGAACGCCCCCGTTGAGGTGGGTTGCCTGCCCGATCAGCCGGCCGCGCGCATCGTAGGTCAAGGTGACTTTATCGCCGTTCGGCCCTGTGATCGTTCCCGGCTGGCCCCGACCGTTGTAGCCGGCATAAGTCACTCCATGCCCCAGGCTGTTGGTGACCGTATCGAGGTAACGGGTTGCCCCGTAGCTGTAGGAGACTTTGTCGCCCGTTCCCGGCAAGGGACCATCGATTGATGCCGTCTGCAGCATCCCATCCGCGTATTTGGTGTAGGAGTAAGTGGTGACCTGCGGCTCGGTTCGACCCACGGCAGCCAGGTTCGTTTGGCTAACACTCGCGATGCGATTGTCGGTCGTGTAGGTGTAGGTGACCTTCAACAGCCCGGACGGAGCGGCGCTGGTTATGCCGAATGTTTCACTGGCGACGCGGTTGTTGCTGCCCCATGTAATCAGTGTGGTTTGCGCCAGGGCGGTCCCGTAGGCGTCGATCTTCTTGGTCAGCTGCCCTTGGGCGTCGTGGTAGGAGCGAACTTCATTGCCTTTCGCGTCGATCCTCACTGACGGATGTCCGTTCGAGTCGTAGGCAATGTCCACCGCGGTAGTGGGGCAGTAGGTGCTGACGTGACCCGTCATCGACAGGCGCTTGCCTTTGTCGAAGACGTGGGTCGTCTTCTTTCCGAGTGGATTGGTCTCCTCGACACTCAGCTTCCCCTCGGTGTCTGTCGTATAGCTGAAGCTGTGCTTGGCAGCACCGTTATGCTCGGTGCTTGTGGCGTAGCCGCGGTAGTCGTATGTGAACCTGGAGTAGCGCAGGCCATTGATCGACTTGCCGGTAAGTGCAGTGTTGTCGCCAATCTCGTAGTGGTAGGTCACAGCGGTGGCTGGAGAACCGGGCTTGGAGGTGGATGCAAGCCGGTGCAACCCGGTGCCGAATTGATTGGCGTGATAGGCGAAGCCGTAGTACTGCCCGGCAGGGTCGCGCACGGCCGTCAGCTGGTCGCCGGTCCAGGTGAATTCGATGTAGCGCGCGGGAGTACTGGTGTGGGTGACCCGGGAAGGATAAGTGCCGTTGTAGGAGTAAACCCATCCGTTTCCGTGGGCATTTCGCAACTCCCGTACCCGGCCGGTCTGGCCATAAACTTCTGTATTTCCGTCACGGTTGTATAGAGTGAAGCCGCTGGTTCCGTTGTTCACGATACGCGCAATTGGGCCGGGCTTGTCCTCATAGAAAACACCGTCGGTCGCGTTCTTTATGAATTTGATCGTTCGACCACTTGGCTTCCAAGCATAGATGACCGTCTTGGAACCGATGCTGCATTCGCCGCCACCCGGGCGTGGGAAGCAACTGTCCAGATTGGTGCTGTCGAAGGTCAGCATGTAATCCAGGTTGCTGACCCAGTGCTTCCCGAAAAGCCCGGTGCCGGCCCAGTAGTGGTTATAGGTTCTCGCGAGCGACAGCCCACTCTCCATGTTCTCGGCGAAATCTAGTTCACTCTCGACCTTGTTACCCGTACTGATGATGATTGGATTGCCGCGCTTGCGATCGCACTCCACGACGTGGTTGGCCTGCCGCTCCTCGACAACAGCGCCTTCGTCTTCTTCGTAATATTCATTGTGCTCATAGGTGTCGCTATCGCCGCGAAGAAAACCACTCGAATCACCGAAACTGAAGCCGCCGATGGAGACATCGAACATGGAAAAACGGGGTGCGACGACGCGTACCGTCCCAAGCGTGGTTGGATCACGCGGGGCGGGTGCCTGGGCCGAAACCGCGGCGCTCACGCCGCCCATGCTGATCATCAGAATGCAACGCACTGCAAAGGAAACGCTGCGGCTCGCCCGATCGGAAAGCTCGGAGCCGGAAAAATTCTCGTTCATTGACTTGCCTTCAGATTATCCGTAAAAAAAGACGCCGAGACGTCGGCGTAGCCGTCAACTTCCTTCAACAACGAATCCACAGCCAACCCACCGGGCGTTTCAGACAAGCCGCAACCGGCTAGCGTATGGAACAGCCCTTCAGCCACCCGCGACGAGACTCCGAGCAACTGCTTGGTCTCCGCGATGTCCAGCTTCCTGTTGACAAACACGAGCCTGGAAATCGCCTGGAACTTCGCCGGGCCCTTGGCGGCCTTGCGCAACGCTTCATGCATCATGTTCATCGAATCGCGGACCGGGCTCTGGTGATAGGTCGCCAGCAGCCGCTCCGTGTATGCGTTGCACGCTTCCAGGTAAGCCCTCAGTCCTTGCACCCGTGTCTGCGGCCAGACGACTTCTGCAAGCGCGCGGGGGCAGACCGTCTGGAAACTCACCGCGGCAACGGTCTTCAAGAGCGATCGGCGCTCCACGGCAAGGCACAGGGCACGGGTCCACCTTCCGTTGCCGTCCTTGAACGGATGCGCATGCACGCAGTAGTAACCAAGCACCGCGACACGATCCACGGGCGAGACCCCCGGTGCTTCGAACCTGATTCCAGCCGCGAGCTGATCCATCAGGTCCGGCAGCGCTTCATGGGGCGCGTAGACATGCACCGCGTCACTGGCGACTTTGCTGCCGGTAAAAACGATCTGTCGTCTGAGTTCCTGGGACTTTTTGGCTATCCGCGCTGCTATCGCGACAAGTTCGGTGACAGTCCCGGCCGGCGGCGGCTGCCACAGACAATCGAACAGCAGGCCATTCTGCTTCGTGTCCATGATGCCGGCGTATCCACGGCGCGCCGCGAGGTGAAGGAGTGCGCAGGCATGAAATCTCTCGCCTTCTTCAGGCTGCGTGGTGTCGGACCTGCCTTCACAGCGCATGAGAAGGTCACGGAGCGGGTCCGGAATGAAATAGTGGATTGGCTGGTGACTGACGCCAGACGGAATGTGGATATGCCTGCCGGTCGGAAGGTCCAGGCCTGCGCTTGATCGGGGACTGACGACCAGCGATCCTCCGGGGTGCCCGGGTAGCGGAGGACTTGGTGATTGCACGCCAGTTTCGTCCTCGCCACGCATTACTCAGTCCATTTGTTGCAGCGCCGGAACACGCCGTGGCCAAAGCTGTACCGTGGCGCGTGCAACGAAGAGTGCGGTTCGGAGAAGCCGACGCTATTCCCCTAGCGGCAGCAGATTCGAATGCGGGACTCTACGCTCGACATGAAAGGGCGTCAACAATGATGTCAAACAGCCCTCTGGCGAGGATTACTTCCTCGTTTTCAGTCATTGTCGGTTACCTGACCAAGGAGGTTGCCGGCGCGCCGGCCATGTGCCGACCAGCGCGAGTAGAAGTCGGCGGGCCGGCCTCGCGCTGAGTCTGGCCATCCGCATTTTCGCGTGCGTGCAGGCCCGTCCGAATCGCAAATGCCTCCCCGGTGCGATCCATCGTGCCGCTTTCCTGTTCGCTGGCGGGAAAATGGCGCATCCGCATCCGGGGCGTGGGGAATCGGCGTTCCGACCGTCGTGTTCGGTGTGGTGTTTCGCCCGGTTATTCATGAGGTCGTGCTTGCAAGCGCCTGATAAGCGCTGATCCGTCGCCACCCCTCTCGTCCGCCGAGTGGCCCTGAGCACCCTCTGGCCTATTCCGGAACGGCGACCGCATATCCCCTGGCCTGCAAGCGCGACAGCAGGCCGTCGGACTGAAACAGTTCGCCTACCGGCAAGGTACCGAAGCTGGTGTGGTTGGCCGCCAGCGCCGATTCGGCGGCCGCGAGCCACTGCTCCGAACTCCGCTCGGCGGCAGTCGCCATCCCCAGCGAACGCGCCGCCTCGGTCGTCGCAAGCGCTTCGAAGCAGGGCGTCACATCGCCGCGACGGAACAGGCGCTCCAGTTCCGGCAGGTTGCCGGTGGCCCAGGCGTTGGCACGCTGCGCGGCATTGGCGATGTCCAGTTCGAGACGATCGAGCACACTGCGGAAACACTGCACGTCGTCCACTTCGGCGCGTGCGAATGACTTCGCCAGCTTGCGCGGATTTCTGATCTCGCTGCGGATCATGGTGGAGGTGCGCTTGATGTCGCGCTGCTTCTGGATCTTTCCCAGGCGCTCGCCAACTCCGGTGCCGCTGACCATCCCCGAGCGCTTGATTGCGGCCGAGTAGAGCTGGCTGGCCGCAAAGACCGGCCGCCACTCCTCCACCGATTCTTCATCGCCCAGGTACATCAGCTTGAGCACCGACCAGCGAGCGTAAAGGTCGGCAGGCAGTACCTCACGCAGGGTCTTGCCGTCCGGATTCCTGCGTGCGCGCAGAATCGTCGGGATGGCGAAGGCCGCCTTGAACATGCTCCCGACGCCGACCGTGCTCGCGAAGCCCGGCGGACCTATCATCTCCTGCGCCTGCGCCAGCACGGCCTCGGTCTCCGGCGAATACCAGTCCATCCCCTTCGGCACGGGCGATACGGTGCCGAGTATCCACAGCGTGTTGGCACCCTTGCTGACCTTCCACAAACCTGGACCTGAGTACTGGCCCCGGACCAGCATCGCTTCCATGTCGGTGATTGCAGTGCCGGTGTCTTTGGAGGTGTGACTATCGCTGGCCGGATCATCCACGGCGGATGTCACGGCAGGAACCTCTGCGGTGGTCGGTACCGCGACGACACTCTGCGGCGAGGTGGCCCCGGCCGAAAGCGGCAGGACCAGTGATGCCAGCAACACAGACAAAGGCAAGGCAATTTGCATGGGCATCCGATGTTTTTGAGGAGTTGGGGGAACCATCCGACAACCGCTGGTCGCACAGGTTCAATTGCCCCCCGATACGCGAACGCCCGGCATGCCGGGCGTTTGGATCTTGCTGCGAGAATTTGGTCGGGACGGCCGGATTTGAACCGACGACCCTCTGCCCCCCAGGCAGATGCGCTACCAGGCTGCGCTACGCCCCGACATGTTGCGATGATGCATCCCGCCTTGCGAGCGGGCGGTAAGTATAGCCTTTTGCTGTGTCGGGTGCGGCTTCCCAGGGCGGAAGCGCGGAGGGTCTGGCTGTGATTGAAGGGCGAACGGGTGATTGCGATCGCGTGGGATCTGGCCTGCGCGAAACCCGCATCCTGGCTTCCACTGGAGGGTGAGGGAGCCAACGAAGTCGCGACCTACTGCATCATCGAACAGGAGCCACACGCGTTGGAGTAACTGCCTGACTTTTCACAGGCGTCGCGGATCGGTGAGGGTTCGCCTCGGCCCCGGGTGCGCTTTGCTTACCCGGGCTACCTGGTCTCGTCGCGATCGTCGCAGAGCATTCGCGCAACCTGCCAACGGCCAAGCCCTTTCCCGCGGGGAGAGGGGGCAAAAAGCCGAATGCTTCAGCCGAAGGATCAGGAAGGCGAACCCTTGACGGGAAACGCGGGACGCTTCAGCGCTTCAGCAATCGCAGTAGTTCTTCCAGCTCCATGCGCGCCTGACGGATGATCTGCGAACTCAGGGCCGATTCGTCCTTGGCGTCGTCGCCTTCCAGGCGCAGGCGCGCGCCGCCGATGGTGTAGCCCTGCTCGTACAGCAGGCCGCGGATCTGCCGCACCATCAGTACTTCATGGCGCTGGTAATAGCGCCGGTTACCGCGACGCTTGACCGGACTGAGTGAGGGAAACTCGGTTTCCCAGTATCGAAGCACATGCGGCTTCACGTCGCACAACTCGCTGACCTCACCGATGGTGAAGTAGCGCTTAGCGGGGATCGGCGGCAGTTCGCGATTGCTTCCCGGATCAAGCATGGTTGTCGCCTCCGGCAAACGCCTCTACGCGTTCCTTGAGTTTCTGACCGGGGCGGAAGGTCACCACGGTGCGGGCCGAGATCGGTATTTCCTCGCCGGTCTTGGGATTGCGCCCGGGGCGCTGGTTCTTCCGGCGCAGGTCGAAATTGCCGAAGCCGGAAAGCTTCACCTGCCGCCCCTGTTCGAGCGCCTCGCGGAGGGCGACGAAGAAGGCATCGACGAACTCCTTGGCCTCCCGCTTGTTCAGGCCGACTTCGTCGAACAGTCGTTCCGCCATTTCCGCCTTCGTCAGTGCCATGTGCTGCTTCTCTCGAACACCTTGTCCAGCCATCAGTCCACACCCGCGCCGAAGATCCGCGGCAGGTGGCATTTTCTCAGCCGCGGATTGCGGCGCCGTGATCGCGCGACAGCGCCTCGATCACCGCGGCCACCGTTGCGTCTACATCCCCGTCGGTGAGCGTGCGCGATTGTTCCTGCAGAATCAAGCCCATAGCCAGACTCTTGAATCCTGTTTCAATGCCCTTGCCGTGGTAGCGGTCGAACAGCACGAGGTCCCGCAGCGCGGGGCCTGCGGCCCTTCGGATGCTCGCCTCGATCGCCGCCCAGGGAGTCGATTCGGCGACGACGAACGCGAGGTCCCGGCGGACGGACGGATAGCGCGACTGCGCGCCAGCCTTGGGAATGCGCCGCGCCAGCAGCGGCGCGAGGTCCAGTTCGAAGGCGACGACGTCGGTGTCCAGCTCCAGCGCGCGCAGCAGACGCGGGTGTAACTGGCCGATCCAGCCCAGCTTTTCGGCGGCCGTGGCGTCGCCGCCGTCCGCAGTCCCGCAAGCGTCGTCCGCAGGGGCGACGTCGTTTCCGATCCGATACACGTCGGCGGAGCGGCCCGGATGCGCCCAGTCGGGTACCGATGCGCGATATTCGAGCGTCGCGCCCGACAGCGCGGCCAGGCTGTCGAGATCGCCCTTCAGGTCGTGGAAGCCGACGACGCGCGCAGCGCCGTGCCATTGCTCGGCGCGGACCTCGCCGCAGGCCGCCGCGGCGATCCGCGCCGTCTGCAGCGGTGCACCGGCAACGGTGCCACGCGCGAACACGTTGCCGATTTCGAACAGTCGCACCCGCGCCTGCTGCCGATGCACGTTGCGCGAGAGCGCTGCGACCAGGCCCGGCAGCAGGCAGGTACGCATGACGCCGAGTTCCTCGCTCAGCGGGTTGGCCAGCACCACCGCATCGGCGTCGCTGCGCCATGTCGAAAGCAGGCCGGCATCGACGAAGGCGTAGTTGATCGCCTCCAGGTAATCGCGCGACGCCATCTGCCTGCGCGCCGTCACCTCGTCGACGCGGGTTTCGCTCGGCGCGACAAGCCGCGCGGCGCCGGGCGGCAGCGTGGTCGGTATCGCTTCATAGCCGTGGATGCGGGCGACTTCCTCGATCAGGTCTTCCTCGATCGCGATGTCGAAGCGGCGGGTCGGTGCCGTCACCTCCCAGCCGTCGGGGCGATCGACGATTACCATGCCGAGCGCGCGAAGGATCCGCGTCACCGCGGCATCGTCCACCTCCATGCCGAGCACGCGCCGCAAGCGCGTGCGCCGCAGCACGATCGGCTGGGGCTGCGGCAGGTGTTCGGCGAGCGTGGCTTCCGCGACCGGCCCTGGCTCGCCGCCGGCCGTCTCGAGGATCAGGCGGGTCGCGTACTCGATCGCGTCGCGCGGCAGCTGTGGATCCACGCCGCGCTCGAACCGGTGCGCCGCATCGGTATGCAGGCCCAGTTTGCGGCCGCGGCCGATGATCGCGTCGGGAGCGAAATGCGCCGCTTCCAGGAACACGCGACGCGTGGCATCGGTCACCCGCGTGTCCAGCCCGCCCATGATCCCAGCCAAGGCGACCGGCCGGTCGGCGTCGGTCACGAGCAGGAAGCCGGGGTCCAGGGCGACCTTGCGACCGTCGAGCAGATCCAGCTGCTCGCCCTCGCGCGCGCGGCGCACGCCGACCGGGCCCTGCAGCAGGTCGCGGTCGAAGGCGTGCATTGGCTGGCCCAGCTCGAGCATCACGTATTGGGTCACGTCCACCAGCAGCGACACCGGCCGCACGCCGCTGCGACGAAGCCGCTCGGCGATCCACGCCGGCGTCGGCTGGGACGGGTCGACGCCGTCGATCACCCGGCCGCAATAGCGCGGCGCGTCGGCACCGGCATGCAGCACGACGTCGAGCGTGGCGTCGATGGTGGCCGGGACCGGCGACTCGATGAGATCGACCACCGCGCTTCCGGTGGCCGCGGCGACATCGAACGCGATGCCGCGCACACCGAAGCAATCGGCGCGGTTCGGGGTGAGCTTGATCTCGATGGTCGCGTCGGGAAGGCCGAGGTAAGCGGCCAGCGCGGCGCCGACGGGCGCGTCCTGCGGCAGCTCCAGCAGGCCCGAGGCGTCCTGGTCCGTACCCAACTCCTTGGCCGAGCAGAGCATGCCGGACGACTGCATGCCGCGGAGCTCGGCAGCGCCGATCGTCATCCCGCCGGGCAGCACGGTCCCGACCGTCGCCAGCGGTGCCTTGAGCCCGACGCGCGCGTTCGGCGCGCCGCACACGATCTGCACGATGCCGCCCTGCCCCGCATCCACCTGGCACACCTGCAGGCGGTCGGCTTCCGGATGCTTGCGGGCGCCGACGATCTGCGCGACGACCACGCCATCGAGCGATGCGCCCAGCGCCGTGACCTCCTCCACCTCCAGCCCGATCGCGGTCAGGGTAGCGACAAGCTCATCGCGCGTGGCGTCGGTCGGAACGTGGCTGCGCAACCAGTTTTCGGAGAATTTCATGGGTGGATCCGGGGTCGGGGGCCGGGGGCCGGGGACCAGGTGGGAGGAGCCGAAGCGGGCGACGCGAGGGCTTGCATGAAACCGGGCGGCCGGGTCGCCATCCTCGGCCCCTGGCCCCCGGTCCCCGGCACCCGCTCCTGCCTCAAGCGAACTGCCTCAGGAAGCGCACGTCGTTTTCGAAGAAGCTGCGCAGGTCGTCCACGCCGTAGCGCAGCATCGCGAAGCGCTCCACGCCCAGGCCGAACGCGAAGCCGGTGTATCGCTCCGGGTCGATGCCGACGTTGCGCAGGACGTTCGGGTGGACCATGCCGCAACCAAGTACCTCCAGCCAGCGCGTCGAGCCGTCGGGCTGATGCCAGGCGATATCGACCTCGGCCGAGGGCTCGGTGAACGGGAAGTAGCTGGGACGGAAACGCATTTCGAAATCGCGCTCGAAGAACGCGCGGACGAATCCGCTCAGCGTTCCCTTGAGGTCGGCGAAGCTGGCGTGCTCGTCGACCAGCAGGCCTTCGACTTGGTGGAACATCGGCGTATGGGTCTGGTCGCTGTCGCTGCGGTACACCTTGCCTGCCGCGATCATCCGCAGCGGAGGTTCGTGCTCGCCCATGTAGCGCACCTGGACGCCGGAGGTATGCGTGCGCAGCAGGCGGGCGACGCCGCTGCCGTCGGGCCGACTGTCGTCGGGCTTGACGTAGAAGGTGTCGTGCATCGCCCGCGCCGGGTGGTGCGGCGGGAAGTTCAGCGCCTCGAAGTTGTGCCAGTCGTCCTCGATCTCGGGACCGTCGGCCAGCTCGTAGCCCATGCGCCCGAAGATGTCGACGATGCGCTCGAGCGTGCGGCTGACCGGATGCAGCCCGCCGCGGGCACCGTCGATTCCCGGCAGTGTGACATCGATCGATTCCGACGCCAGCCGTGCGTCCAGCGCGCTGTCGTCGAGCACGCGCTTGCGCTCGGCCAGGGCCGCGGTCAGCACGTCTCGCGCGCCATTGATGGCTTCGCCCGCGCTCTTGCGCTGCTCGGGCGGCAGCGCGCCCAACTGCTTGAGCTGCGCGGTGACGCTGCCGGACTTGCCGAGCAGGCCCACACGCAGGGCCTCGATGGCCTCCGGCGAATCGGCGGCGCCGATGT
>JALYOG010000153.1 GCA_030856985.1 Pseudomonadota bacterium | reverse complement strand
CGACCTGCAGGCCTCCTCGCCGAACGACTTCAGCGTTCCCACGGTCGGCGCGGAGCTGGCGTTCGCGCCCGGGGCGGGCCTGGCGAAGACCCTGACGCTGAAGCAGGGCGGCCGCGAGCTGGAGTTCACGCGCAAGGCGGACTGAGGTCGATCCGTAACGTCGATTGCCGCGGCGTTCGCTGCAGCGGGCTCGCGTCGCGCGCGCGCTGCATTGCCGACGCCCGCTCTTGGCGCGCGGACCGTGCGCAACCATCCCGCGTGCGGTCCGCGATGTGGCTGCGGCGGGCGACCGCCGTTTCCCGGCAGGCATCGGCAGGAGGCTTAAACTGGCCGCCCGTCGCACCTCCCATCGCCGGCTGCGAATGCTCCGACTCACCGACATCAAGCTCCCGCTGGACCATCCCGAACCGGCACTGCGCGAAGCGGTGCTGGCGCGGCTGGGCATCGGTGCCGGGGATCTGATCTCGTTCGCCGTGGCCAGGCGCAGTTACGACGCGCGCCGCCGCGGGGCGATCGTGTTGATCTACTCGGTGGACGTGGAGACCCCGCGCGAGGCGGAGATCCTGGCGCGCGAGACCGAGGCGGCCGACCAGACTACCGACGACGCAGGCGAGGCCGCGGCCGCAAGGCGGCCTCCGGCGAAGCGGCCGCGGGGCAGGCAGCCGACCGGTGAACCGGCATCGGCCCCGCCCGGCGCGATCAAGGTCGTGCCGACGCCGGATACGACCTACAGGTTCGTCGCGCGCGCACCCGACCACCTGCCGCTGCGTCCGGTCGTGATCGGCACCGGGCCCTGCGGCCTGTTCGCCGGGCTGGTGCTCGCGCAGATGGGCTTCAAACCGATCATCCTCGACCGCGGCAAGGCGGTGCGCGAGCGCACGGTCGACACCTTCGGGCTGTGGCGCCGCAAAGTGCTGAACCCGGAATCGAACGTGCAGTTCGGCGAAGGCGGCGCCGGCACGTTCTCCGACGGCAAGCTGTGGAGCCAGATCAGCGATCCGATGCATTACGGCCGCAAGGTCATCGCCGAGTTCATCGCAGCCGGCGCGCCGGAGGAAATCGCCTACGTCAGCAAACCGCACATCGGCACGTTCCGGCTGGTGGCGATGGTCGAACGCATGCGCGCGACGATCGAGTCGCTCGGCGGCGAAATCCGTTTCTCCAGCCGCGTCGATGACGTGCTCATCGAGCAGGATTCAGCCGGCGTGCGCCATGTGCGCGGCGTGGTGCTCGCCGATGGCAGCCGGTTGCGCGCCGACCAGGTGGTGCTCGCGATCGGCCACAGCGCGCGCGACAGCTTCGCGATGCTGCACGAACGCGGCGTGTTCGTGGAAGCCAAGCCGTTCTCGATCGGGTTCCGCATCGAGCATCCGCAGTCGCTGATCGACCAGGCGCGGTTCGGCCCGCAGGCGGGGCATCCCTTGCTCGGCGCGGCCGATTACAGGCTCGTGCACCACTGCCGCAACGGGCGCTCGGTGTACAGCTTCTGCATGTGCCCCGGCGGCACCGTGGTCGCCGCGGCCAGCGAGCCGGGGCGCGTGGTCACCAACGGCATGAGCCAGTACTCGCGCAACGAGCGCAACGCGAACGCGGCGATCGTGGTCGGCATCACTCCGGCCGATTACGCGCCGTATGGCGAAGGCCCGCTGGCCGGGATCGCGCTGCAGCGGCATTGGGAATCGCGCGCGTTCGAACTGGGCGGCGGCGACTACGAGGCGCCGGGGCAGCTGGTGGGAGATTTCCTGCGGGGCCGCGCGTCGACGCAGTTCGGGCTGGTGCTGCCCTCGTACACCCCGGGCGTGCGCCTGGGCGATCTGACCGGGGCGCTGCCGGACTACGCGATCGAGGCGATCGCCGAGGCGCTGCCCGCGTTCGGGAAGCAGATCCGCGGCTTCGCGATGGACGACGCGCTGCTGACCGGGGTGGAAACGCGCACCTCCTCGCCGCTGCGCATCACCCGCGACGAGGCCGGCGAAAGCCTCAATACGCGCGGGCTGTTCCCCGCCGGCGAGGGCGCAGGCTACGCCGGCGGCATCCTGTCGGCCGGCGTCGACGGCATCCGTACCGCCGAGGCGGTGGTCACGAGCATCATCGCCGGCGCGAGCCGCCTGCACGGAGCACGCGCATGATCGACAAGCCGGTGTCCCCCTCCTGCGCGCGCAACCGCGAACCGATCCTGACGCAGCTGCGCGAGCACTTCGCCGACCGGCGCCGCGTCCTGGAGATCGGCAGCGGCACCGGCGAGCACGCCGTGCATTTCGCGGCCGCAATGCCGTGGCTGACGTGGCAGTGCAGCGACCGCGCGGAGAACCTGCCGGGCACCCGCGCGTGGCTCGACGATGCCGCGCTGCCGAACACGCCCGCGCCGATCGAACTGGACGTCGCGCAGCCCTGGAGCGTCCCCGCACCGTTCGATGCCGCGTTCAGCGCCAACACCCTGCACATCATGTCGTGGCCGGAAGTGCAGGCCTGCTTTGCCGGACTGGCGGATGCATTGGGTGAGGACGCCAGGCTCGTGGTCTACGGCCCGTTCAACTACGACGGCGCATTCACCAGCCAAAGCAACGCACGCTTCGATGAGTGGCTCAAGGGGCGCGACACCAGGATGGGGATTCGCGATTTCGAAGCCGTCGACGCGCTTGCCCGCGCGATCGGCCTGCGCCTGCTCGCCGATGCGCAGATGCCCGCCAACAACCGGCTGCTCGTCTGGCAGCGACGCTCCTAGCCGGCGGCACCTGCTGCGGCTGGAAGCCCCGGCCTTTTGGACGAGCGGCAGGCGACCGGACGCACTCTCATTCCAGCCATGACTCCTTCGCACGCCGCGCGCCGGCGGCTCATCATCCTGGGGTCACGCCCAGCGCACGACGCATTAACCGCGGTTGGGGGATGGTGGTATGCCCACCCGGCCCGTGCGGCCGGCTTCTTTGGAGCATCGAGATGACCAACGAAAGATACCGGAACCCGAACTCGACCACCGGCACCGGCACCGGCACCACGGACTCCCATCCCGTCGGCGTCGCCGTCGGCGGCGTGAGCGGCGGCGCTGCGGCCGGTGCGATCGCCGGCACCATGTTCGGCCCCATCGGCACCCTGATCGGCGCGGGCATCGGCGTCGTCGCCGGTGCCGCGGTCGGCCGGGGCGTGGCGGAACGGATCGACGAGCGCGGCGAGACCGACTATTGGCGCGACGCCTACCAGACCCGCCCGTACGCGAAACACGAATACGATTTCGATCGCGACTACGAGGCGGCATACAGCTACGGCATGCTCGCGCGCGAGCAGATGGGCTCGCGCACCTTCGACGAGGCCGAAAGCGAGCTGCGCGACGGCTGGAACGAGAGCCGCGGCGAGTCCCGGCTTGACTGGGAGGAAGCACGCGCGGCGATCCGCGACGCATTCGACCGCGCCGACCGCACCTACAAGACCTACGAGGAGAGCGACCGTCACTTCCAGTCGCGCTTCGGCGAGTCGACCTACGCCGGAACAGGCGAGACCTTCGAGGACTACCGCCCGGCCTACCGCTACGGCGTGCTCGCGCGTACCCGCTACGGCAATCGCGACTGGGACGAGGATCTGGACCGCGAACTGAGCCGCGACTGGGACCGCCACCGCGGCAGCTCGACCCTGAGCTGGGAGCGGGCCCGCCCCGGCGTGCGCGAGGCGTTCTCCTCGCCGTTCATCGACTACAACTCGCCGTACGACGACACGCCCGACTACGACCAGAGCGGGCGCACCAGCGAGGGCATGTTCCGCGTCCGCTGATGCCTTGGCTCCCTCTCCCCCGACGGCTTCTGGTCGGGAGAGAGGCTAGGGGTGAGGGGGGATTTTGCTTGGAGCGCGCAGATCCGCTGCCACGAAGCCACGCATCCCGGGTGATGGTTTTGGCGACCTTGCGCCCCCACCCCAACCCTCCCCCGCGCCCGAAGCAAGTCCCCTTGGGGGATAAACGGGGGAGGGAGCCAGAAGCAAGGGGAGCCAGAAGCAAGGCTTTTCGGGCCGGCAAGCGGTTCGCAGCCGCGTGGCTTGGCTCCCTCTCCCCCGAGGCGGTTCACCGGCCGTCGCGTGACCGGACTATCCGCGCGCGCCGTCACTCTCGGCTCGTCTCTTCGTCGGCGGCCGGCGTCGGAGCGGACTGCTTCTCCTGCAGCGCCAACCAGTGCGACAGCGGCGCCGGGCGGCCGAGCAGGTAGCCCTGGCCGAACTCGCATCCCAGGGCCAGCAGCGCGCTGCGCTGCTCCTCGGTCTCGATGCCTTCGGCGACCACGTCCATGCCCAGCGCGCGCGCCAGTGCCAGGATCGCGATCAGGATCGACGTGCTGCTTTCCTTGCCGTTCGGGCCGAGTTCGACCACGAACGAGCGATCGATCTTCAACATCCGCAGCGGGAACGAATCCAGGTAGCTCAGCGACGAATAGCCGGTGCCGAAATCGTCCAGCGCCGCGCCCACGCCGGCCTCGCGCAGGCGCGACAGCGTTGCGCGCACGCGCGCCGGATCGTCCAGCAGCGAGCCCTCGGTGACTTCGATCAGCACGCGCGCCGGATCCATGCCGCTGCGCTCGAGCACGCCGAGCAGGTTGGTGTCGAAGGCCTCGTCGCGCAGGTGGTGCGGGGAGACATTGATCGTGAGGAACTTGCCGGCCTCGAACTTCGTCGCCAGCGTGCAGCTGATCTCGAACATGCGCCAGTCGATCGCCTCCAGCGCGCCGCAGTCCTCGGCGATCTGCAGGAAGTGCGGCGGGCCCAGCACGCCGCGCGTGGGATGGTTCCAGCGCAGCAGCGCCTCGTTGCCGACCACCTCGCCGGTGGCCAGGCGGACCACTGGCTGGAAGTAGGGCTCGAACTGGTCCTGCTGCAGCCCCTCGCGCAACTCGCCTTCCAGCGCCAGCACATCGATCGCGGCGCGCTGCAACGAGGTGTCGAACATCACGAAGCGGTTGCGCCCCAGGGTCTTGGCCCGGTACAGCGCGGTGTCGGCATCGCGCACCAGTTCGTCGGCCACCGCGTAGCGGTTGTCGCCCAGCGCGATCCCGATGCTCGCCGTCGGCGTGAGCGACTTGCCGGCTACCTGCACCGGCCTGCCGATCGCATCGAGCACCCGTTGCGCGACGCGGATCGCGGTGGCCGGAAGATCGGCGTCCTGCAGCAGGATCACGAATTCGTCGCCCGACAGCCGCGCAACCAGGTCCGGCTCGCGCACGCAGCCCTGCAGCCGCCTGGCCACTTCCTTGAGCACCTCGTCGCCGGCCAGGTGGCCGAGGCTGTCGTTGATGATCTTGAAGCGGTCGATGTCCAGGTACAGCAGTGCGCATTGCCGGTGCGACTCGCCTTCCGGTCGCGTGAGCATCCGGTTGAGGCGGCTGCGCAGGTAGCCGCGGTTGGGGAGGCCGGTCAGCGCATCGTGCATCACCTCGTGCTTGAGGCGATCCTCGATGCGCTCGCGTTCGCTGATCTCCGCGCGCAGCTCGTGGGTCCGCGACTGCACGCGCTCTTCCAGGGTGGCGAAGGCCTGCTGCTGGTTCAGCGCCGCGTGGCGGCGATTGAGGCTGTTGGCGATCTGCGATGCGACGAAACCCAGCAACTCCTGGTCGGCGGGGCCGTAGACCACTTGGGGATCGTAGCTTTGCACCGCGACCAGCCCGATCGCCTCCTCGCCCGACATCAGCGGCACGCCGAGCCAGCACACCGCCGGCGGCCCAGCCGAAGCCAGCTGGATTTCGCCCGTCGCCGTCAGGTTCACGATGAAATCGGTATCGCCCAGCAGCGGCTGCGCGTGTCGCAGCACGTACTCGCTCAGGCTGCGGCCGAGCGGGCGCGACGGTACGATCCTGTCGAGTTCGTCGACGTAGTACGGGAACTGCAACAACTGCCGGTCGTCGGAGAGCAGCGCGATGAAGAAGTTGCGCGCGTTGAGCAGACCGCTCACGACCTCGTGGATGCGGCGGTAGAACGCCTCCTCGCTGATATCCGCCGTGGCCAGCTGCGCGATCACGAACAAGGCGCGCTGCAGCTGCTCGGCACGCTGTCGCTCGGCGATCTCCAGTTGCAAGCCGCGGTTGGCATCCGCCAGCTCCAGCGTACGCTGTTGCACGCTGCGCTCCAGCTCGTCCTTGTTGCCCTTGCGCTCCAGCGCCGTGAGGATGTGGCTGCCGACGAACTCCAGCACCGCCTGGTCGGCGGCGGAGTACATGATGCCGGGCTCGTAGCTCTGCACGACGATCGCGCCATGGACCACGCCGTCGCGCAGCAGCGGCACGCCCATCCAGTCGTAGCCGTCGGTGCCGACGATGCGCAGCGGACCTGAGACCTGCTCGCGCAGCTGCGACGTGTCGCCGCGCAAGGCCTTGCCGTCGTGCAGCAGATACCAGGTCAGCGTGCCCTCGCGCTCCGCGAGCGGGACATCGCCCAGGGACGGCGGATCGATCACGTCGACGAAGTACAGGAAGCGGATCATCTCCCGCTCGGCGTCGAGCCGCACGATGAAGCAGTTCTCCGCGTACATCAGTGTGCCGACGATCGCATGGATGCCCTTGAGCAGTTCGGGCATGTCGCGATCGGAGCCGGCGAGGTCCGAAATCGCGAACAGCGCGCGCTGCACCTGCTCGGAATATTCCAGCCGCGCCATGCTGCCCTGGATGTCGGCGAACTCCAGCGCGCTGCGCAGGCGCAGGTCGGCGACCTGCAGCCGCTCGGCGGCCGCGGCGATCACGTGCGTCGCCAGTTCCGGACGCTCCATTTCCATCAGCACCGCCGCGCCGCTGCGGCGCAGCGCGATGCCAAGCAGCGACGGACAGTGCGCCGCCAGTTGCGGCTGCCCCGCGGCGATCACCTCGCGGGCGAATTGCAGATCGTCGGCGGCGACGGACACTGCGGCCGGTCGGCTCGATTCAGTCGAAGGCTCGCGCTCGGAACCGATGTCCCACAGGACCCGTACGCGGCTGCAACCGTGCACGCTGCGCACCGCGTTCACCGTCGCCAGCGCAACTTCGCGCGGCGTGGTCGCCTCCAGCAGCGGCGGCAGCCATCGGAGGGTGAATTCCGGCAGCGAGGGCAGCGCGCTGACCTGTTGTGGCACAACAGCCATGGGAGACACGTGGCCCGGGCGGCGGTGCGATCAGCTTCGCACGGGGGCGTCGCCAGCGGAGTGAAAATGCCTGGGTAAAGTTTGATCGCCGCTCCACTTCGATGTTTTTCGGCGCCATGCGGCAGTCGCGACGGATGCTCGTTGTTGCGCACGGCGCCAGCATGCAGCGTGACTGTGCGCCAATGGCCACGCGCGAGCGCTGTGGCTGGAAGACGGGCGTGAATCGTTCATATCCAAGCGTCAGCGCGTGCGTGGGCGCTACCGAAGGAGCGTTATCGACGCGCCGAACCGCGCAAGTCGCGCATGCCGAGCTCTCCGGACGCCGCGCGCGATTGCGGCACGACCGACGATGCTGCCGCGACCGGTCCCCGCACGTGGCGCTAGGATGATGTTCCATCGTCGTCCAGGGAATGTCATGCGCCGTCGCCTCGCAGCCGTGCTGTCACTGTCGATCGCCTTCAGCCTCCAGGCCGAAGTCCTGGCGCCCGTGGATGCGCCCTACGCGCCCGGGCCGGTGCGGATCGAAGTGGATGCCAGCAACCTGGCGCAACGGATCGTGCGCGTGCGCCAGACCATTCCCGCACAGCCTGGCGCGCTCACGCTGCTGTACCCGCAGTGGCTGCCTGGCAATCACGCGCCGCGCGGGCCGATCGACAAGCTCGCCGGGCTGCAGTTCAGCGCCAACGGGCGCAAGCTGGAATGGCGGCGCGACCCCCGGAACGTCTACGCATTCCACCTCGACGTGCCCTCCGATGCGCAGTCGGTGGTCGCCCAATACGACTACCTCACCCCGACCGATCGCGCCCAGGGACGCGTGGTGATGGCACCGGCGATGCTCAACCTGCAGTGGAATGCGGTCGTGCTGTACCCGGCAGGCCACCATGCCAGCCGGATCCAGTCCCTGCCGAGCATGAAGGTCCCGTCGGGCTGGCACGTGGCGACCGCGCTGGACGGGGCGAGCCGCGACGGCGACACCGTGACCTATGCCGGCGTGCCGCTGGACATCCTCGTCGATTCGCCGGTGTTCGCCGGTCGGCACTTCCGCCAGGTCGATCTGGCGCCCGGCGCGAAGGTGCCGATCCGGCTCAACGTCTTCGCCGATCATGCCAAGCAGCTGGAGGCCAAGCCCGAACACCTCGCGCTGCATCGCGCGATGGTCGAGCAGGCGCTCAAGCTGTTCGGCACGCAGCATTACGACCACTACGATTTCCTGCTCGCGCTGTCCGGACAGATGAGCGGAATCGGCCTGGAGCACCAGCGCTCCAGCGAGAACGGCGTGCCCGGCGGCTATTTCATCGACTGGGACGAAAAGACCGGCAGCACCGACCTGCTCGCGCACGAATTCGTGCATTCCTGGAACGGCAAGTACCGGCGCCCAGCCGACCTGTGGGTCGCCGACTACAGCCAGCCGATGGGCGACAGCCTGCTGTGGGTGTACGAAGGGCAGACCCAGTTCTGGGGCAGCGTGCTCAACGCGCGCAGCGGGCTGCGACCGAAACAGGCCGCACGCGACGCGCTGGCATTGGTCGCGGCCACCTACGCGGAAAACCGTCCCGGGCAATCCTGGCGCAGCATCCAGGACACCACCCTGGACCCGATCATCAGCGCGCGCGGACCCAAGCCCTACCGCAGCCAGCAGATGAGCGAGGACTACTACTCCGGCGGCATGCTGATCTGGCTGGAAGCCGACACGCTGATCCGCGAGAAGACCGGCGACCGCAAGTCGATGGACGATTTCGCGCGCGCGTTCTTCGGTGGCGGCGATGGCGTCTGGAGGACCCAGGACACCTACACGTTCCAGGACGTGGTCGCCACGCTCGACGGCGTCGCTGCGCACGACTGGACGCGCTTCCTGCGCGAACGGCTCGACGGCAAGCGTCCGCTCACCGGCGGGATCGAGGCCAGCGGCTGGAAGCTGGTCTACAAGGACGAGCCCAGTGCCTACGCCAAGGCGCGTGCCTGGAGCGCCGACGGCGCCGCGGACTTCGTCCATTCGATCGGCCTGTCGCTCGACAAGGCGGGCCAGGTCACCGACGTGCGCTGGGACAGCCCGGCGTTCGATGCGGGCCTGGGCAGCGGCAGCACCGTGGTCGCGGTCGACGGCAGGGAATATGCAAGGGAGGCACTCGAGGATGCGATCCGCGCGGCGAAGGAAACCAGGGCGCCGATCTCGCTGCTGGTCAAGGAGTTCGATCGCTACCGCACCGTGGCGATCGACTATCACGGCGGCCTGCGCCATCCGCACCTGGAACGCATCGCCGGCACACCGGACCGGCTGGGGAAACTGTTCGCGCCGCGCTGATGGGCGATGTGGGCGGCGCGCGCGCCGCGGTCGGCCGTCGCGCCGACAGCGATCACTCAGGACGCCAGGACGATGACCTCATCGGCGACGACGACGTGCGTCATCGCGCGCCCGTTCCAGTGATAGTACAGATGCGCGCTTTGCCGCGTCGATGCGATCAGGTCCGGATAGAACAGCGCGACGCACTGGCCGCCTGGCTGTCGCACGCTGTCGTAGACCAGCCCGTCGCTGCCGCCGGCGCGCAGCTCCACCGCGGCGCGCTGGCTCGCGACGTAGCTGTCCGGGTCGTGCAGCTCGGCGTAGCCGCCGCGGATGTCGTGCAGGTCGGCGGCGATGTCCGCCAGATAGCAGCGCATCTCCAGGACCGACGGCGGCTCGCGCGTGTGGGCCAGGAATCTCGAGCGGTGGAAAACAGTCTCGGCCACCGCGGTGTCGCGGTCGAATGCGGCGTAGTAGACCCCGAAGCTGCCGTTCGAAAAACGCGAACCATCCCGGTTCAGATGGGTAAAAGCCGCCATGACCGGCGTGGTCCCGGGGCCGCTGACACGGCGCTCCGACGGGATCAACTGGATCTGCCCGAGCTGCTCGCGAATTCGCGGGTTTGTGCGACCCTCGAGCTCGAAAAGCGCATCGATATCCGCGGGCGAGGCGATATCGTCGAAGACACCGATCGGCGGAAAGCGGCTGGAGACGATGCGATAGCTGGGCCGCCACTGGATCGGCGAGCGCGGCGGCGTCAACTCCAGCCCCGCTGCGCGTCGAGGTACTCGCGCACCACGAACAGGTCCGACACCTGCCCGCCCAGCATGCGGTCCAGCGCCCGCGCACCACCAAACAGCGGGGCGGTGTTGGCGCGCTTGATCCACCCATTGGCCTGCTCGGCATTGGGGAACAGCAGCCGCAGCGACTTGTAGATGCCAAGCAGATAACTGATCCGCTCGAGGACATCCTGCGGCAGCGATCCGGCCAGCTCGCGCTTCCACTTGAAGAAGGTCGATCGGGCCGGGGTTCCCAGCAGGGTGCGCTCCTGCTCGGCGGTCAAGCCCCAGCCCTTGGCGATCCGGAAAAACGCGCGCAGGGCCGGGCCTTCGAGTTCGCGGTGGGTGGTGACCGGGGCGGGGATGGTGCGCATGGTCCTGGAGTCCAAGATAATACTAGGTATCGACACTAGTACATGTATGCACTATGGGTCAAGGGCGGCGCGCGGTATTTTCGTCGTGATGTCTCTTCCTTCCAATTCGATGCGGCTCGGGATGCGAAGTCGCCGCAGCGCGCCGGTTTCATGCGAGGTCGAGCGGACTCATCACCCCGTTCGCGCCCCGCCCGAGGACATGGGTGTAGATC
>JALYOG010000041.1 GCA_030856985.1 Pseudomonadota bacterium | reverse complement strand
CCGAAAAAGTTGATCCGCAAGCATAGAAACGCATGCAACCCATTGATTCTTCGTTCGTATGCCCCAGAGTGCGGCGATGAAACGGCGATTTCCGCACCCTGAAACCAGTATTTCAGCAGCCTGCTAGCCTGCGATCGAGGGCGGGTCTGGCTCACGAAACGAGGACGCGATCCTTAACGGACCGCAGGTTTTCAGGTGAAATAGGCGGCTTGGCTGTTTCCAACAGCGCCGATTTCCGCGACAGTCGGTGTAGCAGCGCGCGTCACTTACCGCCGGGAGTTTTCCGGGACAATGCTCCAGACAGCCCTCCAGGGCGGCAGGCAGAAATAGATGAACGATTTGGCCAAGAACATGTTGTTGTGGGTGATCGTCGCCGTCGTATTGATGGTGGTGTTCCAGGCGTTCGGCCCGCGCGCGGCCGGCGCCGAACCGCTCGCCTACAACGAGTTCGTCGCGCAGGTCCAGGCCGATCGGATCAAGGAAGTGAAGATCAGCGACGATCGCACGACGATCACCGGTGAGCGCAAGGACGGCAGCACCTTCACCACCTACAGCCCCGGCGACAAGGATCTGGTCAACGAGTTGCTGCAGCACAACGTCGCGATCGAACAGGCGCCGCCCGAGGGTGGCCCGTCGCTGCTTTACATCCTGATCAACGTGCTGCCGTGGCTGTTGTTCATCGGCATCTGGATCTATTTCATGCGCCAGATGCAGCAGGGCGGCAGCAAGGGCGCGATGAGCTTCGGCAAGTCGCGCGCCAAGCTGCAGGGCGAGGACCAGGTGAAGGTCACTCTCGCCGACGTCGCCGGCTGCGACGAGGCCAAGGAAGAGGTCGGCGAACTCGTCGAGTTCCTGCGCGACCCGACCCGCTTCCAGAAGCTGGGCGGCAAGATCCCGCGCGGCGTGCTGATGGTCGGTCCGCCCGGCACCGGCAAGACCCTGCTTGCGCGCGCGATCGCCGGCGAAGCGAAGGTGCCGTTCTTCAACATCTCCGGCTCGGACTTCGTCGAAATGTTCGTCGGCGTCGGCGCCAGCCGCGTGCGCGACATGTTCGAGCAGGCCAAGAAGCACGCGCCCTGCATCATCTTCATCGACGAGATCGACGCCGTGGGCCGCCATCGCGGCGCCGGGCTGGGTGGCGGTCACGACGAGCGCGAGCAGACCCTGAACCAGTTGCTGGTCGAGATGGACGGTTTCGAGGGCGGCGAAGGCGTGATCGTGATCGCCGCGACCAACCGCCCCGACGTGCTCGACCCGGCGCTGCTGCGTCCGGGCCGCTTCGACCGCCAGGTGGTGGTCGGCCTGCCCGACGTGCGCGGCCGCGAGCAGATCCTCAAGGTGCACATGCGCAAGGTCCCGCTGTCGGACGATGTCGAACCGATGACCATCGCACGCGGCACGCCGGGTTTCAGCGGCGCGGACCTGGCCAACCTCGTGAACGAGGCGGCGCTGTTCGCCGCGCGCGAGAACGGCAAGGACGTGCGCATGGAGCACTTCGACAAGGCCCGCGACAAGATCATGATGGGCACCGAAAACCGCTCGATGGCGATGAGCGAAGAGGAAAAGCGCAACACCGCATTCCACGAAGCCGGCCACGCGATCGTGGGCCGACTGGTGCCCGACCACGACCCGGTCTACAAGGTCACGATCATCCCGCGCGGCCGCGCGCTGGGCGTCACCATGTACCTGCCCGAGGGCGACCGCTACAGCTACAACAAGATCAACATCGAGAGCAAACTGTGCTCGCTGTACGGTGGTCGCGTCGCCGAGGAACTGATCTTCGGTGCCGAAATGGTCACGACCGGCGCGAGCAACGACATCGAGCGCGCGACCAAGATGGCGCGCAACATGGTCACCAAGTGGGGCCTGTCGGAGCTGGGTCCGGTGACCTACGGCGAGGAGGAAGACGAAGTGTTCCTCGGTCGCTCCGTCACCCAGCACAAGAACGTCTCCGACGAGACCGCTCGCAAGATCGACGAGGTCGTGCACGGCATCCTGGAGCGGGCCTACACGCGCACCACCGAGCTGCTGAAGGCCAACATCGACAAGCTGCACGTCATGGCCGACGCGCTCCTGCAGTACGAGACCATCGATGCCAAGCAGATCGACGACATCATGGAGGGCCGCGAGCCGCGGCCGCCACAGGACTGGATCAAGTCCGGCCGCTCCTCGAAGGACGATCGCCCCCGCCCGCCCAGCGTGATCGGCGGACCGGCCGCGCAGACCTGACGGGGCCTGGCGACACGCACGGAAGAAGACGGCTGCGGTCGTCTTTTTCTTTTCCGGGCCGCGCAGTGCGGCACCGGATGACCACGCCACCGACCTGCGTGGCTCTCCTCTCCCAAGGGAGAAGGCCTGGATCCGCCTGGGTGATGGCTCTGGCGACCGTGCGCCCCCACCCCAACCCTCCCCCGTAAACGGGGGACGGAGCCAGAAGACCGGGAAAGCAGCAGTGTCGGGACGGCAAGCGGTGCCGAGCCGCGTGGCTTGGCTCCCTCTCCCCCGACGGCTTCTGGTCGGGGGAGAGGGATGGGGTGAGGGGGGATTTTGCTTCGAGCGCGTAGGTCGGCTGCGCACGAAACCATGCATCACGAACTACACCCCCGGAATGCAGGAGTAGCCCCGCAGCGCTCCAGCGGGGGCCCGCCGGGCGAAACGCGCCACGGGTGTTGCTAACCTGACGCCTGTCCCCGCCCGTGAGCACAGCCATGTTCGACATCACTCCCACGCTGGACTGCGGCGGACGCGCGCTGGTCCTGGACCGTCCGCGGGTGATGGGCATCGTCAACGCGACGCCCGATTCGTTTTCCGATGGCGGCGAACACGCCACCGTCGAGGCCGCGCTCGCCCATGGCCTGCGGCTGGCGGAGGAGGGCGCGGATCTGCTCGATGTCGGCGGCGAATCGACGCGTCCCGGCGCCGACGAGGTTCCGCTGGAGGAGGAACTCCGACGCGTCGTCCCGCTGATCGAGCGTCTGTCGCGCGCGACTTCGCTGCCCATCAGCGTCGACACGTCCAAACCCGAGGTCATGCGCGCCGCGGTTGCCGCCGGCGCCGGCATGATCAATGACGTGCGGGCGCTGCGTCGCGACGGCGCGCTGGCTGCGGCCGCCGATCTCGGGGTTCCGGTCGTGCTGATGCACATGCCCGGCGAGCCGGGGTCGATGCCGTGCGAGCCGGAGTACGACGACGTGGTCGCGCAGGTGCACCGGTTTCTCGCCGAGCGCGTCTTCGCGGCCGAGATGGCCGGCATCGCCAAGAAAAACATCGTGGTCGACGTCGGGTTCGGCTTCGGCAAGACCGCGATCCACAACATCGCATTGCTGGCGCAACTGGAGCGCTTCACCGAACTGGGGGTGCCGCTGCTGGCCGGCCTTTCGCGCAAGCGCACCATTGGCGATCTCACCGGTCGTGCCGAACCACGCGATCGCGTGCACGGATCGGTCGCCGCGCACCTGATCGCCGCCCAGCGCGGCGCCAGGCTGTTGCGCGTTCATGACGTCGCCGCCACCGTGGATGCCTTGAAGGTGCTGCACGCGGTGTCGAAGTCGCCGGTGCCGAAGACCCGCGAGTCGGCAACTGCGGTGCGGTGGCCGGACGATGACAACTGAGCAAACGCGTCCGCGGATGAATAGCGGCCACCTCGCGGCGACAACATAGTGCTGGCCAAAGACTGGCCAACCTGGGGTGCGCCCTTGCCGCACCTGCCTCCCCGCGGGTTGTCCACAGCTTGCGCGCGCGACTTGTCCACAGGCGCTGTGCACAACTTCCTGCTCGGCCCGAGGCCTTCGGCACCGGTCTCCCGACCGGGTATGCCGCACCTCGCAGGCACCGCGGTCGTTGGAGCTTTGCCGGCATGGCACCGATGAACAGCCGACCGGTCGCGCTCGCGCTGATGGGTCCGACCGCGTCGGGCAAGACCGCGCTCGCACTGGAGTGGGCGCAGCGGCTCAGCGGCGAGGTCATCAGCGTGGACTCGGCGCTGGTCTATCGCGGGCTCGACATCGGCACGGCCAAGCCCGACGCCGACGAGCGCCTGCGTGTCCGCCATCACCTCATCGACATACGCGAGCCCTGGCAGCCGTACTCGGCCGCGGAGTTCGCTGCCGACGCGCGCGCCGCGATGGCCGAAGTGGCGGCGCGCGGCAGGCTGCCAATCCTCGCCGGCGGCACCGGCCTGTACTTCCACGCCCTGTTGCGCGGCCTGTCGCCGATGCCGCCGGCTGATGCGGACACGCGGGCGGAGATCCAGGCGGAGGCCGATGCCGGCGGCTGGCCCGCGATGCATGCCCGGCTCGCGGCGATCGATCCCGCGGCCGGTGCGCGCATCCGGCCCGGCGACGCACAACGCATCCAGCGGGCGCTGGAAGTCCATCGCCTGTCGGGCCGCACGATCAGCCATTGGCAGGGCCTGCCCGCACCGCTTCCGGGGCTGGGGTTCCGGGTGTTGAAGCTGGTGCTTGCGCCGGCCGACCGCGCGGTGCTCCACGCCCGCATCGCCCGGAGGTTCGACGCGATGCTGGCCGCCGGATTCCTCGATGAGGTCCGGCGACTGCGCGCGTTGCCGCAGATCCGCGAGCACCCCCATCCACGCGATCTCCCGGCGCTGCGGGCGGTCGGCTATCGACAGGCCTGGGAGCACCTGGACGGAAGCACGGCCGGCGACGAGTTCCGCGAGCGCTCGATCCACGCGACGCGCCAACTGGCCAAGCGACAGCTGACCTGGCTGCGGGGACAACTCGACGCGCGCTGGTTCGACCCGGTCCTGCAGCGCGGCGCCCTCGACGACGCGCTGCAACGTTTCCTCGGGTGCTGAATCGTGTCGCCGGTCAGCAAATTCAGCCAACTGCAGGCAGTCGCGCGCGTGCTTGCGCTAACATCCGGGATCGCCGCTGTGGGGACAGCTCCGGCGATCCGCACCGGCCTGGTTGCAGCAGGTGCCGCAAAGCGCCACGCCACCCGAGCCAAAAACTAGAACAAAAACCAGCACAACCGGGGAATTACGATGTCCAAGGGGCAGTCTTTGCAGGATCCTTTCCTGAACGCACTTCGCCGTGAGCGGGTGCCGGTCTCGATCTATCTGGTGAACGGCATCAAGTTGCAGGGAACGATCGAGTCCTTCGACCAGTTCGTGGTGCTGCTGCGCAACACCGTCAGCCAGATGGTCTACAAGCATGCGATCTCCACCGTGGTGC
>JALYOG010000146.1 GCA_030856985.1 Pseudomonadota bacterium | reverse complement strand
AGCATGCCCGGCAGATGCGCGGCGCCACCGGCGCCGGCGATGATCGCGCGCAGGCCGCGCCCCTGTGCAGACGCGGCGTATTCGAACAGCACGTCCGGCGTGCGATGGGCGGAGACCACGCGCACCTCGTGCGGAACACCCAGTTCGTCCAGCTTGGCGGCGGCGTGCTGCATCGTCTCCCAGTCGGAGCGCGATCCCATCACGATGCCGACCAGCGCTGGGGGCTTGGCGGCATCGTCGGACGACGCCTGTTCGGGAGGTGTCATGGCTCGGCCCTGGTTCAAAGACGTATTCTAACGCCCCGGGCCGCACTGGCCCGCCGCTCGCGAACGCCGTCCATGGATCGCCAACTGCTCGACCTCCTGGTCTGCCCCGTCACCCGCCAGCCGCTGGAACTGCTCGAGCAGAAGTCCCTCGCCTTGCTCAACGACGCCATCGGGCAAGGCGGCGTCGTTCGCGGCGATGGCAGCGCCCGTGCCGCTCCGCTGCAGCAGGCGCTCGCGACGCGCGACCGCGCGCGGGTGTACCCGATCGACGACGGCATCCCGGTGCTGCTCGCCGAAGAGGCGATCGCGGCCGACAAGGTGGACGGGTTCGCCGCGCCATGAGCCGGCGCGTCGAGCCGCCGGCAGCCGAGGTCGTCGCCCGCGACGTGGCAAGGGCGCTGGCGGAGGACATCGGCAGCGGCGATGTCACCGCCGCGCTGCTGCCCGACACCGGCGACAGCGCCTACCTGCTGTGCAAGCAGGATGCGGTGGTATGCGGCAGCCCCTGGTTCGACGCATGCCACCGCGCGCTGGACCCGGACGTGCGCATCGAGTGGCGGGTCGAGGAAGGCGATCCGATCGCGGCCGGCGACGTGCTGGCACTCCTGCATGGCCGCACCCGTGCGCTCGTCACCGCCGAGCGCGCATCGCTGAACTTCCTGCAGACCCTGTCGGGTACCGCCACCGCGACGGCGCGGTATGTGCAGGCGGTCGAGGGTACGGGCGCGAGGATCCTCGACACCCGCAAGACCCTGCCCGGACTGCGACTGGCGCAGAAATACGCGGTGCTCACCGGCGGTGGCGTGAACCACCGCATCGGCCTGTTCGACGCGGTCATGCTCAAGGAGAACCATGTCCGCGCGGCGGGATCGCTGCCGTTGGCAATCGCCGCGGCGCGCAGCCATCATCCCGAGCTGCCGCTGATCGTGGAGGTCGAAACGCTCGCGGAACTGGAGCAGGCACTGCAGGCCGGCTGCGACCGCATCCTGATCGACGACTTCGACGCGCAGAACCGTCGCGAGGCGGTGCGGATGGCGGCCTCGCGTACTCCCCGGATCCCGCTGGAGGTCTCCGGAGGCGTGGACCTGGAGGGCGTCCGGGCGATCGCACTGGACGGTGTCGATTGCATTTCCATCGGCGCGCTGACCAAGCACGTCCGGGCCGTCGACCTGTCGCTGAAGCTCGGCCCGCCGCCGGCACGGTAGCGCCTGCCCGCAGCGTCGGGACGACGTGCGGGGTGCGACGCCGACCCCTCCCGGCCTTCAAACGCTATCGGCGATGAACGGCATGATCGCCAGCGTGCCGCCCATGCCAGGCGGACGCTGGCAGCCGGTCAGCCAGGCAAGCCACGGACCGCGAGCGCGATCACCACGGCCGCGACCGCAAGCAGCAACCACAGCCACGCCCTGCTCGGCGGACGGTTCGATGCGCGCGACTGCGTCGCGCGCACTTCCACCGGTTCGGAGGACACCAGCCGGAACCGCAGCGTGTCGAACGCGATCTCGTCGCCGGCACGCGCTTCGCCGCGCACCACGCGCTGGTTGTTGATGAAGCTGCCGTTGCTCGATCCAAGATCCTCGATCTGCAGACCGTCGGCAGTGGGCACCAGCCGCGCGTGATGCCTGGAGAGTCCCTGTTCGTCGAGCAGCAGGTCCGATTCGCGTGCACGGCCGACCGTCATCGGGCCCGGCAGCGGGAAGTTGCGACCGGCGACGCTGCCGGTGATTCCCCGAAGCAGGTATTTCGGCAACACCGGGCGAATCACCGTCGCACCAGGATCGTCGTTGGCCGCGCCGAAGTCTTCGGCGTTGGCGCCCGAGTGCTTTCGCAGCGAGCCCTCTTCCAGCGAAGCCAGGTGCGCCTGCACCTTGTCGAACGCGACGTGGTCCCCGGAGCGCAGGCTGATCAGCCCCTGCACCGGGCGTCCGTTGACGCTTACCGCGGTTCCCGCTGCCACGTCGAGCATCACGCCATTGGCGCTGACGTGGAGCTGGCAGTGCTGGGGCTGGACGCCGGGGCGATCGAGCACGATGGTGGCTTCCGGATCCGATCCGATCCGGTTGATGCCGAGGCCGAGCAGCACCTGAGGATGCTCGCCCCCTGGAAATATCAGCTTCATTGCGTTCTCCCCTGGGACACGTGTACTACCCCTTGCCACGCAAGCCGACCGCCGCCACATTAGCCGGATGCCGACTCTGCTTGTTGTGATGATCGTCGCTGCCGCGGGCTTCGCTTTCTGGAGCGCCGGGCGGGCGGCCGCGGAACGCGCCGAGGCAGTGGGCCGCGACGCCTGTCGCGCGGCCGGGGTGCAATGGCTGGACCAGAGCGTACACGCGATCGGCCTGCGTTTGTGCCGCCGCGAGGATGGCTGGCTCGGCTGGGAGCGCACCTTCCGCTTCGACTACTCGCGCGACGGGCAGGACCGCAACGCGGGGCGACTCGTGCTGCGTGGCGATCGGCTGGTTTCCTTCAGCGGCCCGCTTCCGCCTGCCCGATCCGAACTGCTCTGAAATCGGACGTCCGGCCGGCGGCGGCCCGGACTACTTGACGATGCGAAGATGCCCCGCGCGGCGCGGACCGGGCGATGGACCGGCCGGTCCGTCGCCATCCCCGTCGTCCTGCGAGGCCGGATCGTCCGGCACCGCGCTCAGGGGCGCCGGCGCGGGCTCGCCGCTGTCTGCAAGCTCGTACTCGTCCTCGGCCGACGAATCCTCAGGCAGCGCCATTCCCTGGCCGGTCTCGCGCGCGTAGATCGCCAGCACCGCGCCCACCGGCACCGAAACGCTGTGGCTGACACCGCCAAAGCGGGCGCTGAAGCTGATCGTGTCGTTGCTCATCTCCAGCCGCGACACCGCGCGCTCGGCGATGTTCAGCACGATCTTGCCGTCCTTGACGGCGTGCATCGGCACCTGCACTGAGCGGCGCGCGGCATCCACCAGCAGGTGCGGGGTCATGCCGTTGTCGGCGATCCACTCGTACAACGCCCGCAGCAGGTACGGGCGGTGGCTGGTCATCGGCACGTCTTCTTCGCTCATGCGCGCAGTTTAGCGCCGCTTGCGCGTGCGCACGACAGCCGCCCGGACAGCGACATCGCCGCAGAGGCAACGAAATGCCGGCGGCGGCGGACTCAGGCGGGAACGTCGCGCAGCCTGCGTTCCTGCTCGGTCAGGCTCCGGGTGAAGCCCGGGTTGCGGAAGATCCGGTTGCCGTAATCCTCGATGACCTTGCCGTCCTTGGGCAGTGGCACGTCCAGCGCCGAGAGCCTCCAGATGATCGGCGCCATCGCGCAGTCGGCCAGGCTCATCTCGGTGTTGAGGAAGAACTTGAACGCCTTGAACAGCGGCACCGATGCCGTCAGCAGCTCCTTCAGGCGCTTGCGGCCGGCTTCGGCCTGGGCCTTGTTGCCCAGCTGGATCGCCTGCACCTGCGGAACCCAGTCCAGTTCGAGCCGCAGCATCGCCAGGCGCAGCCGCGCGCGCGACAGCGGGTCGACCGGCATCAGCGGCGGGTGCGGATAGCGCTCGTCGAGGTACTCGCTGACCACGCTCGCCGCGTACAGGACCAGATCGCGTTCGACCAGCGTCGGCACCGAGTGGTACGGGTTGAGGTCCACCAGGTCCTCGGGAGGATTCTGCGGATCGACCGGAATCAGGTCGTAGACGACGCCTTTGGCGGCCAGGACGAGGCGCACCCGATGGCAGAGCACGCAGTCCGTGGAGGAAAACAACGTCAGGGCATTACGCATACGTGGGCTCGTCGCCATCATCGACCTCTCCAGCTACCGGAATCCGCCGGTGGCAAGACGCCGCCCACGCTGTGCGGGCAGTCGTCGCGGCCTCGATCCGCGCACTCCGAGGCTAGCCGACGCGCAGCCGGTCTTGCCTTGCACGCCGGCCATTCCGATGGCCTGCAGCGTGCCACGAAGCGCAGGGTTTTACTTCACGTCGCGCCAGTATTCCGTCTTCAGCAGCCAGGCCAGGAACGTGAACAACGCCAGGAACAGGATCACCCACACGCCGAGACTCTCGCGCTTGAGGGCGGCCGGTTCGCCGGCGTACTCGAGAAATGCTGTTATGTCGCGAACTGTCTGGTTGAACGCCTGCTCATCCTGTTCGCCGGGCTGCGTAATCGCCAATGCTTTCACGGGGCGCTCGCCGAGGGCGGGGTCGAGCTCGCCGTATTCGGCGTTCTGCAGGCCCTGCAACTGCCAGAGCGGGTTGGGCATGGAAGCATTCGGGAACACCCGGTTGTTCCAGCCCACGGGACGCGATTCGTCCAGGTAGAAGGATTTCAGGTAGGTGTAGACCCAGTCGCTGCCGCGCACGCGCGCGACGAGGCTGAGATCCGGCGGCGCCTGCCCGAACCACTCGGTGGACTCTGCCGTGGGCATGGCCGTGTGAATCTGCTCGCCGACCGCCACGCCGGTGAAGTTCAGGTTGTTCTGCACCTGTTCCTCGGTCAAGCCCAGGTCCTCGCCGATGCGCGAGTAGCGCAGGTACTTCAGCGAGTGGCAGCCGGAGCAATAATTCATGTACAGCTTCGCACCGCGCTGCAGCGAGCCGCGGTCGTCGAGGTCGGTACCCGACTGCTCCAGGAAACTGCCGGTCGCGGCGAACGCGGATGCAGAGATCAGCATGGCGGCCGCGCCGGCGGCAAGCCGCGCCAGCAACCGCGGCCGCGCGGTGGTGAAAAACTTAGTCATGCAGGGTCACCCGTTCCGGCACCGGCTTGGTCTTGTCGAATTTCGTCCACAGCGGCATCGTGATGAAGAACATGAAGTACAGGAAGGTCAGCACCCGGCCGACGATCGTCTCCACCGGGTCCGTACCCGGACCAGCGCCGATCTTGCCCAGCCAGACGAACGACACCGCCAGCACCACCAGCGCGAGCTTGGATATCCAGCCGCGGTAGCGGTAGGACTTCACCTTCGCCCGGTCCAGCCACGGCACAGCGAACAGGATCGCGATCGCGCCGAACATCACCAGCACGCCCAGCAGCTTGTCGGGGATCACGCGCAACATCGCGTAGTACGGCGTGTAGTACCACACGGGCTTGATGTGCTCGGGCGTCACCAGGCGATTTGCCTCGGTGAAGTTGTCGTGCTCCAGGAACCAGCCGTTCATGCTCGGCGCGAAGAAGATGATGAAGGCCGCCACGAGCAGGAAGAAGCCGACGAACACCGTGTCCTTGACCGTGTAGTACGGATGGAACGGAATGCCGTCGGCGGGCGCGTCCGGCGACCAGCGATTGCCCTTCGGGCCTTTCTTGATCTCCACGCCGTCCGGATTGCTGGAACCGACCTCGTGCAGGGCGCCCAGGTGCAGCACGACCAGCAGCAGCAGCACCAGCGGCAGCGCGATCACGTGCAGCGCGAAGAAGCGGCCGATCGTGGCGTCGCCGGGCAGATAGTCGCCCATGATCCATTCGGTCAGGCCGTTGCCGATCACCGGGATCGCGCCGAACAGCGAAATGATGACCTTCGCGCCCCAGAACGACATCTGGCCCCACGGCAGCACGTAGCCCATGAACGCCTCGGCCATCAGCACCAGGTAGATCACCATGCCCAGCAGCCACACCAGCTCGCGCGGTTTCTGGTAGGAGCCGTACATCATCGCGCGGAACATGTGCAGGTACACCGCGATGAAGAACAGCGATGCGCCGGTGCTGTGCATGTAGCGGATCAGCCAGCCCCACTCCACGTCGCGCATGATGAACTCGACCGAGGCGAATGCCTCGGCGGCGCTGGGCTTGTAGTGCATCGTCAGGAAGATGCCGGTGACGATCTGGTTGACCAGCGCGACCAGCGACAACACGCCGAACACGTACCAGATGTTGAAGCTCTTGGGCGCGTAGTACTCGGTCATGTGCTTCTTGTAGACCGGGGCCAGGCCCGGGGCGCGTGCGTTGACCCAGTTGGTCATGCCGACGGATACGCGCTCGATGAAATTTGCCATGACTTACGCAGCTCCCTGAGCAGCGGAGGGGTCGACGCCGATCACGATCGTGTTGTCGTCCGAGTAGTGGTGCGGCGGCACGACCAGGTTGGTCGGCGCGGGCACGCCTTCGTAGACGCGGCCGGACATGTCGAACTTGGACTTGTGGCAGGGGCAGAAGTAACCGCCCTTCCAGTTCGGATCGAAGGGTTCCGGGCGGATTTCCGCCTTCATTTCGGGAGAGCAGCCCAGGTGCGTGCACAGCCCGACCAGCACCGATATCTCCGGCTTGATCGAACGCAGTTCCGGCCGCTCGGCCAGCACGTACGGCGGCTGCTGATCGGCATTCTCCGATTGGGGATCGGCCAGCAGTTCTCCCAGCGTCGGCAGGATCTCCAGGACCACGGGCGAACGCCGGACGATCCAGATCGGCTGCCCGCGCCATTCCAGCACCAGCCGCTGGCCTTCGGCGAGCCCGCTGATGTCGGCGATGACCGGTGCGCCGGCCAGCTTGGCCTTCGTGCTCGGATTCCACGACTTGATGAACGGCACGGCCAGGAACCCGGCCCCGATCGCACCGACCACGGCAGTGGTGGCGGTCAGGAACCGGCGGCGGCCAGTGTTGACAGGTACGTCCGCAGGTTGTGTAACCCCAGGATCCTTGACCCCTTCGTTGGCCATCCGGCACTCCGCAAAGCATGAATCACGAGTTCACCGCCCCGTCCAGCCCCAAGGCAGTGGACGAGCGGCTCAAAAGACGGGGAAGTGTAACGGAATGGTGAACAGCCCGACAATCCGCAGGAGACCCAATCCGTCAGGCGACAGACAAACTCGCGGGCAGGACCGGCGCCACCGGGATGCCTACGGCGTGGCTGCGCGGTAGCGGTCGGCCAGCAGGCCCACGCGCTGCACGTACCGCTGGGTCTCGCTGTAGGGCGGCACGCCCTTGTACTTGGCGACCGCGCCCTCGCCTGCGTTGTAGCCCGCTGCTGCGAGCATCAGGTTGCCGTCGAAGCGCTTGAGCAGCCACGCGAGGTATTCGACCCCGCCGCCGATGTTCTGGTTGGCGTCGAACGCGTTCTTGACCCCGAACCTGCGAGCCGTGGCCGGCATCAACTGCATCAATCCCTGCGCGCCCACGCGCGACAGCGCGTTGGGGTTGAACGCCGACTCGGCATGGATGATCGCGCGCACGATGGCTTCGTCCACGCCGTGGCGGCTGGCGGCGATCGAGATCTCGTCGCGGTACGCGGCGGTATTCAGGCGGACGTTGCCGAAGTTCACCCCGGGCTTGGGTGCGCAGGCGAAGCAGCTCTCCAGGAAGCTGTATTTGATCGTCCGCACCGGCGTCGCGCTGGCAACGCCTGCGGGGCGCTTGCTGCTGTAGTGGCGCACGCCGTTCTTGACGTAGGAGTACACCTGTCCCTGCACCAGCCGCGTTGCCGCGGATGCGGGCCTGGCCTGGGGCTTGGCGGGCGCAGCGCTGGCGACGGCGGCAGTGGTCATGAAAGTGGCCGGCGCGCCCGGATCGGACGTGCCGCCTGCCTTGACCGGAACCAGCGTGGCGTCGGCCGCAGCCCTGTCCGGCGGCGCCGCAGTGCGCGTGGCCCTGTATTGGCTGACCGCGGTGCATTTGGCCCCGGGAACGCGCTTGCTGACGTAGCTGCGGCCTCCCTCAGGGCTGTCGCAGCGGTACACGGAACCAGCCGCGGCCGGCGCGATCGCCAGTGCACAGACGAGTCCCCATAGCAGCTTGGTGCTCCCCTTCATCACCCGAGTGTCACCCCTGCGCCCGGCTTTGCCAAGCCCCGCCGGCTGGCGGCGGGTCCGATTCGTGAGACTCGACACGCTTCACGGCTTAAACTGGCGGCCCTCTCCGGCGCGGATTAACCGCCGCCCCACCCGGACTCCAGCTCATGACCACGCGTTTTGCCGAACCAAGTGTTGCCGAACCAGCGACCGCCCCGTGCTCCGGCGGGACGCCCGAACCGGGCGATCAGGCTCTGGTCGCCGGCTCCCCCGGCAGGCTTTTCATCGAGACCCACGGCTGCCAGATGAACGAGTACGACTCGGCGAAGATGGCCGACGTGCTGGCGGCCAGCGACGGTCTCGTCCTTACCGACCGGGCCGAGGATGCCGATGTCATCCTGATCAACACCTGCTCGATCCGCGAGAAGGCCCAGGAAAAGGTGTTCAGCCGGCTCGGCCGCTGGAAGGCGCACAAGCTAGGGCAGCGCGAGGTGATCATCGGCGTCGGCGGATGCGTGGCGAGCCAGGAGGGCGAGGCGATCGTCAAGCGCGCGCCGTACGTGGATCTCGTGTTCGGACCGCAGACCCTGCATCGGCTGCCGGAGTTGATCGCCGCGCGGCGCGCGAGCGGAAAGCCGCAGGTGGACATCTCGTTTCCGGAAATCGAGAAGTTCGACCGCCTGCCGGAGCCGCGCGCCGACGGGCCCAGCGCCTTCGTGTCGATCATGGAAGGCTGCAGCAAGTACTGCAGCTTCTGCGTGGTGCCCTACACGCGTGGCGAGGAAGTCAGCCGCCCGCTGGAGGACGTACTGGTGGAAATCGCACAGCTGGCGGCGCAGGGCGTGCGAGAGGTCAACCTGCTCGGTCAGAACGTCAACGCTTACCGCGGACCGATGGCGGCGGGCGAGGCGGAAGCCGAAACCGAATATGCGGATCTTGGCCTGCTGATCCGCACGGTTGCGCAGATCGAGGGCATCGACCGGATCCGTTTCACCACGTCCCACCCGCTGGAGTTCAGCGATTCGCTGATCGAGGCCTACCGTGACGTTCCGCAACTGGCCAATTACCTGCACCTGCCGGTGCAGTCCGGCAGCGACCGCGTGCTGGCGGCGATGAAGCGCGGCTACACCTCGCTGGAATTCAAGCAGAAGATCCGCAAGTTGCGCGCGGTCCGGCCCGACATCTCGGTGAGTTCGGACTTCATCGTCGGCTTTCCGGGCGAGACCGAAGCCGAGTTCGACAAAACCATGAAACTGATCGACGACATCGGTTTCGACCAGTCGTTCTCGTTCGTGTATTCGCGCCGTCCGGGAACGCCGGCGGCCGACCTGGAAGACGCCACCAGCGATGCCGAAAAGCACGCGCGGCTGGCGCGACTGCAGGCCGCGGTCAGCGCGAACGCGAAGAAAATCAGCGAGGCGATGGTCGGGAGCATCCAGCGGGTGCTGGTCGAAGGCCCGTCCAGGCGCGACGCCAGCGAGCTCACCGGCCGCACCGAGAACATGCGCTCCGTGAACTTCGCCGGTCCGCCGCGGCTTCGCGGCGAGTTCGTCGACGTGACGATCACCGAGGCGATGTCGAACTCGCTGCGCGGACGGATCGTCGCCCGCACCGCATGAGCGCTCCCGGGCCCGGCGGTGGTTTCCTCGCCCGGGCCGCGATCGGCCTGTGGCTATGCGGTGTCGGCGCGCTGGGTTTCCTGCAGTTCTACCTGCGCGCGGTGCGCGGCGCGGCCGAGCCCGACCTGATCGCCTGGCTATGGCTGGGCGGTGCGATCGTGGTCACCGCGATCGGCCTGGCGGTGGTGATACGCACTGCGCTGCCGCGCAATGGATTACGCAACGGGGTCCGCGAAGGACGCAAAGACGCGCGAAAGGGAGCGAAAAAGTGAATGTCGGTCTCCGCGAATTTTGCGGACGGTTCGTCTCGGCCCAAGAACGGACGGACGCGATCTGCTTTGCTCCCCTCTCCCACCGGGTGAGGGGCCGGGGGTGAGGGGCCGGTGTGTCGCTGATCTGCAAGCCCGGGAACTGCCCAGCTTGATCGCCCATCAGCGACTTCTCGCTGGCGCGATGCTACGAACCCTCACCCCAACCCTCCCGAAGGGAGAGGGAGCTGAAGCGCCGCAACGCGGCGCCGGGGCAACCCACTCGAAACGGGCAAGCGCTATTCGGCCGGTGCGCGATACACCGCCTGCCCATCGACATAGGTCGCCTGCACTGAAAGCGTTGGCAGCTGCGCAGGATCGATCGCGAGCGGATCCTGCGCCAGCAGCACGAAGTCGGCGCGCTTGCCGACCTCC
Source organism: Pseudomonadota bacterium (assembly GCA_030856985.1). Classification (GTDB taxonomy): domain Bacteria; phylum Pseudomonadota; class Gammaproteobacteria; order Xanthomonadales; family Xanthomonadaceae; genus Lysobacter_K. Next base: position 6,757 of record JALYOG010000146.1, on the reverse strand, counting down.
AGGCTGCCGACAAGCTCCTCCGCGAAACCTGCATACGCCGCATCCAGGGTGAAGCCACGCAGTGCCTCGTAGGCGGTGAGCTTCTCTTCGGCACGCCAGCCACCGACGGGCTTGCCTTCGTTGTCGGTGCGCATGATCGCGGAGTACAGGCCCAGCCGCGGATCGACCGATTCGACCGGGAAATCCGAACCCAGCGCGAGCCGCGCACCGCTGTCGCGCAGCTGCCGCCAGGCGTAGGCCCCGACGATGCGTTGCGGACCGACGCGGTCCTCGGCCCAGGGCATGTCGCTGGTCGCATGGGTCGGCTGCATCGAGGCGATCACGCCCAGTTGCGCCAGCCGCGGGAGGTCCTCGTGCGCAAGCACCTGCGCATGTTCGATCCGCCAGCGGTGGTCGCGCCGGTCGCCCAGCGCGCCCGCATAGGCCGACAGCACTTCGCGGTTGCCGCGGTCTCCGATGGCGTGCGTCGCGACCTGCACGCCGCAATCGCGCGCTTTCGCCACGACTTCGGCCAGCGTTGCGGGCTGCATCAGCAGCAGTCCGCGGTTGTCGGCATCGTCGCTGTAGGGCTCGAGCAGCGCCGCGCCGCGGCTGCCCAGCGCGCCGTCGACGTACAGCTTTACCGAGCGCATCTGCAGCCGGCCCGAAGGATGCGCCTGCAGGCCCTGGCTGCACAGATGGTCGAGCGCCTGCCCCACGCCGTCGGCCATCGCCGTGATGCGCAGCGGCAACTCGCCACGATCGGCGAGGTTCTGGTACAGGCGCAACTGCGACAGCGAGACGCCGGCATCGTGCACGCCGGTCAGGCCGTGGGCGACGGCCGACTGCATCCCGAGTTGCAGCGCGCGCGTGGCGGTGGCTTCGTCGAGCGCCGGGATCGCCGATTCGACCAGCGCCATCGCCGAATCGATGAAAACCCCCGTCGGCCGGCCCTGCTCGTCGCGCTCGATCCTGCCGCCGTCGGGCTGCCAGTCGCCACCCAGGTCGCGCTCGACCGCGGCCATCGCCGCGCTGTTGCCCCAGCCAGCATGCCCGTCGACGCGCTCCAGCCACACCGGGCGGTCGGGGAATGCCGCGTCCAGGTCGGCGGCGGTCGGAAAACGCTTCCCCGGCCAGCGGTTCTGGTCCCAGCCGCGGCCGAGCAGCCATGCGCCCGGCGGCAAGTCCGCGGCGAACTCGCGCAGCCGCTGCAGGACCTCCTCGACCGACCGGGTATCGGCCACGTCCGCACGCATGGCTTTCAGGCCGAGCCCTGCGACATGCCCGTGCGCATCGATCAGGCCCGGCACCACGGTCGCGTCGCCGGCGTCCAGCCGCGCCGCGTCGGGAAACCTCGCCAGCAGCGCCTCACGGTTCCCAACAGCCAGGATCGTGCCCTGGCTGTCGAAGGCAAGCGCCTGCGCACGCGGCTGCGCGGGGTTCATGGTGTGGATCTTCGCCGCTGTCAGCACGGTCACGTCCGCGGCGATCGCCGATGCCGCCAGCGAGCACGACAGCGCTGCGACGAGCAGCGTCGCCCACGAACGACCACGCGCGGCGACCCCGCGGCCTTTGTCTCGGGAAACCTGCATGCGATACCCCTGCTGACTGAACCCGCCGACTTTGCGAAAAATACCGCCCCGGTGCAAGCTGGACTGCCCCTAGAAGACAGCCCCCGATGCCTTCCCAGACCACGTCCGAGTTCACCCTGGACCCCGCCGATGCCGAGCGCCTGGCCAACCTGAGCGGCCCGTTCGAGGGCCACCTGCGCATGATCGAGTTGCGCCTGGGCGTCGAAATCGCCAGCCGCGGCAACGTCTTCCGGGTGGTCGGGCCGCCGCCGGCGGTGCATGCGACGGAAAAACTGCTGCGCGCGCTGTGGCTGGACGCCGAAGAGCAGGTCCTGGACGAGCCGGCGATCCACCTGGCGCTCACCCAGGCCAGCGCGGACGAACTGGTCGACGAAGACATCGAGCCCCAGGAGGTGGCGATCCGGGTCAAGCGCGGCACCATCCGCGGCCGCAGCGCCAACCAGACCCGATACCTGCACGCGATCGCCACCCACGACATCAACTTCGGCATCGGCCCGGCCGGCACCGGCAAGACCTTCCTGGCGGTGGCGAGCGCGGTGGAAGCGCTCAACGACGGCCGCGTGCAGCGCCTGATCCTGGTGCGCCCGGCGGTGGAGGCCGGCGAGAAACTCGGGTTCCTGCCGGGCGACCTCAGCCAGAAGGTCGATCCCTACCTGCGGCCGCTCTACGACGCCCTGTACGAGATGTTCGGCGTCGAAAAGGTCGTGAAGCTGCTGGAGAAGAACGTCATCGAGATCGCGCCGCTGGCCTACATGCGCGGGCGCACGCTCAACGATGCCTACGTGATCCTCGACGAGGCGCAGAACACCTCCACCGAGCAGATGAAAATGTTCCTGACCCGCATCGGCTACGGCAGCACGGCGGTGGTCACCGGCGACCTGACCCAGATCGACTTGCCCAAGCACCAGAAATCCGGCCTGCGCGACGCCCTGGACGTGCTGCGAGACGTCGACGGCATCAGCTTCACGTTCTTCGAGTCGCGCGACGTGGTTCGCCATCCGCTGGTGGCGCGCATCGTCAACGCCTACGATGCGCGCGACGCCGACATCCTGCACACCGGCCCCGCCGCGGTCTGATGGTACGGTTGGCAAGGGCAGGTTTCCCGCCGGACGCTCGCCGCAGCCAATACGCAGCAGTCTCCCCGCGGCCAGCGCGCACCCTTTCATATCCCGCAGAGGCGCCCCATGACCGTCGGACCCACGAGCCTTCATGTTTCGATCAGTTATGGCCTGTCGCGAGCAGGACTCCCAGCGGCTGCAAGCTTTCGCAAATGGTCGGCGGCCGCGCTCGCCGGGCGCATCCGCGAAGCCGACATGGCGATCCGGCTGGTCGACGAGGACGAGGCCCGGAACTTCAACCGGCACTACCGCGGCAAGGACTACGCCACCAACGTCCTGAGCTTCCCCGCCGACCCACCCGAGGGCCTGCCCGACGACGTGCAGTTGCCGCTGCTGGGCGATCTGGTGATCTGCGCCCCGGTGGTGGAACGCGAGGCGCGCGAGCAGGGCAAGCCGTTGCACGCGCACTACGCCCACCTCACCGTGCACGGCGTGCTGCACCTGCTGGGCTGGGACCACGAGGACGAGCGCGACGCGGAATGCATGGAGCAGCTGGAACGCGACGTGCTGGCCACGCTGGGGATCGGCGACCCCTACTCGCACGATTGAGCGGCCCGGCAGCGGTTGGCCGGCCGTGCGTGGCAAGCGGGCCGGGACTCCCTTGTTCAGCCAGCCCCGTGCGATCCGGAGCCCCGGCAGCCGTGCGCCCGCAGGCGTTTTGTTCGCGCAGCGTTACGGTAGTCGCCCGGCGAAGGCATTAAACTCTACCTCGGCGCCCATTCCGCGGGCGCGCCCAAGACAACGACGCAATGTCCGAGGACGACAGTAGTAACGGCTCATCGCATCATGCGCACGACGCGCCGGAGAAACGGCGCTCCTGGCTGGAGCGGATCAGCTCGGCGATTTCAGGCGAGCCCACCACCCGTGAGGACCTCGTCGAGTTGCTGCGCGACGCGCAGGCCGACGGGCTGATCGCCGCCGACACGCTGACGATGATGGAAGGCGCCATCGCCGTCTCCGACCTCACGGTCGGCGACGTGATGATCCCGCGCTCGCAGATGATCATGCTCCCTGCCGACGCGCCCTTCATGGACCTGATGAAGCTGGTGGTGGAATCCGGCCATTCGCGCTTCCCGGTGCACGGCCAGGACACCGACGACATCCTCGGCATCCTGCTGGCCAAGGACCTGCTGCGCGGCGTGGTCTCCGACGAGGGCCCCGGCAGCGTGCATTCGCTGCTGCGCCCGGCGGTGCTGATCCCGGAATCCAAGCGCCTGGACGTGCTGCTGCGGGAGTTCCGCCAGTCGCGCAACCACATGGCGATCGTGATCGACGAGCACGGCGGCGTGGCCGGACTGCTGACGATCGAGGATGTACTGGAGCAGATCGTCGGCGAGATCGACGACGAGCACGACGACGCCGACGATCCCACCGCGCTGATCGCCGCCCAGGCCGATGGCCAGTTCGTGGTCGATGCGCTGACGCCGATCGAGGATTTCAACGAGCGCTTCAGTGCGGACTTCGATGAAGACGAGTACGACACGATCGGCGGACTGGTGACCGCGGCCATCGGCCACCTGCCCGAAGCCGGCGAGGAACTCACGCTGGGTCGCTTCGTGTTCCGCGTGTCGGGCGCGGACGCCCGGCGCGTGCACGCGTTCCACGTGGGAGTGCTGGGTGGTTCGTAATCCCGGCTGCCCGTCGCGGCCGTGGCTGGAACGCGTCGGCCCGGCGGTCGGCGACCGCCTTTGCGCGCCCACTATCGGACGCGAAAGCACGCACGATACCGGCCCGCCGCTCCCATGAGGCAGCGAGCCGGGGAGAGAAGCCTGCATCGCCGACTCTGCATGCCCTGCATGCTGCTGTGCCTGTGGGCGCTCGCCGCGCCCGCATTCGCGGCCCCGCGCGTGGGCGTGGCGACGATGCAGCCGGGCGAGATTTTCTGGGAGCGGTTCGGGCACAACGCGATCGTGGTCGCCGACCCCGATGCCGGCTCGGCGACCTCCTACAACTTCGGTTTCTTCGACCTCGACGAGCCGGATTTCATCGAACGCTTCATCCTTGGCGACATGCGCTATCGCCTGGTGGCGCTGCCGTTCGAGCAGGACCTGGCGACCTACCGCGAAGAAGGTCGCGGCGTCAGCATCCAGTGGCTCGACCTCGACGACGCCGACGCACAGCGACTGGCGGACGCGCTGGAATGGAATGCGCGACCCGAGAATGCGCGCTACCGCTACGACTACTTTCTCGACAACTGTTCCACCCGCGTGCGCGACGCGCTCGATCTTGCTCTGCACGGGCGCCTGCGTCCGCAGATGGAAGGCCGTTCGCGCGGCAACACCTTCCGCAGCGAAGCGCTGCGCCTGGTGTCGCCGGTGCCGTGGCTGTGGCTCGGCTTCGATATCGGCCTGGGCCCCGCGGCCGACGTGCCCTTGTCGCTGTGGGGCGAGGCGTTCGTGCCGATGCGCCTGGCCGATGCGTTGCGCGACGCACGCCGTGCCGACGGGCGCCCGCTGGTGCGCGACGAGCAGCAGATCCTTCCGCACAGGCTGTCGCCGGAGCCGCAAGGCAGTGCCATCGGCTGGCCGCTCTGGGCGTTGGTCGGGATCCTCATCGGAGCGGCCCTGGCCTGGCTGGGGCGACAGCGGCCGCGCGCGTTGGCGGGCGTGGGGCTGGCATTCTGGGCGGTGACCGGCCTGGCGGGCGCGTTGATGCTTTTGATCTGGCTGGGCACGGCGCACCGGTTCGGCTGGGGTAGCCACAACCTGCTGCTGTTCAATCCACTGGGGTGGCTGCTGCTGCCGGGCGGGTGGCGGCTGCTTCGCGACCGGCCGCCTGGGCGGTGGTTCCAGGCACTCCTCGTCCTGGTCCTGGCCTGCGCGGTCCTTGCGCTGTTCCTGCACTGGCTGCCGCTGGCGCCGCAGCGTAACGCGCACTGGATTGCGCTGCTGCTGCCGGTGCACGCGGGGCTGTGGCTCGGCTTCCGGTCCCGGTTCGCAATGCCTGCACCGAGAGCGGCCGCATGACCATTGTCGCCGACCGGCCGCACGGGCGCGATGCCGGCATGGGATATCAGGCAACGTCCGGATGCGTGGTGAATTGCGCGGTCTACAGCAAGGACGGCGTTCGCAGCGACATCAGCTTCGACGCGATCAGCGATGCACTGGCGATCGACGACGGCAGCTTCGTGTGGGTCGGCCTGTACGAGCCCGCCGAGGAACTGCTGGACGACCTGCAGGAAGAGTTCGACCTGCACGACCTTGCGGTCGAGGACGCGCACAACGCCCACCAGCGGCCGAAACTCGAGACCTACGGCAACTCGCTCTTCATCGCGATCCACACCGCGCAGACCGTCGACAACGTCATCCGCTTCGGCGAAACCCACCTGTTCGTCGGCCCGCGCTACCTGGTCACGGTGCGGCACGGCGCCTCGCGCAGCTACGCGGCGGCCCGCGCGCGCATCGAGCGCGAACCGGAGCTGCTGCTGCACGGTTCCAGTGCGGCGCTTTACGCGGTGCTGGACATGGTCGTGGACGACTACCTGCCGATCGTCGACGAGTTCAGCCAGGCGCTCAATGCGCTGGAGCAGAGCATCTTTGCCGAGGAGTTCCACAAGGCGACGGTGCACAAGCTCTACGACCTCAAGCGCGAGCTCACCCGGCTGCGGATGGCGATCGCGCCGCTGCAGGACATCGTCGGGCATCTCGCGCGTTCGCGCACCAACTCGATCATCGGCGAGGAGATCCAGCTGTATTTCCGCGACGTGCTCGACCATGCGGTGCGCATCAACGAAGCCACCGATACCCTGCGCGAGATGCTGACCGCCGCGGTATCGGTGAATCTCTCGCTGGTGACCGTCCGCCAGGGCGAGATCGTCAAGCGGCTGGGCGCCTGGGCCGCGCTGCTGGCTGCTCCGACGCTGATCGCCAGCTGGTACGGCATGAACTTCCAGTACATGCCCGAACTGGAAGGCCGCTGGAGCTACGCGGTGCTGCTGATCGGCGTCGCCAGCGTGTGCCTGGTGCTGTACCGGATGTTCAAGCGCGCACGCTGGCTGTGACACCGCGGTAGCTCGCCGCGGTCGCGCGTGGCCGATCATTTCGATTTGGGTCGTTGACTGGTGTAGAT
>JALYOG010000144.1 GCA_030856985.1 Pseudomonadota bacterium | reverse complement strand
GCACCGCGGCCAGTCCCCACCCCGCCTTGCGCGCCGGGCGGAAGTCGCGGCGCACCGCGCGCGCGTCGATCGCGGCGATCACCTCGGCCGCGTTCCTGAAGCGGTGCCCCGGCTGCGGGCGCAGCAGCTTGTCGAGAAGCCGCGCGACCCAGTCCGGAGCCTCTGGCCGGTAACGGGTGATCGGCGGCGGCGTGCGCAGCATTCGCTGGGCGAGCACCTCGGCGATGGTGCCGCCGTCGAACGCGCGCTTCCCCGACAACATCTCGTACAGGATCAGGCCGAGGGCGTAGAGATCGCTGCGTGCGTCCAGCGGATCGCCGCGGGCCTGCTCTGGCGACAGGTAATCGGGCGTGCCCTGCAGCGCCCCCGAGCGGGTGAGGCCGCTGCTGGCGAGCGAGCGCGCGATCCCGAAGTCGCTGATGTACGCGTCGCCACTCTGGTCGAGCAGGACGTTCGCAGGCTTGAGGTCGCGGTGCAGCACGCCCTTGGCGTGCGCGGCGGCAAGTCCCTGCGCGAGCTGGCGCGTCAGCTTGAGCGCGTCCTCCACCGGCAAAGGGCCGTCGCGGTCGATGCGCTGGTCCAGCGAGCTGCCATCGACCAGGTCCATGCTGATCAGCCAGTGCTGCTCGTGCCGGGCCAGGTCGTGGATGCGCACCACGTGCGGGCTCGACACCTGCCGCGCCAGCAGCAGTTCCTCGCGGAAGCGCTCGAACGCGTCCCCGCGCTGGGCGAGCTCGGGTCGCAGCAGCTTCAGCGCCACCGGCACGTCCAGGGTCAGGTCGGTCGCGCGATAGACCACGCCCATGCCGCCCATGCCGAGGATGGACTCCAGGCGGAAGCGCCCGGCCAGGACCGTGCCGGGCGCGAAATCCATCTGCGAATAGATGCCAGTCGCGGTCGCGCCGCTGCCGCCTGCTTCGCCCGGCGGCAGGTCCTCGGTTCCGCCCCCGGAACCGCTCATGCCGAGTGCCTGTCGTGGGCGGCGACGATCTGCACCCAGTCCGCCGCATCGGCCATCTCGTCCAACTGCTCGCTGGTGCGGCGCGCGGCGATCCACACGGCCGCGTTTTCGGCGAATGCCTGCAGCAGTTCCAGGTCCAGGGTGCTGATCGCGATGCCGGGGGTGACCCGATCGGCATAGATCGCACCCAGCACCTGGCCGTTCTCCATCAAGGGCACGCAGACCAGCGCGCTCAGCCCGGCCGCCATCACCGAGTCGCGCGACGCCAGCCAGGCCTCCCGTCCGATGTCGTTGGCAACGACGATGCGACGCTGGTACAGCGCGCGCCGCACGGCACCGACGCTGCCGGAGAACGCGCGCGTCGCCAGCGAGGCGGGGCTCAGCGACAGGCTGGCGCGCACCGCCAGGCCGTCGCCCTGGCTCAGCAGCACGAAGCCACGGGTGCACTGGGTCAGCTCCAGCACCGCGGTGAGGCTCGCGTCGAGCAGGTCGCCCAGGCTGGTCAGTTGGCCGATGCGTACCGTGTGCGCGGTCGCGGCATTGCGCCGGCTTCCCTGCTGGCGCTCGCCTTCGGCCGCTTCGGCGTCGGTCAGTGGAGCGAACTCGCAGTGCACATCGCCGAAGCGCAGCCAGCAGGCCTTGAGCAGCGGCGCCTCATCGACGCGCACGCCGTCCAGATGGCTGCCGTTCTTGCTGCCCAGGTCGCGCAGCAGCCACTGGCCAGCATCGGCCCGCAGTTCGGCGTGCTCACGGGAGACGGAGGAGTGGTCCAGCACCAGGTCGCAATCGCGCGCGCGACCGATCCGCAGCCGCCCATACGCTGGGACCAGGCGGATGATGGCGGCGTTGTCGGGTGGATAGGCGATCAGTCGCGCCTGCATGGCCCATGTTAACGCGGCTGCGGCGATTGCTGCAGGAGGGCTTGTCCGCGAAGGACGCAAAAGGACGCGAAAGAACAAGGCGCGAAATCGAAGGGTGATGTTCGCCAGGCAAGCTCAGGATGCGGGCAAGTTCCGAACAGCGTGTTCTGCCAATCGCGCAGCGGCTTTGCGCCATCCGCTCGCTGACCTGGAGGCTCGGCAGGGAGGCGAAACTCGCAGGCATCGCGGGCCTCGGCCCGCGAGGGCAGGGCAGAGGCATCGGAGCGCCGGCCCTGGCGCCCGCTTCGGATCGGGATCAGTCGCCGAAGTCGCGCAGGTAGGCGATGCTGAACTCCAGCGTCGCTGCGCCGGCGAGGATCTCGCCCGCGTGGTTCTCGACATCCCGGGTGGCCCGCCACTGCTGGGCCAGGGCGGTGCCGGCGCGGGCGGCCGCGCGTGCGCGGATCGAGTCGACGGCCGCGATCGCGTCGGCGAATCTGCCTGCCGCCACGGCGCTCTCCGCGGCATCCAGGTACGAGTCGAAAGGCGGACGTTCCAGCGCCGGAAGCATCGCGAAACGCCCCCGCAACCAGGAGATCTTCTCGGCGACGATCTGGTCGCTGGCACGGACGTCCGCGACGATCAGGAATTGCGAGAACCCGCCCGTGGTGCCGCGCGCACGGACGCTGCCGGGGGCGATCTCGTCGGTGATGTCGCGGAACTTTCCGTTCAGCGGGGCCTTGAGGATCCGGTACGAGCTGCCGACCGCGTATGGCAGCGCGTGGGTGTGTATCTCGACGCGCGCGGTGCGATTGAAGGCGAGGCCGGCGCCTGCCGGCGGTTCGATCGTGATCAGCAACGGCAGCGACGAGTCGAGCTGGGTCGTCGCCGGGTCGGGCAGTCGCGCCAGCAGCAGCGGATCGCTGAGGCTCACCAGTTCCGCGCTTACACCCAGGCTGGCGGCACTGAGGTTGAAGGCTTCGTCGAAGCTGACGAGCACCTCGGTGGAGGCGATCGAGGTCGAGACCACCTTGATGGTCGCGGTGTTTCCGCTGGCCCGGACCTGCACCGGCAGGCTCTGGGCGGCGGCGGCAGCGGAGGCGGCGAAAAGGGCGATCGCCAGCAGCAGCCTTGACGCCCACGGGAACCTGGTCATCGGCTTTTCTCCAGGAGCAGCGCGTCGTGCGCAGGGTAGGCCGGTCTCTTGCCTGGACCGGGGCGCGATAAATCGCACCCTGAGCCTAACGGAGATCGGGCCACTCGTCTGCAGGCGGATTCACACATCGGTTCAGGTTCGAGCGAGAGCCATCTTAATGATGCAGCGCACGCGTGAGGGCCTTGTAGACGCTGGGGGTTTCCCCCCATCCGCGGTGGGGAGATGTCCGGATAGCCGATTGAGACGCCCGCGGGAACACTCGGGTCAAATCCCACGACCGTGGGCGATTTCCGGAGCGTACATGTCCATCACCACTTCCCCCACGCATCGCCGAAGCTTCCGCCTTTGCGCCATCGCGGCCGGCCTGCTGGCCAGCGGCGTCGCGCTCGCCGATGCCCAGCTCGACCCGCAGTTGCAGGAACTCATGCTCGCAGCGCAGGCCGACGACCAGTTGCAGGTGGTCGTCAGCTACGCCCAGTCCCGGCCGTTGAGCGCCGATCAGGTTGCTGCCCTGAAGGCGCTCGGCATCGACACGGGCGTGACCATGCGCACGCTGCCGATCGTCGGCGCGCTGGCGACTCCGACCGAAATCCGCGCCCTGGCGCAGCGCAGCGACGTGGCTTCCATCTATTGGAACGCCCCGCTGCGGTACGCCAACAAGGAGGCGCGCGAACTCTCCGGCGCTGCCCGCACGGTGCAGAACCCGGGCGACTACAACCGGGCGATTCCGTTCAGCGGCGCCGGTGTGACGGTGGTGGTGAACGATTCGGGCGTCGATGCGACCCACATGGACCTGCAACTGGGCAACCACGTCGTGCAGAACACCCAAGGCGCCACCAACCTGGCCGCATGGAGTTCGCTGCTGCCGATCACCTACGTGGAAGGCGTGCCGAACACCGACTGGGGTTCGGGCCACGGTACCCACGTCGCCGGAACGATCGGCGGCACCGGTGCCCGCTCCAACGGGTTGTACCGCGGCGTCGCGCCGGGTGCGGATCTCGTCGGCTACGGCTCCGGCGCGGTGCTGCTGATCCTGGATGCGGTGGGCGGGCTCGACTACGCGGCGACGAACCAGTTCAGCTACAACAGCCCGATCCGCGTGACCAGCAATTCCTGGGGCACCTCGGGCAAGTTCGAGCCGCTGGACCCGGTCAACATCGCGACCTACGAACTCTACAAGCGCGGCATCGTCAGCGTATTCGCCGCCGGCAACGACGGCCCCGGCGAGAACACCCACAATCCCTACGCGCAGGCGCCGTGGGTGATCTCGGTCGGCGCGAGCGAGAAGGACGCGGTGCTGACCGGCTTTTCCTCGCGCGGCAACCGCGGCGAGATGGAAACCTTCACGATGCCCGACGGCCGGTCGTGGACCTACATCAACGAGCCGACGATCGTCGCGCCGGGCGTCGACATCGTCTCCACCCGCACCGCGACCGGCTCGCTGCACCTGCTGGCCGACGACAGCTCGCTGGATCTCGCGCACCAGCCGTACTACAGCCACATGAGCGGCACCTCGATGGCGACCCCGCACGTGGCCGGCATCGTCGCGCTGATGCTGGAAGCCAATCCGAACCTCACCCCGGCGCGGATCCGCGACATCCTCGAGCGCACCGCGACCAACATGACCGGCCGCATCTACTGGGAGGCCGGGGCGGGCCACGTCAACGCCTATGCCGCCCTTGCCGAGGCCGCCGGGGTACGCACCGACTACGGCGCGACCGTCAATTCGCTGCGCGAGTTCAACAGCAACGCGCTGCTGCTGCCGGGCGGTCCGTCGGTTCCGTTCTCGATCTTCTTCAGCCCGGTCGGCACGGTGGAGAACCATGTCTTCACCGTCGGCGACGACATCGCCTGGGTCGCCGCGCGCGCGACGGTCGACGCCAATACCATCGCATTGGTACTGACCGATCCGGACGGGGTCCGCTACAGGTCCTCGATCGCGTTGCCGCTGCTCGGCGACACCGTCACCACCGGCGCACCGGGCAAGGCCGGCGTGTGGAAGCTCACCGTGCGCGGCATCGGTTCGGTATCGGGCACGGCGCTGGATCCGGCGCAGGTCACCAACGGCTACGCGGCGCCCGGGACCGTCAGCGGCGAGATTTCCTTCCTGCGCAGCGGCGGCTTCACCGGGCTGGACGACATCGGCAACCATCCGGGGCGCGAGGCGATCAAGTTCGCGGTCGCCAACCGCCTCGTCGACGGTTTTTCCGACAAGCGCTTCCGTCCCGACCAGGAACTCAGGCGCAGCGAAATGGCCGAGTACCTGCTGATGGGCGCCAGCGTTCGCCAGTCGCTGCCGATGGACGGCCGCTCGAGCTTCACCGACCTGTCGGCCGGTCACGCCGCCTATCCGTTCGCCGAATCGGCCGTCGCCCGCGGCGCGCCGCTGCGCGACCTGAGCCAGTCGCACGCCGGCGTGATGGGCACGCTCGATGGCGCGTTCCGTCCGAACGACCGGGTGAGCCGCGTCAGCCTCGCGTACTCGCTCGTGCAGAGCCTCGCGCTGCAGGACGAGGCGCTGGCGTTCGACGGTGAACTGACGGCGTTCTATGACGGCCGCCGGATCCCGCTGGAGGATGCGGGCTCGATTCCTGCCGCACTGCGCGGCTACGTGCAGCTCGCGCTCGATCACGGCCTGATCAACGCCCGCTTCGCCCTCACCCAGGGCCCGTACGACCTGCAGCCGACGTTGCACGCGTACTTCGACCCGACCGTGTCGGTGACCCGCGCGGTCTACGCGGTGGCGGCCAGCCGCTACATGGCCCATTACCAGAGCGTGGAAGACTGATCCGGAAGTCACTGCGGCACCCGAGGGGCCCGGGCAACCGGGCCGATGCCGCATCGGGCAGCACCCCGGCCCGCTGCCCGCTGCCCGGATGCTCCTCCCCGGCTTGCCACCTGACACCTGTCGTGATAAAAACGACATATGACGAGCCCATCTCACCGCATCGGTCCAAAGCGCCCCCGGAAAGGAACGCCCGGATATCCAGGCGGCAACGAGGCCGGCGGTCCGGCCGGTGGCGCGGGTGAATCTCCCCAGCCGGACAAGGCTGGGGTCGGCACCCACGACAGGCCCGGCACCACCGGGGCGGCGAGAAGGATCCGCTCGATGGCGCATCAGGTAGCGGCCCGCGGCAAGGACGGCCAACTGCATGAGATCGTCGAAGGCTCCCTGACCCGGCAGGACGCCCTGGCGCGCATCGGACTGCCTTTCCGCTACGTCGCCAGCCTGCAGGACGACCTGCACATCAGCCCGCAACAGACCGCCGGGTTGCTGCAGACGAGCCTGCGCACACTGCAGCGGATACAGAGCGAAGGCAAAAGTCTCGACCCCGCGCAGAGCGGGCGGCTGCTGCGCACGGCGCAGATCACCCGGCGCGCGAGGGAAGTGCTCGGCGAGGCCGAGGCCACGCCGTGGCTGCACCAGCAACAACCCGCGCTCGACTACCGCATTCCGCTGGACCTGCTGATGACCGAACCGGGCGCGCACGCCGTGGAGCAACTGCTGGGCCGGATCGACTACGGCGTCTATACCTGATGCGCGTGTGGCGCATCGAACGCGCCGAGCACGTGGATGACGCCCTCAGCGGCATGGGCGCGCGGCTGTTCGGCGGCCGCTGGAATTCGCCCGGAACATCGATGGTCTACACCGCAAGCTCGATCGCGCTCGCGGCGCTGGAGCGCTTCGTCCATGCCCCGCGCGTCGACGGAATCAAGCTGTTCTACGCCCTTGGCTTCGATCTCGACGATGAGCTTGCCCGCGGCATGGTCGCTGCCGATCCCCTGCCGATGGGCTGGCGAAGTCGGGAACCCGGCGCCGACTCCCAGCGCTGGGGCGACCGCTGGGCCAGCAGCGCCGCCTCCGCCGCCGCAGCGGTGCCAAGCACCTTGCTGCCGCTGGACGTGTTCAATCCGCGCCAGGAGTTCAACGTGCTGCTCAATCCCGAGTCGGCAGCGATCAAGGCTCTGCGGGTGTCGCTGAAGACCCCGTACGCGTTCGACGCGCGGATGTGCAAGTCGGCGTGATGTGCAAGTCGGCGTGACGGCTGCTCCGACTCCCCCGCACGAGGTTTGCGTCGGCATGGACGATCACGCGCCGAACGCTTCGCGGATCTTCGCGTAGCCGAAGTTCATCGCCTGCGAAACCGAGATGCTCGGCGGCATGATCAGCGCGTCGGGGTCGACCGCGATGTCGATGATCGTGGGCTTGCCCGACGCCAGCGCCTCGGCGATCGCCGACGTGAGTTCTTCCGGCCGTGCCACGTTGATGCCCAGCCCGCCGCAGGCGCGCGCGAACGCGGCGAAGTCGGGGTTGGTCAGCGACGTGCCCCAGTCCGGCAGGCCCTTGGCCTCCTGCTCCAGGGTGATGAAGGCGAGCTTATCGTTGGTGAAGACCAGCACGACGATCGGCAATTCGTATTTCACCGCGGTCACGAAGTCGCCCATGAGCATCGTGAAGCCGCCGTCGCCGGCGATCGCGAACACGCGGCGCTCGGGATAGGCCAGCTGCGCGCCGATCGCGCCGGGCAATGCATACGCCATCGACGCCAGGCCGCCCGACAGCGTGTAGCGCTGGCCCGGCTTGAGCCGCAGGTTTCGCGCCGACCACGCCGTGACGGTGCCGGTATCGCAGACGAAGATGGCGTCGTCCGGCGCCACTTCCGACAGCGCCGCCATGACGCGCGGCGGATGGATCGGCACCGCGTCGGAGCGCTCGTGCTCGCGCTGCTTGTCGAGCCAGTCGTCCATCTCGTGGCGCATCGAATCGAAGAACTCGGTACTGCGATCGGGCTTGATTTTCGACCTCAGCGTCGCGAGCGTGGCGCCGGCATGGCCGACCAGCCCGACATCCACCGGATGCCGCTTGCCGATCTGCGTGGGCTGGATGTCGATCTGGATCGTGCGTGCCGAGTCCGGATAGAAATCCAGGTACGGGAAATCGGTACCGACCATGACCAGCAGATCGCAGGCGTCCATCGCCTTGACCGCCGGCCGGCCGCCGAGCATGCCCAGTCCGCCGATGCACATCGGATGATCGTCGTCGATCACGTCCTTGGCCCGCAGCGTGCGCACGATCGGCGCCTTGACCGCTTCGGCGAACGCGACCATTTCGTCGAGCGCGCCGGCGCAGCCGATGCCCGCCAGGATCACCACCTTCTGCGCCTCGTCGATCATCGCCACGGCGGACCCGCAGTCCGCGGCGGTCGGCGAGATGCGCCCGGCGGTCGCGGCGTGCAGGTATTTGGCCTCCGGCATGGTCGCGTTGCGCCCGGACACGTCGGTCGGCAGGATGATGTGCGCCACGCCGCGATGCGCGATCGCCGCGCGGCAGGCTTCCAGGAACACCGCCGGCACCTGCTCGGGACTGGTCAGGGTCTGGCTGTAGACCGCGACGTCGGCGAACAGGCGCTCCAGGTGCACTTCCTGGTGATGCTCGGTGCCGATGAAGCCGGTCGCCACCTGGCCGGTGATCGCGATCACCGGGGCGTGGTCGAAGCGCGCATCGTAGAGGCCGTTGAGCAGGTGGATGGCGCCCGGTCCCGCGGTGCCGACGCAGGCGCACAACTGGCCGGTGAGCTTGGCCTGCGCGGACGCTGCGAAAGCACCCGACTCCTCATGGCGCACGCCGACGAACGCGATCTCGTTCTGGCGGCGCACCGCATCGATCACGTCGTTGATGGCGTCGCCGGCGATGCCGTAAAGCTGGCGCACGCCGTAGGCGGCGAGGATCTTGATGAGGACGTCCGAAACGGTCATGACAACTCCTTGGGTTTTGCGTCTTGCGGGTCGGCTGCATCGCAACCCGACAGGCTTGGCCGCCGAGCTTCGCACGGCAGGCGTGGGAGCCGCGTGCGCGTGTGCTCCTCAGGCGCGCGCTCTGCGTCCTCGGATTCGCGGTCGCGACGCCGACCGCTCGCCGACGGTTGCGAGGCGCTGCCAAGGCAGGCCCGCAGATCTTGCACGGCGCGCGGAACAGCATCCCGGCACGGGATATCCTTGCCGTTGCGTCGTCGCTGTGCGGCGGTTCGGCATGCGCTCCGTGCGCCGCGGCTTCAGCAACCGGAACAGGCTTCATGAGGATCGGCATCGATTTCGGAACCAGCTACTCGGCGGCCGGCGCCGTGGTCGACGGCACGCTCCACCTCATCCGTTTCGGCGATCAGGAACAGTTTCGCACCACGGTGTTCTTTCCGCTGAAGCTGCCCTCGGCGGCCGATTTCGAACTCACGCCCGCGCTGGAAGCGGAAGTCGCAAGGCTCGTGGCCGACAGCACGCGCGAACAGAACGCAGGCGCCGCGCGTGCGTTGGCCGCGCGGCAGCGCGCGCTGGCCGAGCCGGTCGAGAGGCGCGGGGAGGCACTTGCGATGGTGCCGGGCGCGGTCGCCCGGTCCGCGGACGCGTTGCGAAGGGATGCGATCAGTGCGGTTCGCCGGCGCTGGCATTCGGAACAGGCGCTGCGCGCTTCCGAATCCGAAGTCGATCTGCACAACGCACTCTACGGCGACGAGGCGATCGAGGCCTACATCGCCAGCGGCAGCGGCCACCTGGTCGTTTCGCCCAAATCGATGCTGGGCTTCCGGCTGCATGGCAGCGCACGCAAGGCCCTGGTCGGCATCGCCACGCACATCCTCGGCCACATCCGCTCCAGCGCGAGCCGCCAGCTTGGCACCCAGGTGCGCTCGGTGGTGCTGGGTCGCCCGGTGGAGTTTCGCAGTTCGATGGGCGAGGCCGGCGGCGTGCAGGCCATCGGGATGCTCACCGATGCGGCGCACGCGGCCGGCTTCGAGGCGGTCGACTTCCTCGAAGAACCCGCGGCCGCGGCGATGGGCTTTCACCAGGGCGAGCGTATTCAGCGAAGAACGCTCGTGGTCGACATCGGCGGCGGCACCACCGACGTGGCGATCGCCGACGTCGGCGGGCCCGCGGCGAGCCCGGAGATCCTGCGCTCGTGGGGCTTGGCGCAGGGCGGCACCGACGTGGACATCGAGCTGAGCATGCGCAGGTTCATGCCGCTGTTCGGCAAGGGCTGCACGCCCACGCCGGTGCACCAGTTCTACGAGGCGGCCGCCGTGCACGACCTGCAGCGGCAGGCGTCCTTCAGGCGCACGGCGTTCCATCACGTGGAGGCGCCGTTCGATGCGCGTCTGGCGCAGCTGCAGGCCTTCGGCAACACCATCCGCCTGAGCGGCACGGTCGAACGCGCCAAGATCCGGCTCAGCGAACATGCCGATGCTCTGGCGCCATTGGATTACATCGAGTGCGGACTGCAGGCGCGGGCGGATCGCACTGCCCTGGACGAAAGTGCCAGCCGATTCCTGTCGTCGTTGCGCGGGCTGCTCGGCTCTGTCGCGGGCGAGCTCGACCGGCCGCCTGAAATCGTTTACCTCACCGGCGGCATGTCGCGCGCCCCCTACGTGCGCAACGCGGTGGCGGAGCCGTTTCCGGGTGCCGAGGTGGTGATGGGAAATGCGTCGTTGGGCGTGGTCAGCGGGCTTGCCGTCGCTGCATCGGCTGATTCCTGATCGCGCAGCGGGTAGGGGCTGGGCCACGCGCTCCAGATCCCTCCGTTCCGGAGCGGGGAAGGGAGCTCGACTCGTCGTTCATGCTCTGTTCCTTGCGGAAAGTGAGGCGGGAGCCCGACTCGCAGCTCTTGCTCCCTCCCCTGCGAAGCGGGTTGGGGTGGGGGCGCACGGTCGCCAGAACCATCACCCAGGCGGATCCGGGCCTTCTCCCGATGGGAGAGCAGAACCACGTAGGTCGGTGACGTAGTCATCCGGCACCATCCATCCACTCGATCCGGTGAAGAACCTTTTTTTTGGTGCGGGCGGGCTGCTATCGTGTCCGCCCGATCCCGCCGCGAACCCGAAGCATGGAAAACGCGCCTTCCCGCTCGTACCAGAAGGGTGCGCTGTCCGCCGCCGGCGCGCTGATGGCAGGCGCATCGGTCGCTCTGCTTGCGTACGCCTCGCACGCCGGCGACGGTGCGGCTCAGGATCGGCTGCAGACCGCCGGAACCATCGCGCTGGTGCACGGTGCGGCGATCGCGGCATTGTCCCGGGCCGGGTCCCGGCGCGTGGCGAGTTTCGCGGTGCTGGCCCTGGCTGTGGGCGCGCTGCTGTTTTCCGGCAGTGTGGCGATGAGCGTCGTCGCGCAGTGGCCGACGACGCTCGCGCCGGCCGGCGGCCTGCTGCTGATCGGAGGCTGGTTGCTGTGGGCCGTCGATGCGGTCCGTGGTCGAGGGTAGTGCGATGCCGGCGCAAACTCGTGGGTTCGATACCGATGCCGCGTTCGCGCATCTTTGCAGGCGCGATCGCAAGCTCGGCGCCTGGATGAGGCGCATCGGCCCTATCGCCGCCGATCCGCGCTGGAGCCAGCCTTTCGACCCGGTCGACGCGCTCGCCCGCGCGATCCTCTACCAGCAGCTCAGCGGCAAGGCGGCCGCCACGATCGTGGGCCGGGTGGAGGCGGCGATCGGCGGCGACCGCTTCCACTGCGACACCCTGGCACGCTGCGACGACGCGAGCATCCGTGCCTGCGGCGTGTCGGGAAACAAGCTGCTGGCCCTGCGCGACCTTGCGCTGCGCGAGTCGCGCGGCGAGATTCCGGATCTGCGGCGCACGGCGCGCATGGACGACGAAGCCCTGATCGCCGCGCTGCTGCCGGTGCGCGGCATCGGCCGCTGGACGGTCGAAATGATGCTGATGTTCCGCCTGGGACGCGCCGATGTCCTGCCGGTGGACGACCTTGGCGTACGCAAGGGCGCGCAGCGCGTGGACAAGGCCGAGGAGATGCTGCGGCCGAAGGAGTTGCAGCTGCGAGGCGAACGCTGGGGTCCGTACCGCACCTACGCCAGCCTGTACCTGTGGCGGATCGCCGACTGGTCGGGCGTGGAAAAGGCCCCGACCAGGCGCTCGCAGGACTAGCGCATCCCTGCCGCGTCAGCCGTGGCGCCAGTGCCAGGGTTCGTAGGCGATGCCGTGCGGGTTGTCGCGCGGATAGCTCATGATGAAGCCGTAGCCTGCGGCATGGTCGATCAGCCACGCGAATGCGGCGCTGTCTTCGAACGACTCCTCCGCCGGCGGCTCTCCGGGGGCGCCGATGTCGAGCGCGCGACCGCTGTGATGCTCGCTGTACCCCGGCGCGGCATTGACCCGCAGGATGTCGGCCACGTCGAGGCCACGCGCGAGCTTGCGTTCGAAGATCCCGAGCTGGTAGGCATGGCTGCGATAGCCGGAAATTGCCTCCAGCACGACCCCATCGCGCAGGGCGGCCTGCCGCATGTGCTCCCAGGCGCGCGCGGCATCGCTGTGCAGCCATAGCGGCCGGCGGTAACGGTCGAGGCCCGCGAAGGCAAGCCGGTCGGGTTCCGGCACCAGCGACAGGCCGGTGCTTTCGGCGTAGCCGGCGTCCAGTCCGATCACCTCCAGCCGCTCCTGCAGGCGATCCAGCGGCAGGTGGCCGACGCGTTCGGCGCCCGCCGAACGTCCCTGCGCCTGCCCCGTCCGCAGCGCGCGCAATGCCGCGTCCAGCCCGGTTTCGTGCTCGAAGCGGGTGATCAGCGGCACCAGCCCCTGCGGCAGTATGGCCGCAAGATACCGGCCGTCGCGCTTGCGCCGCAGGACCTGCCGCGCCTGCGACAGGGTCCGCGCATCGGCGTTGCTGCGTCCGCGCAACAAGCCGCCGGGCCATAGTTCGATGTCCGGAGTGTTGATCAGTATCTTCGACCGCGCGCGCATGGGTGCAGGTTAGCCGCGCGCGGGCAGGGCCGCCAGTTCCGGCGGCACGTGGCGCACGGCGCCGGGCTTCAAGGCGCGAAGTACAGGCTGATGCCGGCGACCAGGACCAGAAGCGACACCAGCACCAGCACCGGCGCGAACCAGCGGGCGTGCTGCGGGAAACGACGTTCGAGCATCCTGACGATGTGCAGCATGGTGATTCCTCCAGGCAGCCGATGACGCGCGCATGCGTCAGGACTCGCAGGCTTGGGCGGCAGCCGTCCTCACGTCCGGTGACGTGGGCTGGCGATGGGTGGTCGGCGCGTCCATCTCAGTCGTCGCGCTTGAGGTACAAGCGCAGGTTCAGTCCCAGGTTCTGCACGTTGACCAGTTCCCAGCCCTGCATGCCCAGATGATTGAGCGCTTGCTGCACCGCTTCGGCCTTCAGGCCGAGCAGGGTCGCTTTCATGTCCACCACCTTGTAGCTCCAGCGCGTGCTCATGGTTGTTCGTCCTCGTTCTTCGGCTCGCCTGCCGGCGGCAAGCGCCCGGCCTTGCGCAGCGCGTCGCGCAACAGGTATTCGATCTGCGCGTTGAGGCTGCGCAGCTCGTCGTCCGCCCATCGCTGCGCCGCCGCCATGATTTCGGCGTTGATTCGCAGCGGATAGGCTTTTTTCTCCGGCACGGTCAGTACAGGCTGCCGGCATTGACGATCGGTTGGGTGCTGCGGTCGCTGCACAGGACCACCAGCAGGTTGCTGACCATCGCCGCCTTGCGCTCTTCGTCCAACTGCACCACGCCGTTCTTCTGCAGTTCCTCCAGCGCCATCTCGACCATGCCCACCGCGCCGGCGACGATCCGCGTGCGTGCGGCGATCACCGCGTTGGCCTGCTGCCGCTGCAGCATCGCGTGGGCGATTTCCGGCGCATAGGCCAGATGGCTGATGCGCGCATCCAGCACGTCGACACCGGCGGTGCTCAGGCGCTCGTCGAGTTGCACCTTCAGGTGCGCGGAAATCTCCGCCGCGTGGCTGCGCAGCGAAATCTGTCCGTCCTCGTGGCTGTCGTAGGGATAGCTGGTCGCCATGGCCCGCAGCGCGGCCTCGGACTGGATGTGGACGAAGCTCTCGTAGTCGTCGACGTTGAACACCGCCTCGGCGGAATCGACGACCTTCCACACGATCACCGCGGCGATCTCGATCGGGCTGCCGTCGAGCTCGTTGACCTTGAGCTTGCCGCTTTCGAAATTGCGCACCCGCAGCGACACCTTGCGCTTGGTGAAAAAGGGGTTGTTCCACCGCAGCCCGTTGTCCTTGACCGTGCCGACGTACTTCCCGAACAGGCTCAGCACCGCCGCCTGGTTGGGCTCGACCATGTAGAGGCCGATCATCGCGAACATCGCCAGCGCGCCGAGCAGCACCGCGGAGATGACCCAAGTCGTCTCCTGCGCCCGGGCCCCGACCACGAACAGCCAGATCGCCAGCAGCACGACAGCAAGCAGTCCCAGCAGCGTGAGGATGCCCGGTAGCGAGCGGGTGGGATTCTCTTTCATGGCGATCTCTGATGGTTTGTGTTGTATATTGATATCACAGTGATATCACTCAAGCAAGAGGGGTCGAGGGTCGGGGCCTGGGACTTGGGAGTCGGGAGTCGGGACTAAGCGCGCCGCCAATAGCGCGAGGTTCCCGCGTTCGCAGAGCGCGGGGATCGGCTGCTCATGTCGCTTCTTCTTCGCGTATTTGGCGTCCTTTGCGGACGACGCTTTCCCGAGTCCCAAGTCCCGAGTCCCGAGTCCCGAGTCCCGAGTCCCGAGTCCCGGCCCCCGACCTAAGGAGTAATCCGATACAGCGGCGCCGGAACGAACTCACCGGTCGCGTAGAGGCTCCTGCCGTCGCTGCTGAAATCCAGCGCCTCGGCCTGCGGCAGCCACGGCAGGTCGCTGACGCGGGGAGCGCGGGACACGGCGGCGGCCCAGCGTTCCTGCGGCATGCGCGGATACAGCAACAGGTAGCGGTAGGTCATCACCGCCAGCGTGCTGCCGTCCGGCGACACCGCCGCGGCGGTGACATGCGCGTCCATCCGCGCGCGCCGGGGCGAGTCGCGCAGCCGCTGCGCGTCGGCGATCGGCATGCCGGTCAGCGTTGCGACCGGAGCGGCAGTGAGCACCGAGGTACCCGGCGGTCGCAGCGGCAGCGAGAACAGCTCCGGCGGCGAGCGCTTCTTCGACACCAGCAGGATCTGCCCGCGCGCCGCGTCCACCGCGACGGCCTCGCAGTCGCGCGGACCGTCGGGCCAGCGGAACACGATCGACCATGCCGGCGTCAACCTCGCGTTGCGCAGTTCCGACGGTTCCTCCACCACGTGCAACTGCAGCGTCCGGCGCAGACCGCCGTTGTCGCCGGTGTCGGCGATCAGCAGATAACGGCGGCCGTCGAGCTCGAACGCCGCGATGTCCTCCCAGTCGGTCCGGGTGACATCCTCGATCCTGAAGGTCGCGATGCGCCCGCCGCTGGTGCTCGTCGCGAACAGCCGGCCTTCGCCACCGTCGTTGTGCACCCACAGGACGTCGCGGTGGCGGGTGGAGCTCGCAAGGCCGCTGGTCTCCCCCAGCTTCGGGTCGATCAGCATTCCGGCCAGCTGCACCGAAGGCGCTTCGGCGGCCGCTTCGTCGCGCTCCGGCTCGCAGCCGCCCAGCATGCCGGTGGCGAGCAAGCAGGCGAGCAGCGCGAAACGCGAACGGGCGGGGGACCGGGCTGGCATCGGGGGCAGGATCGCATGAGCGCCGCGTTTGACCAACGTCGCGCACCGGGCCGCGGTTGCGCCTTGGCCAGGCCGGGTCGCGGCAAGCACGCGACCGCTAAACTGCCGGCATTGCATTCCAGGAGTCGCGCATGGTCACCCTCGGCACGCCGCTGTCCCCGCACGCCTGTCGCGTCCTGCTGCTCGGCTCGGGCGAACTGGGCAAGGAAGTGGCGATCGAACTGCAGCGGCTGGGGGTCGAGGTGGTCGCTGCCGACCGCTACGCCGATGCGCCGGCGATGCAGGTCGCACACCGCAGCCATGTGCTGGACATGCTCGATGGCGCCGCGATCCGCGCGCTGGTCGCAGCCGAGCGGCCGCACCTGATCGTGCCGGAGATCGAGGCGATCCACACCGCGACGCTGGTGGAGCTGGAGCGCGAGTTCGCCGGGCGCGGCAGCGAGATCCGGGTGGTCCCGACCGCGCGCGCCGCGCGCCTGACCATGGACCGCGAGGGCATCCGGCGCCTGGCCGCCGAGACGCTGGGCCTGCCGACTTCGCCCTACCGCTTTGTCGACACCCTGGATGAGTACTGCGGCGCCGTGGTGGACATCGGGTTGCCGTGCGTCGTCAAGCCGGTGATGTCGTCCTCGGGCAAGGGCCAGTCGCTGGTGCGGACGCAGGCGGACATCGACGAGGCCTGGCGTTACGCGCAGGCGGGTGGACGTGCGGGCGCGGGCCGGGCGATCGTGGAAGGCTTCGTCGACTTCGACTACGAGATCACCCTGCTGACCGTGCGCCACGCTGGCGGGACCACGTTCTGCGCGCCGATCGGGCATCTGCAGCGCGACGGCGACTACCGCGAAAGCTGGCAACCGCAGCCGATGTCGGCGCTGGCGCTTCAGCGTGCCCGGGATGCGGCGGCCGCGGTCGCCGACGACCTCGGCGGCTGGGGCGTGTTCGGCATGGAGTTCTTCGTCAAGGGCGACGAGGTGTGGTTCAGCGAGGTCTCGCCGCGCCCGCACGATACCGGCCTGGTGACGCTGGTGGGCCAGGACCTGAGCCAGTTCGCGCTGCACGCGCGCGCGATCCTCGGCCTGCCGGTGCATGCGGACGCCGGCGGCGTGGTGCGCCAGCGTGGCCCGGCGGCCTCCTGCGCGATTCTTGCGCAAGGCCACGGCATTCCGGTCTTTGGCGGCGTCGACGCCGCGCTCGCGCAGCCGGACACACAATTGCGCCTGTTCGGCAAACCCGTCGTCGAAGGTCAGCGCCGGGTCGGGGTGACGCTCGCCGTCGGCGACGACATCGAACAGGCACGAGCTTCGGCGCGCGCGGCCGCGGCCGCCATCCACATCGATCTGCGCTGACGGCGCGCTCCAGGGGAACCGGCTATGGACGACAATAACGGCTACGCGGTGTATTTCTTCCCTCCGGCCCTGGAGGCGCTCGGCGACGCGATCAAGCCCTACCTCGTCGAAGGGCCCAACGGGGCCCACGTGCTGTGCCGGGAGATCGACACCGGGGGCTCGCTGATCGAGATGACGCTCGATGGTCGCGGCTCGGGGGAACCGGCCCAGGTCGAGCTCATGGTGCCCGGCAACATGGTGCGCATGATCGTCTCCGCGCGCACCGACGAGTCCTTCGGTTTCGGGCCGCGCATCGCACCGGCACCGGCGGCGGTCGCCGCCAGTTCGGTCATCGCCGCGAAGGCTTCCCCGCCGGACGCGATCCGGCTCGATCCGGACGCGCCCGACGTGGTCGGAGACGCAGGCCCGGCTGCAACCACGCTTTGAACCCGCCCCGGATCAGGGCGTCGGGGCGACGCTGCGGGTCGGTGCTTGTGCGGATGGCTCGTCAGGCAGATCGTGCCAGCTTCGGCCGTCGAAGGCCTCCAGCGGGCGGAACCGGCGCTTGTAATCCATCTTGCGGTGGCCACCGATCCAATAGCCCAGGTACAGATGGCTGCGGTGCATCCGCTTCGCCCATTCCAACTGTTTGAGGATCGCCAGCGTGCCCAGGCCGCGGGCGGACTCCTCAGGGTCGTAGAACGTGTAGACCGCCGAGAGCGCGGTATCGATCACGTCGGTCACGGCGACCGCGACCAGCCGCTGGTCCACGCGCAGTTCCAGGAAACGGCCCTCGCTCCAGCTGCCGATCAGGAACTGGTCGAACTCGCTGGCGCCATGGCCTTCCATGCCGCCGCCGGCATGCCGCGCACCGAGGTAGCGCCGATACAGCTCCAGTTGCTCCTCGGTGCGCTGCGCCGGCAGCACCCGCAGTTGCACGTCGCCGTTTCGCGTCAGGCACCGGCGCTGGCTGCGGTCGGGGATGAAGCGGCTTACGGGAATGCGCACCGCCACGCACGCGTGGCAGCTGCCGCAGTGCGGCCGATAGACGATGTCGCCGGAGCGGCGAAATCCCCAGCCCAGCGCCAGCGGGTACCACTTCGGCAGTCGCGGATCGCGCGGATCGAGCACCAGGTCGCGTGCGGGGCGTTCCGGCCAGTAACCGCAGGCGTGCTCTCCGGTATGGAACAGCCGCAGATCGTCATTGTCGTGGACCGGTTCGGTACCCATGTCGGAAGAATAGCGCCACCAGTCGTTAGCCCCTCGCCACGGCAGCAGGCAAGCTGAACGAGATTTGCCGACCGACGGCCGAGGCCGCGCCCTCGCGCGTCAACCACGCGCTGGATCGTACGTTCAAGCCCATGTTGGTGCCGCACGCGCACCATCCTGCAGGAGCATGTCCATGCGCACCTCTTTCGCTCACATCGGCCTGGCCGCGACCGCCTGGATGCTGATCGCCGGCGCGGCCGCCGCCGCGCCGCAGGTCACCGGCTCGCACGCGCAGCGTGCCCGCGGGACCATGCAGTACATGGACGCGAACAAGGATGGCGCAATCGACCGCAGCGAGGCGGCGGCACACCCACGCATGTCCGCCATGTTCGACCGGCTCGACAGGAACGGCGACGGCAGGCTCGACGCCAGCGAACGCCCTGCGGCGAATGGCAAACACCACAGGCCCCTGCTGGGGCCGCTCATGGGCGCGATCAGGCTCGATGAGGACCGCGACGGGCGGGTCAGCAGGGCCGAAGCCGCCGATTCGCGCCTGGCCGGGCGCTTCGACACGATGGACCGCAACCGCGACGGCTACCTGGTGGCCAGCGAGTTGCGCCAAGCCGGACGGCAGCACCGCGGCGATCGCGCCGCGCTGCGGCAGCAGCACGCGCAGGCAAAGTTCGCCGCGGCCGACGTCGATCGGGATGGAAAGCTCAGCCGCGCGGAAGTCCAAGCCGCCATGCCGGAGATGGCCAAGGCCTTCGCGTTCCTGGACGAGGATCGGGATGGTTTTCTGAGGCCTGCCGACCTGTTTCCACAGCCGTGAGCCGCTGCGCGGTTCTCACGCGCCACACCGCCCTTGCCGGAAACGCGACCGGCAAAGCGGGGAAGCGGGAAGTCATCCCGG
The DNA here is from genome assembly GCA_030856985.1 of Pseudomonadota bacterium. GTDB lineage: Bacteria > Pseudomonadota > Gammaproteobacteria > Xanthomonadales > Xanthomonadaceae > Lysobacter_K. Next base: position 8,934 of record JALYOG010000144.1, on the reverse strand, counting down.
AAGAAACGTTCCCAGGATGGCGCCGTACGCGGTCTGTGCAAGCAGCGTCGTCAGCGGAGTGCGGTATCCGTAGTTGAGGCCGAGGAAGCCCGGCGGCTCCAGGCGCCGGAGCTGGTCGGGCCCGTCGTATTCCGATGCCATGCGCGGATGCAGATGCGGCATGACCGGCAGGATCACCAGCAGCAGGAACAGCCCGTGCACGAACCCGGCAATGGTTCCCGCCTGCCAGGTGGTTCCGACCTGGGTGAACAGCCCGGCGTAGATGAAAGCGAAGACCCAGCCTCCAGCGAGATAGGCCAGGAACCCGAGCAGATGCGCACGGTCGCGATCGGCCGTGAGGCAGGTGCCCAGGATCAGCGGGAAGCTGAGCCGCGACAGCCCGGCGGCCTGGCTGCCGTAGAGGATGATGGTCATCACCATCGTGGCGACGAACCCCCACAGCAGCAGCACCGAAAAGTCGGGCATTTCCGCAAGCACGCTCATTCCGCCTCGTCTCCCTTCTTCCTGCATCGCGACAGCGACACCGCCGCGTTGATGAGTCCCACGTGCGTGAACGCCTGCGGGAAATTGCCGACCGCAGCCCCGGACTCCGGCTCGATCTCCTCGGCATAGAGCCCGACGTCGTTCGACATCGCGAGCAGCTTTTCCAGTCGCGATCTTGCCTCGTCCTCGCGCCCGGCCTGCGCCAGGTAATCGACCGCCCAGAAGCTGCAGATCCCGAACGGATGCTCTTCGCCCTCCATGCCGTCGGACCCCTTGGGGTACCGGTACATCAGCGGCCCGCACGACAGCTGCGCGTCCAGATACGCAAAGGTGCCGACCATCCGCGGGTGGTCTGGCTTGCAGTAACCGTAGCGCGGCAGCAGCAGCAGGCTGGCGTCCGCCCACGGGTCGGAATCGAGCACGCCGGTGTAGCTGTCGATGTCCCGATCGAAAGCTTCCTTTTCGATGCGCTCGCCGATGGCATCGCGCTCCTGCGCGAAGCGTTCGCCTTTCGATGGCACCTTGCCGCTTGCGCCCAGCTTGACCAGGCAGTCGAGCGCAGCCCAGCACGCGACCTTGGAATAGGTGTAGTGCGACCGCCGGTCGCGTATCTCCCAGATGCCGTCGTCGGCGCAGCGCCACAGCTGGCAGACGCTCTTGCCGAACCCGAGCAGCATTTTCTGCTCCTGACGGCCGAGTTGCCCGCCGCGCATGACGTGGTTCGCCGCCGCCATGACCACCGAGCCGTAGACATCCAGCTGCAGCTGGTTCCAGGCGCCGTTGCCGATCCGGACCGGACTCGATCCCCGGTAGCCCTGCAGATGGTCCAGCGTGCACTCGGGTATCCGCGCGCTTCCGTGGGTGTCGTAGAGCACCTTCAGCTTCGGCCACGTCAGTCGCGTGGAGTGCAGCAGCCAGCCGAGGAATGCATCGGCTTCCTCCTGGTAGCCAAGATCGGTGAACGCCTCCAGGGTCAGCGACGCGTCGCGCAGCCAGCAGTACCGGTAGTCCCAGTTCCTCGATCCGCCGATGTCCTCCGGCAGCGACGCGGTCGGCGCGGCTATCACGCTGCCCGACAGGCAGTAGGTCAGCAGCTTGAGCACCAGCGCGCTGCGCACCACCGCGGCGCGGTAGGGACCGTCGTAGGTGCATCGACCGCTCCATTCCTCCCACCATGCGACCGTCGCATCGATGCGCGCGGACGCATCGTCGCCCAGCGGCAGCAGCACGCCGACATCCCGGTTGACGTAGGTGGCCGACAGGTAGCGGCGTTCGCCCGCCTGCAGCACGCAGCGGCCGCGCAGGCCGCGCCCGTCTTCGTCCAGTTCGAGCGGCATGTCGCTATGGAGCAGCAGCAGGTGCGCGCCGTGTTCGCAGGCCCACACGCACTTGGCGCGGCGCGACAGGCGAACGTTGGCCCGCGCGTAGTCGGGTCGCGGCTGGTAGATCACCTCGACCGCGACCTCCGTGCCAATCGCTTCGACCGATCGCAACAGCTCCCGCTGCGGCAGCAACTGTCCCGGCTCAAGCGCGGGAGGGACCACCATCGCGTCGGTCAGGACGAGTTCGCCGGCCCCCGACGCGAACCGGGTCTGCAGCACGTTGCTGTCGCCAACGTACGTTCGCTGCGCCTGCGACGGCTGTTGCGCCGGGGCAACCAGGAACCGCCCGCCGCGGTCGAGGTCGAGGATGCGGGCGAAGAACGCGGGACTGGAGAAATCCGGCAGGCACAACCAGTCGATACTGCCGTCCAAGCCCACCAGCGCCGCCGTGCGGCAGTCCCCGATCAATGCGTAATCGCCGATGGCGGGCCATCGACCCGCACTGTCGTCGTCTGCCTGCCCTGGCGGCTTGTGCATCGTTGGTCTCGTCGGGTGAGTCTCGGCTTGCAGCACGTGATCCCAGTGGGGCTGCGGGTCGCGAGGCAGCGTGCCAGCGAGGGTACCGGAACGGTGGCATGGTCGCGTAAACGCGCGCGCGGCGGAGCCGGGGCTTCGATGTGCAAACAAGCCAGGCCTGTATGTCCGGAATATGGATCGGACGGCGTCGTGGCGCGTCTGTTGCCCAGTTCATCCATGAGTCTCGAAGTTGGCATCTTGCCTTTTCGCGCTGGTACGGTTGGAAACAATTGCGACCGATGTGGAAGTAGCGTGAAATCGCGAGCGGGAGCCCGAAAGGCAGCGTTCCCGCAGTCGGGTTCGGGCCTTCGAAAGCTCAGGTACGCACGTGCTTGATCACGCGCACGACCTTCCAGGCGCCCTCGATCCGCCGCACCTCCAGCGTCTTGTAGCTCGCCCACATCCGATGGTGATAGGCGCTCACTTCCACCTGGCCTGCATCCGGAGCGGCGGGCCGGAAGCCGCTGATCTCCAGCAGCGTCGCTTCGGCCCCGCTGTCGCGGTGAAAGCTGCCCCGGTCTTCTTCGGCGACGCGCTGGCATTCCGAAGCCGGCACGAGCGCGTGCGTTGCCTTCGACATGAGCGCCCGCACCAAGCCTGGAGGTGCGTCCCTGCCATCGACCGACAGGCAGACCACCGGCGTATCGACGGCGCCCAGTTCGCTGGCGAACACCGCTCGCGCCACCGGCGACAGGGTCGCGGCAGCGGTGCCGTCGAACGGCGGTGAGGCCGGGGTCTGAAGCTGCGCCGCGGGAGGACGGTTGAACGTCAGGACCATCCCCAGGACCATCACCACCGCGATCACCGCCAGCAGGCCGACCTTCATCAGCGTCGCGCGGCGCCGGGCCGCGTTGCCGGCCGGGGTCCGCGCCTCGCTGCGGAACACCGGCATCGTGTAGGAACTCTGGCCGCGGGTGCTGTCCATCAGCCCGGCTTCGCGCAGCAGTTCGCGCGCGGGAAGCTGCTGTTCCGAGCGAACCACCCACACGGCCGGCCGCGAGGACTCGTTGTCCAGATAGCTGAAATTGCCGCGCAGGTGGCTCTTGTAGGAGCGGCCGTCGACGATGCGAACCTCGATGCCGGCATCGCGCAGCAATTGCGCGACGCCCTCGACGTTCTCCAGGCGCGGGCTGCTGAAGACCTGTCTCATTGCTTACTCGTCGCCTGCTTTCGGAGTGGGAGGGCGGGGCGCGTCGTCGAGCACGCGGATCATGCCTTCCTGCGCGGTGCTCGCGACCAGCACGCCGTTGCGGTCGAAGATCTGGCCGCGCGCCAGGCCGCGCGCGCCCTGCGCGCTGGGGCTGTCGATCGAGTACAGCAGCCATTCGTCGGCGCGGAACGGACGATGGAACCATAGCGCGTGGTCCAGCGATGCCATCTGCACGTTCGGCTGGTAGTAGCTGATGCCGTGCGGAAACGTGGTCGTGCCCAGCAGGTGGAAATCGGAGGCGTAGGCCAGCAGCGCGCGGTGCAGCTCCGGCGCGTCGCCGACCCGCTCGCACAGCCTGAACCAGACCTGCTGGTACGGCGGACGCTTGGGCGGGTTGATCTCGTCGCGCGGGTACACGTGGCGGAATTCGAATGGACCCTGGCGCGACAGCCAGCGCTGGACCTTGATCGGCAGCTTCCTGCGGACCTCGTCGGGCACCGGCGGCGAGGGCTCGATGTCCTCGGCCTTGGGGACCTCGGGCATCGTCAGCTGGTGTTCCGCGCCCTCCTGCTGCTCCTGGAACGACGCGGCGAGGAAGAAGATCGGCTGGCCGTGCTGGATCGCGGTGACGCGGCGCACCGAGAAGCTGCCGCCATCGCGCGTGCGGTCGACCTGGTAGACGATCGGCGCGCCGGTGTCGCCGGCGCGCAGGAAGTAGGCATGCAGCGAGTGCGCGTCGCGCTGCGAATCCAGCGTGGCCTGCGCGGCCGAGAGCGCCTGGCCCAGCACCTGCCCTCCGAACACGTACCTGGTGCCGATGTCGCGGCTCTGGCCGCGAAACAGGTTGTTCTCCAGTCGTTCCAGCGACAGCAGCTCCACCAGTTCATGCACGACCGGCTCGCACTCGGCGGGTCCATCAAGGGCGGAGACCGGATCGGAGGGCGACATGCAGTGGGCCGGGGACGAACGGCCGGTAATTATAGCGGCGCGAGGGCGGCGGCCTCCGCTCGCCGGAGGCCACTTGGAACGGCGTTCAGCGGGGAAGGCGCTGCAGCGCCGTTTGCGACAGGACGGCGGCCCAGGGAAACAGCGGGCCTGGATCGCGCTTGCGCCGCACCTGCAGCGCCGGGTTGTCGGTCGCAGCTACCTCGGTGGTGTCCAGGTCCTCGTGGCCGGCGATGTGGCGCAGCGACGGGTGATCCGCGTGCAGCATCCACAACAGCGCCACGAGCGACTCGATCTGCGCCTGCCGGTACGGTTCGGTCATCGATTGCCGGCGCGAATCCAGCCATTCCGGGTAGCGCCCGGTGTTGACCAGTTCGATTCCGATCGCCCGCTCGTTGTAGCCGCGGGTATGGTGCGCCACGCGGCTGGGGTCCACGTAGCGGTGCACGCTGCCGTCGCGGTCGATGTAGAAATGCCCGCTGTTGCCCGTTTCCGAATCGGGGTACAGCACCTGCTCGCCGAAGCGGCGCGCCGTGGCCAGGTCCGGCAGCTCGGTGCAGTGGATCACCACGAGGTCGATGCGGGCGTCCTCTCGGCGCGCCAGGCGGCCTTCGTAGAGCAGGGGATCGACGTGCACCTGCGGCGGTTCGGGGTCGTTCGGCATCGGCCGGATGCTAGCATCGTCGCCCGCCGCAGCCTGCGCTGCCGCCGCTATCCGGAGCCCCCATGCGCGGTCACTGCATTCTTTCCCACGGTTTCGAGAGCGGCCCGGAGGCGACCAAGGTGAGTGCGCTGGCCGAAGCGGCGCAGCGCCTGGGCTGGAGCTGCGAGCGCCCCGACTTCACCGATCTGGATGCACGCCGGGGCATCAGTGAACTCGGCGACGTGCCGGCGCGGCTGCATCGCCTGCTGGATATCGCCCGCGCCGCCGCCGGGCGGGGGCCGCTGGTGCTGGCGGGGTCCAGTCTCGGCGCCTACATCTCGGGCCTGGCGTCGCTGGAGGTGCCGGTCGCCGGATTGTTCCTGATGGCGCCCCCGATCCGCATGGGCCAGGCCGATCCGTTGCAGGCGGCGCAGGTGCCGACCTCGATCATCCACGGCTGGGACGATGAACTGATTCCCCCCGCGCAGGTGGTGGACTGGGCGTACGCACGCCGCGCGCGCCTGCTGATGGTCGACGACAGCCACCGCCTCTCGGCGCACGTGCAGGCCAGCGGCGACGCGTTCGCCGAGTTGCTCGAAGGGCTGCCGGCATGAAGTTCTACGCCAGCTGCGGCAAGGGCCTGGAATACCTGCTCGCCGAGGAGATGGTCGCGCTGGGATCCGCGCGCGCGACCGCGGCGCTGGCCGGGGCGAACGTCGAGGGCAGCCTCGCCGATGCGCAGCGCGCGGTGCTGTGGTCGCGCCTGGCTAGCCGCGTGCTGTGGCCGATCGCCGAGTTCGACTGCCCCGACGAGCACGCGCTGTATGCGGGCGTGGCCGCGCTGCCGTGGCCGGAGCACGTCGAAAGCCACCACACCATCGCGGTCGATGCGCATGTGTCCGGCACGGGCATCACCCACGCGCGCTACGCCGCGCAGCGGGTCAAGGACGCGGTGGTCGACGTGATGCGCGACCTCACCGGCGCGCGTCCGGATGTCGATGTCGAAGCGCCCGATCTGCGCATCAACCTGGTCGTTCGCAAAGGCCGCGCGATCGTCTCGATCGACCTGGGCGGTGGCCCGCTGCACCGCCGCGGGTGGCGCCAGTCGCAGGGCGAGGCGCCGCTGAAGGAGAATCTCGCCGCCGCGGTGCTGATGCGCGGCGGCTGGCCGCAGATGTACGCGCAGGGCGGCGATCTGCTCGACCCGATGTGCGGCAGCGGCACCCTGCTGATCGAAGGCGCGCTGATGGCGGCCGACGTCGCCCCGGGGCTGCAGCGCAACGGACGCAAGCCGCCGACGCGCTGGCGCGGGTTCGACCTGGAAGCGTGGCAGGCGTCGGTCGCCGAAGCGCTGGCACGCGAGACCGTCGGCCGCGCGGCCCTGCGACCGGCCTTCCACGGCAGCGATGTCGATCCGCACGCGATCCGCTCGGCGCGCGAGAACGCGGCGGTCGCGCGCGTAGACCAAGCGATTTCGTTCACGACCAGCACCATCGAAAACATTGCGGTCCAGAAGAATCCGCGCGGCCTGGTCGCCAGCAATCCGCCGTACGATGCGCGCCTGGCGGCCGATCCCGCGCTGTATCGCGCGCTGGGCAACGCACTGCAGCGGGCCACGCCGCTGTGGCGCGCCAGCCTGCTGTGCGGCGACGCCGAACTGGCGTATGCGACCGGCCTGCGTGCGGCGAAGAAGTACCAGGTCTTCAACGGCGCGATCGAGTGCACCCTGATCGTCTGCGACCCGGTGGCGGTGCCGCGGCGCGATCCACTGCCGGTGGGGCAGGCAGCCGCGCTGAGCGAAGGCGCGCAGATGGTCGCTAACCGCCTGCGCAAGAACCTGCGCAAGCTCAAGGTCTGGCGCGAGCGCGAGTCCGTCACCTGTTTCCGCGCCTACGACGCCGACCTGCCGGAGTATTCGGCGGCGATCGACGTCTACGTGACCGAACCCACTCCCGACGCGCCGCAGCCGCGTACGTTCCTGCACGTGCAGGAGTACGCCGCGCCTTCGGATATTCCCGAGGCCGACCAGCGCCGGCGCCTGAACGAGCTTCTCGCCGCCGTGCGCGACGTGTTCGCCGTGCCGCAGGAGCAGGTTGCGCTGAAGACCCGCGCCAAGGGCAAGGGCGGCGCGAAATACGGTCGGTTCGACCAGCGCGGTGAGTTCCTGGTGGTGCGCGAGGGCGACGCGCGCCTGCGGGTGAACCTGTTCGATTACCTCGATACGGGCCTGTTCCTGGACCATCGGCCACTGCGGCTTGGCATCGCGGCAGAAGCCGATGACACGCGCTTCCTCAACCTGTTCGGATACACCGGCGCGGCGACGGTGCACGCGGCGGTCGGGCGCGCGCGCCAGACCACCACCGTCGACCTGTCGGCGACCTACCTGCAGTGGTGCGCCGACAACCTGCGCGAAAACGGGTTCGGCGGAGTGCGCCACCGACTGGTGCAGGCCGATGCGGTGAACTGGCTGGAGAACGAAACGACCCAGTTCGACCTGATCTTCTGCGATCCGCCGACGTTCTCCAACTCCAGGCGCGCCGAGGATTTCGACGTGCAGGGCGAGCACGTGCGCCTGCTCAGGGCGGCGATGGCGCGGCTGGCCGAAGGCGGCACGCTGTATTTCTCGAACAATTTCCGGCGTTTCAGGATGGACGACCAGGCCGTCTCGGAGTTCGCCGAATTCGTGGAAATCAGTCCGCAGACGATCCCGCCCGACTTCGCGCGCGATCCCCGCATCCATCGCTGCTGGATCCTGCGCCACCGCTGATCCGAGCAACAGCCGGCTCGCGAACCGTGCCGACGCACACCGGCCATTGGGCACGATCGCGAAACACTGGTTTGCGGTCGCATGGCTGGTATTCGCATGCGACGGCGCCAGTCTCTGGGTTCGGATCAACAGCACTCGCGTGCGAGGAGCCATCCCATGAACGCCAGTTCGATTTCCCCGTCCGAACCGTTCGCCCGCATCGGCCGCCTCGTGCGCGGCCAGGCCGCCTCCGACGGCGCCGGCGTGCGCCTCCCCCGCGTCATCGGCGCAGACGCGCTGCCGGACCTGGACCCGTTCCTGCTGCTCGACGAGTTCGGCACGGACCGGCCCGAAGACTACCTCGCGGGTTTTCCCGACCACCCGCACCGCGGCTTCGAGACCGTCACCTACATGCTCGATGGCCGCATGCGCCACCGCGACAACCATGGCAACGAAGGCGTGCTGGTCCCCGGCAGCGTGCAATGGATGACGGCTGCGCGCGGGCTGGTGCACTCGGAGATGCCCGAGCAGGTGGAGGGCCGCATGCGCGGTTTCCAGCTGTGGATCAATCTGCCGGCGCGCGACAAGATGGACGAGCCTGGCTACCAGGAGTTTCCGCCCGAGCGGATCCCGCAGGTGCAGCCTGCGGAGGGTGTCGCGGTCAAGGTGATCGCCGGGCGCGTGGGCGAGGTGAGCGGCCCGATCAGGCAACCGGCGACCGAACCGGTCTATCTCGACATCGCGCTGTCGCCGGAGGCGTCGTGGGAGTACGCGCTGCCGGAGGGACACAACGCGTTCGCGTACGCGTTCGAAGGCGGCGGAGAGCTCGGGCATGGCGACCAGGCGCGGCCGCTGGCGGCGCAGGAGCTGGCGGTGCTCGCCGGAGGGCGGGCGCTACGGGTCCGTGCCGGGGACGCCGGGCTGCGGTTGATCCTCGTGGCAGGCAAGCCCTTGGCCGAGCCGGTGGTGCGGCGCGGCCCGTTCGTGATGAACACCCGTGAGGAGCTGATGCAGGCGTTCGCCGACTACCAGCAGGGCAGGTTCTGAGATCGGCCGGCTGTGGGGCACG
>JALYOG010000132.1 GCA_030856985.1 Pseudomonadota bacterium | reverse complement strand
CGCATGCTCCGCGCGCGCATGGTCCCCGCGGGCCGCGCCCGGCCGCCGCCGGCTAACCGCCGGGAGCCGCACCACGCAAGCCGTTCAAACCGCGCCCGCCGCGCTGAGCGTGCCGGGCGACAGAGCCACGCCAGTTCCGCGCGGCTTCGCGCCGTCTTGAGCCAGCGGGTGCGAAGCTGCTGATGCTCGTCGAACTTCGGTGACGACCGTCCCTCCGCCGAGCCGCCGCCCGGCGTCGTCCCGCAACGCACTGCAGCGCGCCCTGGAGTCGGTGGAAAACCGGCTTGGCGGCGTGCTCGGAAGGAGCACGCATGCAGGAGTTCCTCGATTACCTCACGCCTTTCCTGACCCTGCTTGGGGCGGTCGCACTGGCCTTTCCGATCGGCTGGAACCGCGAGCGCCACGGCGACACCATGGGCGTGCGCACCTTCCCCCTGGTCGCCGTGGGCAGTTGTGCCTACGTCCTGATCGCCGAACAGTTCATCGGCCCGGAACACTCGCCCGACGCAATGGCTCGCGTGCTGCAGGGATTGATGACCGGCATCGGCTTCGTCGGAGGCGGCGCCATCCTCAAGCACGACGACCGGGTTTCTGGCACGGCGACCGCCGCGAGCATCTGGGTGGTCGGGGCGATCGGCGCCGCGGTCGGGCTCGGCTACTGGAATCACGCGATCTCGCTGGCGATCATGAACTTTCTGGTCGTGACCGTTTTCGCGAAGTTCAAGGAACGATCCGACCGCAAGTGAACCGCGAAACCGGCGCATCGGGGGTCATCGGCCCTCGGGTATGACGCTGAACGTGCCGTCGCTTTCCAGCACTACCGCACGAACTCTCGACAGGTCATCCATTCCGTCCTTGCGCATGGCCTGGCGGATCTCTTCCTCATTGATGCGCTCGTTGATGCGCTCGCGGCGCATCGCCTCGTGCAGGAACCGGCCCTTGTGCAGCAGCATCGCCGGCTCACTGGCCACAACCCTGCGCACGACCGGCAGGCGCACCGAAAACCAGGTCACCGCGTACTGCAGGAAGATCAGCACGGCCAGCGCAAGCACTCCTTCGGCCAGCGCCACGTCGTTGTTGAGAATTATCGTCGCCAATGTGGAACCCAGCGCCACCGTCACCACGAAGTCGAATGCATTCATCTTGGTCAGGGTGCGTTTTCCCGAGGCGCGCAACAGGACGATCAACCCGGCATATGCGAGCACGCCGGTCACCAGCACGCGCAGCAGATCCGCGAAGGAATCGAAGAACACCGTGGATCCTCCCTCACTGCGTCGTTGGCAACGATGAAACGACGCGATGCGGGTGCGCAGCGTGAACGCTCTTTTCCGTTCCTTCGCTGCGCCTCTAGCCCAGCGTAAATGCGTCGCCGTCGAGCATCGCCGGGAAGCGCTTGCGGTGCGCCGACAATTCCGAGGCTGCCAGGGTCGTCGTCACGACGCATTGCTCCTCGGCGCATTCGACGATCGGCTGCCCCAGGAAGTCGATCACCGCGCTGTCGCCGGAATAGTGCACATCGTTGCCGTCGGTGCCGACCCGGTTGAGCCCGGCGACGTAGCAGAGGTTCTCGATGGCGCGCGCGCGCAGCAGGGTCTTCCATGCGTAGGAGCGCGCCGACGGCCAGTTGGCGACGTAGAACAGCAGGTCGTAGTCCAGCGCATCGGCACGCTCGACGTTGTATCGGTTGCGCGAGAACACCGGAAAGCGCAGGTCGTAGCAGACCTGCGGACAGATTCGCCAGCCTTTCCACTCCAGCGCGAGCCGCTTTCGACCCGGTGCGTAGCGCTCGTGTTCGCGCGCGTAGCGGAACAGGTGGCGCTTGTCGTACACGTGCAGGTCGCCACCGGGCGTGGCGAGCAGCAACCGGTTGAACACGCCCGAGCCGCCGGCGCCGTCGTCGGCGCGCAACTGCACGCTGCCGGTCACCGCGGCGTCGAGCATCGCGGCCTGCGAGCGCATCCATTGGACGCTGGGCCCGTCCATCGTCTCGGCGTCGTCGATCGCATCGTTGGAAAAGCCGCTGGTGAAGGTCTCCGGCAGCAACACCAGGTCGGTGGCCCCCTGCAGCGGTGCCATCAGGCCGCCGTAATACTCCCGGTTGCCGGCCGGATCGCGCCAGCGGGTGGCGCCCTGGACCAGCGAAACGCGCAGGTCCTCCATGTCAGAGCCCCTTCAGGCGTTCGATCGCCGCATCGAGCGTGGCCTCGTTCTTGGCGAAGCACAGCCGCGCCAGGCGCTGTCCCGGCGGCGGGACCTCATAGAACGGCGACAGCGGGATCGCGGCCACGCCGTTTTCCACGGTCAGCCAGCGGCAGAATTCGGCATCGCCCAGGTCGCTGACCGCCGAGTAGTCCACGAGCTGGAAATACCCGCCGGGCACCGGCAACGGCTTGAGCCTGGTGGTCGCCAGCTGCTCGCGGAAACGGTCGCGCTTGGCCTGGTAGAAAGCGCCGAGCTGCTCGTAGTGCGCCGGGTCGGCCTGGATCATTTCGGCGAAGGCGAACTGCGCCGGGGTGAACGTGCAGAAGGTGTTGTACTGGTGGACCTTGCGGAATTCGGTCGACAGCGCCGCCGGCGCGATGCAGTAGCCGACCTTCCAGCCGGTGCAGTGATAGGTCTTGCCGAAGCTCGATATCACGAACGCGCGTTCGCGAAGCTGCGGATGGCGCAGCACCGACTCGTGGATCGCGCCGTCGAACACGATGTGTTCGTAGACCTCGTCCGACAACAGGACGATGCCGGTGCCGGCGAGCAGGCGGGTCAGCGCGCCGATGTCCGCCGCGTTCCACATGGCGCCGGACGGGTTGTGCGGCGAGTTGATCATCAGCATGCGGGTCCGGGGCGTCACCGCCGCTGCGATCGCCTCCCAGTCCGGAGCGAAGGTCTGCGGGTGCAGCGGCACGTGCACCGGAACACCGCCGGCCAGCACGATCGCCGGCTCGTAGCAGTCGTAGCACGGGTCCAGCACGATCACCTCGTCGCCCGGGCTCACCACCGCGTGTACGGCGTCGAAAATCGCTTCGCTGGCGCCGGACGTCACCGTCACCTCGGCATCAGGGTCGGGCAAATGGCCGTAGCAGCGCTGCGTCTTGGCGGCGATCGCCTGGCGCAGCGCAGGAATGCCGCTCATCGGTGCGTATTGGTTGCGGCCCTCGCCCATCGCCCGCGTCAGCGCCTGCACCAGCCGCGGCGGGACATCGAAGTCGGGGAAGCCCTGCCCGAGGTTGACCGCGCCGTGTTCGGACGCGAGCTGCGACATCACGGTGAATATCGTGGTACCGACCTTCGGCAGCTTGGTTTCGGGCGTCATCGGATGCTCGATGGTGAATGGGGAAACGAGTGTACGAAATGCCGGCGGAGGACGCTGCGAGCCCGCTGGTCGGGACGTGTTTGCAAAGCGGATCCCGCGGCAGGACACTTCGCCGATGCGCGAGCTGCACGTAGTCGATGCCGCCGAACTGGCCAGCGCCTATGCCGTTGCGGACTACGCGGTGAGGCTGGACGGCGACGCGCTGCCGCTGCGCGTCGGAGAACCCGCCGCGGATCTGGAGGCCTATTGGCCCGCACGGCGCTACGTCTTCATCACTGCCTGGAACCCGGCTTCGCAGCCCAACTCCGACGTCAGCAACCAGCAGGCCGACGCGAGCCTCGTCGCGCGGATCGACGCGATCGGCGCGCGCCGGCAGGCAGCGTGGGCCCAGGACGGCCACGGCGACTGGCACGAGCCGGGTTGGCTGGTGGCGGATATCGAAACGGCGACCGCGGAGCGATTGGCGCGTGAATTCGGCCAGGCGGCGGTGTTGGCATGGGAACGCGGCGAGCCCGTGCGGCTGCGGATGCTGCTGCAGCAGCCCGGCGACGGTGCGCAGCGCGCGGGGTGCGGAACGGCCGCGTATACCGACTGGGTAGAATGAGCGCCCCGACGGCCCCGCAGCGCGCGCGGCCGGGCCGCTTATCCCCACGATGATCCCAGACCAGCACTCCGAAGCGCCGCTGCTGCAAGCCCGCGGCCTCCTTTTCGCACGCAACGACGAGCCGGTCTTCGGTCCGCTGGATTTTTCCGTCGACGCGGGCGAGGCACTGCTCGTGCAGGGCAGCAACGGCTCGGGCAAGACGACCTTGCTGCGCGTCCTGGCCGGCCTGCTGCGCGCCGACGGCGGTGAGGTCCATATCGACGGGCAACCCGCGCAGCCGGCGCGCCGCGCGCGTGCCATGGCCTACCTCAGCCATCTGCCCGGATTGAAAGCGGATCTGAGCGCACTGGAGAACCTCGATTTCCTCTGCGGGCTGCAGGGCCGACGGCGCGCGCAACTGCCGGTCGATGCGCTGGCGATCGTCGGCCTTGCAGGCCACGAGGAGGCGCTGGCACGGCAGTTGTCGGCCGGGCAGAAAAAGCGCCTGTCGCTCGCCCGGCTATGGCTGTCGCCGTCGCCCCTGTGGCTGCTCGACGAGCCCTACGCGAACCTGGACCTGCAGGGCATCGAGCTGGTCAACCGGATGGTGCAGGCGCACCTGCGCGACGGCGGGGCCGCGCTGGTCACGACCCATGGCGCCTACGCCGCGCCCCCGGTGCGCACGCGGATGCTGGTGCTGGAGAGGGCCGCATGAGCGCGGTGGCCTCACCTCGGCGGACGCGCACGTCGCCCGTCGCGCTGCCGGGACTGGCCGGTTCCGCGCGGGCGTTGATGCGGCGCGACCTGCGCCTGCTGTGGCGCCGGCGTGGAGACGCCTTGCAGCCGCCGCTGTTCGCGGTGCTGGTGGTGGTGCTGTTCGCCCTCGCCCTCGGCGGCGAGGCCGCAACCCTGGCCCCGGTCGCCAGTGCGGTGCTGTGGCTCGCCGTACTGCTGGCGGGCCTGCTGTCGCTCGACACGCTGTTCCGCGGCGATGCGGAGGACGGCTCGCTCGAACAGTGGATGCTGGCGCCGGTGCCGCTGGGATGGCTCGTCGCGGTGCGCACGTTCATGCACTGGTCGACCACGGCGCTGCCGCTGCTGATCGCCACGCCGTTCCTCGCCGCACTGATGCACCTGCCACGCGAGCAGTTGCCGGTGCTCATGGCCTCACTGGCACTGGGCACGCCATTGCTGAGCCTGCTCGGTGCGGTGGTGGCCGCGCTGACGGTGGGGATGAGGCGCTCCGGTATACTGGTCGCCTTGCTTGCGTTGCCCTTGTACGTGCCGGTGCTGGTGTTCGGCGCCGGCAGCGTCGCCGCCAGTGCGCAGGGTCTGGATCCGGTCGGCGCGCTGCTGCTGTTGGGCGCCGGGCTGGTCGTCGCGATCGTGGTGGCGCCGCTGACCGCAGCGGCGGCGATCCGG
>JALYOG010000118.1 GCA_030856985.1 Pseudomonadota bacterium | reverse complement strand
TCCTCGAACTCTCCCTGCCCTGCACCGAGGCCGACCTGCCCCATTACGAGCGGGCGCTGGAGCGCGTTGGCGCGCTTGCGGTCACGCTGGTCGATGCGCATGCCGATGCCGCCGACGAACAGGCGATCTTCGAGCCGGGGGTCGGGCAGACCCCGTTGTGGGGCGAAATGGTGTTGACCGCGCTGTTTGCCGGCGGCACCTCGGCCGAACTGCTGCAGCGCAGACTCGCCGCGGCCGACGACAGGCTCGGGTGGTCGGGCATCGCGTTCCGCGACGTCGCCGACCAGGATTGGGAGCGCGCGTGGATGGACCAGTACGAGCCGCTGCAGTTCGGCGCGCGGACCTGGATCGTGCCGTGGAACCACGAGCTCCCCGACGGCGCCGATGCGCAGGATGCGGCGGTGGTGCGGCTCGACCCCGGGCTCGCCTTCGGCTCCGGCACGCATCCGACCACGGCGCTGTGCCTGCAGTGGCTCGACGTCATCGCAGCCGGCGGCGAACTGCGCGACGCCACCGTGCTGGACTTCGGCTGCGGCAGCGGCATCCTCGCGCTGGCCGCGCTGAAGCTCGGCGCGGCGCGCGCGGTCGGCGTCGACAACGACCCGCAGGCCCTGCTCGCGACCGCCGACAACGCCCAGCGCAACGAGGTCGGAGATCGCCTCGCGGTCTACCTGCCCGACGACGAACTGGTCCAGGCGTATCCGGTCGTCGTGGCGAACATCCTTGCCTCGGCCCTGATTGCCCTGGCCGATACCCTCGCCGCGCGCGTCGCGCCGGGGGGGCGCATCGCGCTGTCGGGCATCCTTGCCGGGCAGGAGGACGAGGTGCTCGCGAGCTTCGCCGGAAGCTTCGCCGACTTGCACGTCGCGCGACTGGAGGACTGGATCCGAATCTCCGGCGTCCGCCGCCGCTGATCGGCAGCGGCAATGCTTGAACCGCGTCACACCGTCGGTCCGTTGCGGCTCCGGACGCCGCGAAGCGCTCGGCTAAACTGCGCGGGATGTTCGTCCCCTGCCCCCATTGCGGCTATTCGCTGGCCCTGACCGATGCCGATGCGGACGTGCCGCAGCGATGCCCGCGGTGCGAGCGATGGTTGCCGGCCGTCGGTGACGGGTCGCCGCCGCACGCGGAGCTTGGGAACGAACCCATCGAAGAAGACACCGCACCAGTGAACGGCAGCGATCCTGCGGACCCGGTGGCGGCGCTCATCGCGGTGCAGTCGGCGGCGGCGATTGCCCCCGCCGCCGCGTCGGTACCCGGAGCCCCCGTCCCCTCGCCGGCCACGCGGCCGCACCGCCTCAGGAGCGGCGCCCCGAGCTTCGTGCGCCATTCGCATGCAGCGATCCCGCTCGGGCCGCGCTGGCCCGGCGTGGTGGTGATCGCCGCGCTCGCCATGGTGCTGGCGATCCAACTGCTGCTGGTGCAGCACGAGGCGCTTGCCGGCGACGAACGCTGGCGCCCGGCGATCGCCCGCGCCTGCGTGGTGCTTCCGTGCGAACTGCCACCGTGGCGCCAGCCGTCGGCCATCACCATGCTCGACCGCACCGTGCAGCCGCAGCCGGGACGGCCCGGCGTGCTCACGGTGCAGGCGAGCTTCCGCAACGATGCCGCCTGGCCGCAACCCTGGCCGGAACTCGTGCTCAGCCTGGCCGACGTCGACGGTCGGCCTGTCGCGCAGGGCGCCTTCGCGCCGGCGGAGTATGGATCCCCGGCCGACCCCCGCTCCCTGCTGGCCCCCGGCCAGACCGCCAGCGTCCGCTTCGCGGTACAGGAACCGGACCCCCGAACCGTGGCGTTCACGTTTGAATTTCGGTGAATGTGCGGACGGCCGTGTTCCTCGCCCGCGCGTCGCGCTAGACTCTCGGTCCCGTCGAACGCCGCCCCTGCGGCCGCAGCAACTCGACGGCGGACGTCTTGGGGGAATCAATTGAACGCCGTAGTCGATCGCACGGAAGCCAAGAGCGCCGGCCCCCGCATCCCCCTGCGCGAGCACGTCGCAACCTCCATCAAACGTTACCTGGGCGACCTCAACGGTTGCGACGTCGGCAATCTCTACGAGATCGCGCTGCGCGAGCTGGAAATCCCGCTGTTCGTGGAAGTACTCGCCCACTGCGACGGCAACCAGAGCCGCGCGGCCGAAATGCTCGGCATCCATCGCGCGACGCTGCGCAAGAAGCTGCGCGATTACGGGCTGGCCTGATCGCTAGCGTTGTCCACGAAGGACGCGAAAGGCGCTAAGAAAAGCAGAGCGGAGATCGGGAGCGGGTAGTCCAGTGGTGGGCTGCCCCGCGGTTCCACCGCGGCTTCATTCTCGCTTGCCCCCAACCCTCCCCCGCGCCCCGAAGTAAGTCCCCCTTGGGGGATGGACGGAGGGCACCTGATCGCGGTCGTCGCTCTTCAGGCAGTCCACTCGCGCGGGATGCTCGCCTTCTGCGAACTCAAGCCCCCTCCCCCGCTTGCGGGGCTGGGGTGGGGACGTGCGAAAACGAATCGTTGCGACAGCCCCGGGAGCGAAGACAGCCAGGCCCGGCGCCGGGCCTCGTGCAGCCGCGCACTTCGCTTCTTGCCGCTTGGATCTTTTCTCCCTATGTGCTTCCTTCGCTTTTCTTTGCGTTCCTTCGCGCCCTTCGCGGACAGCCCTTTTCCTGCGCCCGTTATAATTCGGGGCCTTCCCGCAGCAAGACTCCCGAATGTCCCCTGACCGCCCGCCTGGCCGTGCGCTGAAGATCAACCGGGCGCTGCTGTCCGTGTCCGACAAGTCGGGTTTGCTCGATCTGGCCAGCGCGCTATCCGCACGCGGCGTCGAGCTGCTGTCGACCGGCGGCACGGCGAAGGCGATCCGCGAGGCGGGCCTGGCGGTGCGCGACGTGGCCGAGGTCACCGGCTTTCCGGAAATGATGGACGGACGCGTCAAGACCCTGCACCCGATGGTCCACGGCGGCCTGCTCGGCCGCAGTGGCATCGACGACGAAGTCATGGCGCAGCACGGCATCGCGCCGATCGACCTGCTGGTGCTCAATCTCTATCCGTTCGAGCAGGTCGCGGCCGATCCGGACAGCAGTTTCGAGGACGTCATCGAGAACATCGACATCGGCGGGCCCGCGATGCTGCGCTCGGCGGCCAAGAACTTCGCGCGCGTCGCGGTCGCCACCGATCCGTCGCAGTACGCGGATCTGCTCGCCGAGATGGACGCACGCGATGGCGCTCTGTCGGCGCAGACGCGCTTCGCGCTGTCGGTGGCCGCGTTCAACCGCGTCGCGCAGTACGACGCGGCGATCAGCAATCATCTGTCCGCGCTGGACGACGAGCACAAACCGCAGGCATTCCCCGCGCAGTCCAACAGCAACTTCGTCAAGGTCATGGACCTGCGCTACGGCGAAAACCCGCATCAGCAGGGCGCCTTCTACCGCGATCTGTGGCCTGTTCCCGGCACCCTGGCCACCTTCAGCCAGTTGCAAGGCAAGGCGCTGAGCTTCAACAATCTTGCCGATGCCGACGCCGCCTGGGAGTGCGTGCGCCAGTTCGAGCGCCCGGCCTGCGTGATCGTCAAGCACGCCAATCCGTGTGGCGCCGCGCAAGGCGTTGCCTGCGGCGACGCCTACGAGCTGGCCCATGCCACCGACCCGACCTCCGCGTTCGGCGGCATCATCGCGTTCAACACGAAGCTCGATGCGGCCACCGCCAAGACCATCCTCGACCGGCAGTTCGTCGAGGTGCTGATCGCGCCGGACTTCGAGGAGGGCGCGATCGAATATGCGCGCAAGAAGGCCAACGTGCGCGTGTTGAAGATCCCGCACGGCGATGGCCGCAACATGTTCGACGTCAAGCGCGTCGGCTCCGGGCTGCTGATGCAGACCAGCGACGTGCGCGAGGTCGAGCGCGACGAACTCAGGATCGTATCCAAACGCGAGCCCACGCCGGCCGAGCTCGACGACCTGCTGTTCGCCTGGCGCATCGCCAAGTACGTGAAGTCCAACGCGATCATCTACGCGCGCGACCACCGCACGATCGGCGTCGGCGCCGGGCAGATGAGCCGCATCGTCAGCGCGCGCATCGCCGCGCTCAAGGCCGACGAAGCCGGCCTGGCGGTTCCGGGTTCGGCGATGGCCAGCGACGCGTTCTTCCCGTTTCGCGACGGCATCGATGCGGCTGCCGACGCGGGCATCGCCGCGGTGATCCAGCCTGGCGGTTCGATGCGCGATGCCGAGGTGATCGCCGCCGCCGACGAGCACGGCATGGCGATGGTGTTCACCGGCATCCGTCACTTCCGGCACTGAGCTTGACCGCGCTGCTGCTGATCCTGGGGCTCATCGCGCTGCTGGCCGGCGCCGAGGTGCTGGTGCGCGGCGCCTCGCGGCTGGCAACCGCGACCGGTCTGTCGCCGCTGGTGATCGGATTGACGGTGGTCGCCTTCGGCACCAGCGCACCGGAGCTGGCGGTCGGCATCGACGCGGTGCAACGCGGCGCGGCGGGCATCGCGATCGGTAACGTGGTCGGCAGCAACATCGCCAACGTGTTGCTGATCCTGGGCATCAGCGCGCTGGTGACGCCGATGGTGGTGTCGCGGCAGCTGGTGTGGCTCGACGTGCCGGTGATGATCGCAAGCTCGGTGCTGGTGTTCGCGCTCGCGCTGGACGGCAGCATCAGCCGCATCGAAGGCGGCGTGCTGGCGGTGGCGGCGGTCGTTTACGTAAGTTGGCTGATCCGGCTCACTCGGCGCGAGTCGGATGCGGCCGACGATGCCGACGAGGTGGTTGCCACGGCTCGCGGGCGCTGGAGCTGGGCAATCGACATCGCGATGGTCGTCGCCGGTCTCGCGTTGCTGGTGCTCGGCGCGCGCTGGCTGGTGCAGTCGGCGGTCACGGTCGCCGAGGCACTGGGGATGAGCGAGCTGGTGATCGGGCTGACGGTGATCGCGGTCGGCACCTCGCTGCCGGAAATCGCCACCTCGATCATGGCCGCGGTGCGCGGCCAGCGCGACATCGCCGTCGGCAATATCGTCGGCAGCAACGTGCTCAACCTGCTGCTGGTGCTGGGCCTGACCTCGGTGTTCTCGCCCAGCGGCATTCCGGTGGCCGCGGCTGCGATCAACTTCGATTTCCCGGTCATGCTCGCCGCGGCAATCGCCTGCCTGCCGATCTTCTTCACCGGCCACTGCATCCAGCGCTGGGAAGGCGCGGTGTTCCTGGGCTACTACATCGCCTACACCGCGTACCTGCTGCTGGACGCGGCCGGGCACGACGCGCTGCCGGCATTCAGCGCGGTGATGATCCGCTTCGTGATCCCGCTGACCGCGATCACCCTGGGCATCGTGCTGATGCGCGCGTTGCGGCACCGGCGCCAGCGCAGGATCGAGTGAGTCGCGCGCCGCGGGGAGCCGGGACTCGGAACGCGGTTCTCGGTTCTCGCCGCAGTGCGCTCGCCTCGGTCCGATCGTCGCCCAAGCTTCGCGCGAGCCAGTTCACCATGTCAGGATCTGCCGAACCGGTAAAATTCGTTGACCGTTGAAACCCGTCAGGAGCAGGCATGAAGATCCTCGTCATCGGTGGCGGCGGCCGCGAACACGCACTGGCGTGGAAGCTCGCGCAGTCGCCGCGGGTCACCGAGGTGCTGGTAGCGCCAGGCAACGCCGGCACCGCGCTGGAGCCGCGCTGCCGCAACGTCGATGTGAGCGCGACCGACATCGAGGCGCTGCTCGCACTGGTGCGCGACGAAGGCGTCGATCTGACCGTGGTCGGCCCCGAGGCGCCGCTGGTCGCCGGCGTGGTCGATCGCTTC
>JALYOG010000117.1 GCA_030856985.1 Pseudomonadota bacterium | reverse complement strand
TTCGGCGTGCTGCTGGAAAACTGCGATCCCGGCCACGCCGAACTCGTCGCCGAGAAGCTGCGCTCGACGGTCGAGCGCTTCCACTACGTCTGGAAGGACCGCTCGTTCAACATCGGCGTCAGCATCGGGCTGTTCAACATCGACGACGACGCCTCGACCCTCAACGACATCCTGAGCCACGCCGACGAGGCCTGCTACGTGGCCAAGGCGCACGGGCGCAACCGCGTGCATGTCTACGAGCCCGGCGAGCACGCCCGCGGCCAGCAGCACACCGAACTGGAGTGGATGGCCGAGATCAAGGCCGCACTGCGCGAGCAACGCCTGTTCCTGTGCAGCCAGCCGATCGTGGCGCTGGACGACAGCGACGGGGGACTTGCCGGTGCGGCGCCCGGGCACGTGGAGGTGCTGCTGCGACTGCGCGCCCTGCACGGCGCGATCGTGCCACCGACGGCTTTCCTGCCCGCAGCGGAGCGCTACCGCCTCACCCCGGCCCTGGATCGCTGGGTGGTCGCGGCGGTGGCCCGGCATGTGGCCGACAATCCCAACGCCCAGCGTCTGCATTCGATCAACCTCTCGACCGCGTCGTTGCTCGACCCGGGGTTCCCCGACTTCCTGCGCGCCCAGCTGCGCAGCGTCGACGTTTCGGCGGAGTGGTTCTGCTTCGAGATCAGCGAGAGCGTGGCGATCGCCAATCTCAACCGGGCCGTGGAGGTCATCGGCGAGCTGCGGGGGATGGGCTGCAGCTTCGCGATCGATGATTTCGGCAGCGGCATGTCGTCCTTCGGCTACCTTCGCCACCTGCAGGTCGACTACCTCAAGATCAACGGCTCCCTGGTGCAGGGCATCGTGACCGACCCGATCCAGCACGCGATGGTGGAGTCGATCAACCGCATCGGCCACCTCATGAACGTGCGCACGATCGCCGAGTACGTCGAGGACGACGCGACCCTGGAAGCGGTCCGCGCCATGGGCGTCGATTGCGCCCAGGGCTACGCAGTGGCCCGCCCCGGTGCCCTGGACCACGTGCACTCGGGGCCTTGATCCGGCGACCTGGGGCCAGGGAGAAGCGCGGCTTGGCTCCTGATCTCCCCGGCCTTTGCTCCTCCCTGACCCCCAGCCCCCGATCCCCGCTTCAATCCCACTCGAACAGCTTCCACAGCACCGGGGAGACCGGCGCGCCGTTATCGGGGATGCCGTCGCGGTCGCGGTCCATCAGGTAGTAGGTGGGACCGCGGACCGGGGTGACCTTGACCACCTGCAGTTGGCCGGCGACGCGGTATTCGCTGATCACGTCGCCGTTGGGTGCGGTGCGCGTGACCACGTCGGCGTCCTGGAGTTCAGCTGTGGGATCGTCGACCGCCGGGCCGGTGGCGCAGCCCGGCGTGGCCGCGATGGAGGCGACGGCGGCTAGCAACAGGCCGGATGCGTAAACGGGAATGCGCATGGCGGTGTTCTCCAGTTCGCGGGAGCCTGCAGGATACGCGCGGGCGCGTGAAGCGGCGCTCGTTGCCGGGCCGTGCTGCGCGGGTGCAGCGGGGCGGCTGCGGCGGGGCGCCAGCGTAGAATCGCGGCATGAAAAGACTGGTCCTGATCGACGGCTCAAGTTACCTCTACCGCGCCTTCCACGCGTTGCCCCCGCTCGCCAACGACGCCGGCGAGCCGACCGGCGCGCTGTTCGGCGTCGTCAACATGCTGCGCGCGACCCTCGCCGAACGCCCCGACTACATCGCCTACGTGGTCGACGCCAAGGGGCCCACGTTCCGTGAGGACATCGACCCGCAGTACAAGGCCAACCGCCCCGCGATGCCCCACGAGCTGCGCTCGCAGGTGCAGCCGATGTGCGACATCGTGCAGGCGCTGGGCATCGACATCCTGCGCATCGACGGCGTCGAGGCCGACGACGTCATCGGCACGCTGGCGCTGCAGGCGGCCGCGGCAGGCATCGACGTGACCATCTCGACCAGCGACAAGGATTTCGCCCAGCTCGTGCGCGATGCGCAGCCCGCCGAGGACGGCGAGCGCGGGCCCGGCGTCGCGCTGGTCAACACGATGAGCGGCAGTCGCCTGGATTCGATCGACTCGGTGGTGGCGAAGTTCGGCGTGCGCCCCGAGCAGATCGTCGACTACCTGGCGCTGATGGGCGACAGCATCGACAACATCATCGGGGTGAGCAAATGCGGGCCCAAGACCGCGGCCAAGTGGCTGGCGGCGTACGGATCGCTGGAGGGCGTGATCGAGCATCACCAGGAGATCGGCGGCAAGATCGGCGACAACCTGCGCGAGGTGCTGCACAGGCTTCCTACCAACCGCGAGCTGGCGACGATCCGCACCGACGTCGCGCTCGACCAGAGTCCCGAACAACTGTGCCTGCGCGAGCGCGACGCGGCCACGCTGCGCGTCCTGTATGCCCGCTACGGCTTCAAGCAGGCGCTGCGCGACCTGGAGGGCGGCGCGGCGGCGGACGACAAGGTCCGCATGCGCAACACCGCGGCGGGCTATGCGCGCGACAGCGCCGCATCGGCGGAGGCCCCCGATCCGGCACTGTCGGCGCCGGGCGACTATCAGGCGGTGCTCGACGGGGAGCAGTTGCAGCACTGGATCGGCAAGCTGCGCGCGGCGAAGGAATTCGCGTTCGACGTGGAAACCGATTCGCTCGACGCGCTCTGCGCCAACCTGGTCGGGCTCAGCTTCGCGGTTGCGCCGGGGGAGGCCTGCTACATCCCGTTCGGGCACGACTACCCGGGCGCGCCGGCGCAGCTGGACCGTTCCAGCGTGCTGGACGCGCTGCGCGACCTGTTCGGCGACGCGGACATCCGCAAGCTCGGCCAGCACGGCAAGTACGACCTGCACGTCATGCGCTGCCACGGCATGGATGTGCGCGGCTACAGCGACGACACGATGCTGGAGAGCTTCGTGCTCAACGCGACCGCCAGCCGCCACGACCTGGACTCGCTGGCCAAACGCTACCTCGGCTACGAGACCGTCAAATACGTCGACGTCGCCGGCAAGGGCGTCAAGCAGATCAGCTTCTCGCAGGTGGCGATCGACGACGCGACGCGCTACGCGGCCGAAGACGCCGACGTGACGCTGCGGCTGCACCGTATCCTCGCGCCCCGCCTGGCGGCCGAGCCGAGCCTGGAGCGCGTCTACCGCGAGATCGAGATGCCGCTGATCCCGGTGCTCGAACGCATCGAATCCAACGGCGTGATGATCGACATGGACGAATTGCGCCGGCAGTCCGCCGACCTCGGCAGGCGCATGCTGGAGGCGCAGCAACGTGCGACCGAACTGGCCGGACGCACGTTCAATCTGGACTCGCCCAAGCAGGTCTGCGCGCTGCTGTTCGAGGAACTCAAGCTGCCGGCGCTGGTGAAGACGCCGACCGGGCAGCCCTCGGCCAACGAGGAAGCGCTGGAGGCGATCGCCGACCTGCACGAACTGCCGCGCATGATCCTGGACTACCGCAGCCTCGCCAAGCTGCGCAGCACGTACACCGAAAAGCTGCCGACGATGATCAACCGCGACAGCGGTCGCGTGCACACCAGTTACCACCAGGCGGGCGCGGCGACCGGGCGGCTCGCGTCCAGCGACCCGAACCTGCAGAACATCCCGATCCGCACCCCCGACGGGCGCCGCATCCGCACCGCGTTCGTGGCACCTCCTGGCCGCAGGATCGTCGCCTGCGACTACTCGCAGATCGAGTTGCGGATCATGGCGCACCTGTCGCAGGACCCGGCACTGCTGCGCGCCTTTGCCTCCGGCGTCGACATCCACAAGGCCACGGCGGCCGAAGTGTTCGGCAAGACCCTGGACACGGTCGAGGCCGGCGAGCGCCGTGCGGCCAAGGCGATCAACTTCGGGCTGATGTACGGCATGAGCGCCTTCGGGCTGGCCAAGCAGCTCGGCGTCGGTCGCGGCGAGGCGCAGGACTACATCGCGCTGTACTTCAGCCGCTATCCCGGCGTGCGCGACTTCATGGACCGGACCCGGCAGCAGGCCAGGGACCAGGGCTATGTCGAGACCGTGTTCGGGCGCCGGCTGTACCTGGAGAACATCGCCGCGCGCAATCAGGGCCTGCGCGCGGGCGCGGAGCGGGCGGCGATCAATGCACCGATGCAGGGCACCGCGGCGGACATCATCAAGCGAGCGATGATCGATATTCACCAATGGCTGCAGTCCCACGGCGAACGCGCGCTGATGGTGCTGCAGGTGCACGATGAGCTGGTGTTCGAGGCCGATGCGGCCTTCGTGGAGACGCTGCTGCCGGAGGTGACGCGGCGCATGGCGGCAGCGGCCGAGCTGCTGGTGCCGCTGGTCGTGGACAGCGGCGTAGGCGCGAACTGGGACGAAGCTCACTGAATAGCGGCAGGACGCCGACGTTAGTGGAAGTTGTTCGGTGAACCCTGCCTGAATATTCATCGGGATGTAACGCGGGTCTTCACGAACTATCAATGTCCACAGTGGTCATATAGCCCGTGACAGATGCAACGTCTGTCACCGATCTCTCCCTCCCCTGGAGTAGATCCGGAGCAACGACCCCTCCCCAGGTCTTGTTCCACCAGCCCCGCCGGCCCCCCTGCCTGCGGGGCTTTTTTATGCCCGCTTCGCCCAGGCGCTTGTCGCCGCTCAGCCCAGTTCGGCCAGCCAGTCCCTCGGGCGGAGATAGTCCGCGAGCGCGGCTTCGGGGCTGCCGGGCGCCGGCGCGTAGCCGTACTCCCAGCGCACCAGCGGCGGCAGGCTCATGAGGATCGATTCGGCGCGTCCGCCGGACTGCAGGCCGAACAGCGTGCCGCGGTCGTGTACGAGGTTGAACTCGACGTAGCGGCCGCGGCGGTACAACTGGAACTGGCGCTCGCGATCGCCGAACGGCGTGTGCCTGCGGCGTTCGACCAGCGGCAGGTAGGCGTCGAGGAAACCATCGCCCACCGCTCGCTGATAGGCGAAGTCGCGTTCGAAGTCGGCGTGCAGGTCGTCGAAGAACAGCCCGCCGACCCCCCGCGTCTCGCCGCGGTGCCTGAGCACGAAGTAATCGTCGCACCACTGCTTGTGCGCGAGGTAGCGCTCCTGGCCGCCGAAGGGTTCGCACAGCGCGCGCGCGGTGCGGTGCCAGTGCACGATGTCCTCGTCGAACGGGTAGAACGGGGTCAGGTCGAAGCCGCCTCCGAACCACCATGCCACCACCTGCCCGTCGCGCATGGCGCGGAAATGACGCACGTTCGCGTGGGTCGTCGGCAGGTAGGGATTGTGCGGGTGAAACACCAGGGACACGCCGGCCGCACGCCACGAGGCGCCGGCAAGCTCCGGCCGCGCCGCGCTGGCCGACGGCGGAAGCGCGGTGCCGGAGACATCGGAGAAACCCACCCCGGCCTGCTCGAACACGTTGCCGCCGCGCAGGATGCGGGTACGACCGCCCCCGCCCTCGGGACGCGTCCACGGATCTTCGACGAATCGCGCGCCGCCGTCGGCTGCTTCGACGGCGCCGCAGATCCTGTCCTGCAGGTCGGTGAGATATGCGAGCACCTGCTCGAAAGATTGATCTGCCGTCATGGCGCCATTCTACGGTGCCGCTTCCGGCCACTCTCCCCCGTTCATCGTGTGCAACGCCGAACGCCGCCATTTTTTCGCGGGCGCATCACGTTCGGCGGCACACGATTGGGGGGTCGTGCATCCAGAAGGAACCTGCGCTCGTAGTACCAGTGCAGCAGCTTTTTCCGGCAGGTACGCCGGTCAGCTATACGGCGGCGGCAGGACGAACAACGTTACAGAGGGACCCCCACCCCGAAACACAAGGAATACATCCATGAAACGTACAGCAATCGCAGCCGCCGTCGCGGGATTGATATTCGCCGGTGCCGCCGCAGCATCCAGCCATCGCGAGGCCCCGGCCATCACCGGCGCGCCAAAGGTCGACGGCACCGACTTCTACATGTTCCGCAGCTACGAGCCCGGCCGGGAAAACTTCGTAACGTTCATCGCCAACTACCAGCCGCTGCAGGCACCGTACGGCGGTCCGAACTACTTCATGCTCGACCCGGGTGCCGTGTACACGATCCATGTGGACAACGACGGCAATGCGATGTCCGACCATGTCTTCCAGTTCCGCTTCAACAACACCTTCCGCAATCTGAAGGTGCCTGTGAACGGAGTGAACGTGTCCGTCCCGCTGCAGAACATCGGCCCGTTCTCCGCCGCGACACGCGCCAACCTCAACACCTTGGAGAGCTACTTCATAACCACCGAGAACGGCCGCGTGACCAACCTGACGGTCGGCGGGACCCAGACCAACTTCACCAAGCCGTTCGACAACATCGGCACCAAGTCGATTCCCAACTACGAAGGCTATGCGCGCGCCCATATCGCGCGGATCGGCGTTCCCGGCTGCGCATCGGAAGGTCGGGTGTTCGTAGGCCAGCGCAAGGAAAGCTTCGTGTTTAACCTGGGCGAGGTGTTCGATCTGATCAACACCAATCCGCTCGGCCCACGTGATGGCGAAGCCAACGACCTTGAAGACTTGAATATCACAACAATCGCCCTCGAGCTGCCGATCGCCTGCCTGACCAATGGCACCGAGCCGGTCATCGGCGCATGGACCACCGCGCGCGCCGGCGCCGGTCTTCCGCAGGTGTCGCGCCTGTCGGCTCCGTTGGTCAACGAAGTCGTGATCGGCCTGCAGGACAAGGACCGGTTCAACGCGTCGGTCCCCTCCGGTGATGGGCAGTTCGCGACATACGTTACCAATCCCGTGTTGCCGGAACTGATCCAGATCTTGTTTCCGACGGTGCAGGCACCCAACAAGTTCCCGCGCACGGACCTCGTTGCCGCGTTCCTCACCGGCATCCCGGGCCTCAACAAGCCGGCCAACGTGGTGGCGTCGGAAATGATGCGTCTGAACACCTCGATCGCACCCAAGCCGGCCATGTCGCAGAACAGCCTCGGCGTGCTCGGTGGCGACAGGGCCGGATTCCCGAACGGCCGCCGGCCGGGCGATGATGTGATCGATATCGAGCTGCGGGTGCTGATGGGCGCGCTGCTGCCGGAGAGCGAGGCACCGTCGGGGCAACTGCCCTTCACCGATGGCGCGCTGGTGACTGCAGCGCGGTTCAACTCGCGCTTCCCGTACCTGACCCAGCCGATTCCGGGTTCGGTCGGCGACTAGACTCCGACGCAACAGGCCGCTATCGCCGCTGGCGGTAGCGGTAGCGATATTACATGGGCCGGCGCCCCGGTGCCGGCCCGTGCATGTCCGGCCGATGCATGTGCACCATGCCGGGCCGGTGGATGCTCGCAGAGGGGGAACGCATGTTTCGATGGCTGGCCGCAGCGCTGATCGCGGCATCCACATGGAGTGCGACGGCATCTCCGCCGGGCGGAAGACCGCCACTGGTGGTCCCCCGGGACGCCAGCACGGTGATCGAGCGATTGCCAGATGGCTACTCGGCGCTTACCGGGCCGGCTGCCGCACAAGGAAACCTCGACCGCATCCGCCAACTACTGGCCACGGCAGCACGTACCGGCGACGCCAGGCTGGTGACGCGCGCCGATCAGCTCATGGCAGCGACTCCTACCGAGCAGGCTGCACAAGCCGAAGTACTGAAAGCACGCGCGTACATCGCGCAGTACCAGCATGATTTTTCCGTGGCGATGCGAGCGCTCGATTCCGTCGTGGAGGCCGACCCGCGGGATTCCGGAGCGCGCCTCGCGCGATCCCAGCTTCATCTGGTCATGGGACGGCTCGACCTGGCGCGCGGCGATTGCGCGGCGCTGGTCCTGGGCATCGACAGCGGTCGCGGCCAGGTCTGCCTCGCGGCGCTGGCGCTGCGACGCGGTGACCTCGACGCGGCCATCGGCTTGTCCGACCGGTGGCTTTCGCAAGCGGCGGCGGACGACGCATTGCGGTTCCACGTACTGCTCATCCGTGCCGAGTCCGGCGCTCGCGCGGGCGAGGCCGACGCGGACCGCTTCTATCGGCAGGCGCTTCAGCTGGCGCCTTCGGACGTGCGCGCCCTGGTGCCGTACGCCAGATACCTCAGAGCGAAGGGACGGCACGCCGAATCCATCGCGATTGCGCGACAGGCACCGGCAAACGACTCGTTGCAGCTCCAGGCGACGCTTGCGGCGTGGCAGGGCCGACTGCCTCAGGCGCGTGCAATGGCCGATGCCACGCTGCGACGCTACCGGCGCGCGCATTCGCTGGAAGCGGAGCCCGAACTGCGCGAGGAAGCCGAGTTCCTGCTGCTGGTGCGCCGCGACGCCGAACGCGCCCTCGCGCTCGCAGGTCGCAACTTCCAGACCCAGCGCGATCACGAGGATGTGCAGATCCTCGTCGACGCGGCGATCGCGGCCGGCCGACCGGACGCGCTGGCACCGCTGCGCCGATGGGCCAAGGACCAGGACGTCCGCGTGCCTGGGTTGCCCGGGCCAACGCCATGAGGCTGATCGCCGCGTTCCTGCTCGTGCTGCTCTCGCTCGGTGTGCAGGCGCACACGCTTTCGGTTTCGCATCTGGACGTGACGGTGCCCAACGAGGGCAGCGCGCTCGACATCGGCCTGGATATCGCCGTGCGCGACATCAGCCTGGCACTGCCGCTGGACGCCAACGGCGACGAACTGGTGACCTGGGGCGAACTGCTGGCGATCCGGCCCCAGCTGGAGGACATGGTGCGCGGCGGGCTGTCTATCGCCAGTAGCGCCGGCGGCTGCGTCCTGGAGCCTCGACTGCTGGCCACGCGCAATTACGACGAAGGCACCTACGCACATCTTTCGATGATCGCCCGCTGCCCGTCGCGCAACGCGCTGCAGGTGCGCTATCGGCTGCTGTTCGATGTCGATCCCCAGCATCGCGTGGTGACGACGGTGCGCAGGAACGGCGCGGTCGCAACGTCCATCGGCCGCAAAGGCCATAGCGACATCGCGTTGTCGCCAGGCACGGCAAGCCCGGTTCGCGGGTTCCTGCGCGAAGGCATCCACCACATCCTGATCGGCTACGACCACCTCGCGTTTCTGATCTCGCTGCTGCTGACGGCGACGCTGCTGCGCGACCGATCCGGATGGCGGCCGCAGCCGGGCCTGCGCCCGGTCGTGCTTGGCGTGCTCGGGCTGGTCACCGCCTTCACCGCGGCGCATTCGGTGACGCTCTCGCTGGCGGCGCTGGGCTGGGTGACGCCGTCCTCGCGGGCAGTGGAGATCGCGATCGCCGCCAGCGTCGTGCTTGCTGCGCTGAACAATCTACGACCGGTCGTCACGCGTCGACTGTGGGTGGTCGCGCTGGTCTTCGGCCTGATCCACGGTTTCGGCTTTGCCGGCGCACTGGGCGAACTGGGCCTGCCGGACGAGGATCGGCTGCTGTCGCTGGTCGCGTTCAACCTCGGGGTCGAAGTCGGCCAGCTGGCGGTCGTGGCGATCGTGCTGCCGCTGCTTTTCCTGGTTCGCAGGCAGCCGTGGTATGCACGCTGGGCGATGCCGGCCGTGTCCCTCGCGATTGCCGCGCTGGGACTGTGGTGGCTGGTCGCGCGCTGGTAGAACGCGATGTCCGGTCGGGCGGGTGCGACTCGGGTCGCACCCCCCGGAACTGCGGCTACTTCAGCTCGTCCTCGAACATCTCGTAGATGCGGCGGTACTCGTCGTACCAGCTGTCGGGATGCACGAAGGCGTGCCGTTCCAGCGGGTAGGACGCCAGTTCCCAGTCGTCCTTGCGCAGCTCGATGAGCCTCTGGGCGAGCATCACCGAGTCCTTGTAGAACACGTTGTCGTCGATCATGCCGTGCGCGATCAGCAGGCGGTCCTGCAGGCCTGCGGCGTATTCGATCGGCGAAGAGATCCGGTACGCCTCGGGGTCCAGTTCCGGCGTGTTGAGGATGTTGGAGGTGTACTCGTGGTTGTACTGCGTCCAGTCAGTCACCGGCCGCAGCGCGGCGCCGGCCTTGAACACGCCCGGCTGCTTGAACAGCGCCATGAACGCCATGAAGCCGCCGTAGCTGCCGCCGTAGATGCCGGCGCGGTCGCGGTCGCCCTGGCGCTGCTCGACCAGCCAGGCCAGGCCGTCGAGGTAATCCTCCAGTTCCGGAGTGCCCATGCGGCGATGGATGTCGGTGCGCCAGTCGCGTCCGTAGCCTTCGGAGGCGCGGTAGTCCAGGTCGAGGACGATGTAACCCTGCTGCACCAGCAGGTTGTGGAACATCTGCTCGCGGAAGTACACCGGCCAGCGGTCGTGCACGTTCTGCAGGTAGCCGGCGCCGTGCACGAACATCACGATCGGATAGCGCCTGCCCGGCGCAAGCCCGCCTTTGGGTCCGTAGTACTTGCCCCAGATCGGCGCCGCGCCGTGCTGCGACGGCACCTGCACGATCTCCGGTTCGATCCAATCGTAAGCCTTGAACTGCGGCGTGCGGGTATCGGTCAGCTGCACCAGGCCCTCGCCGCCGGTACCGATCACCGCGAGCTGCGGCGGCACGTAGCTGTCGGAGTGACGCACCAGCAGCCGGTCGCCGCGCGGGGACAGCACGAAATTTTCCACGCCGTCCAGCGCGGTGACCTCGCGCACGTCGCCGCCGCCGCGATCCACCGCGCACACCTCGTAGTCGCCCGGCCACTGCCGGTTGCAGACGAAGTAGAACGTGCGGCCGTCGGCGCCAAGGCGCGGCTGCGAGACCTCCCACTTGCCCGAGGTCAGCGCGCGCGCGGCGCCGCCTTCGACGAGGTACAGGTGCGAATAGCCGGTCTGCTCGGACAGCAGCCACAGCGCGCCGTCGCCGGTCCAGCCGAACTGGTTGAACTCCCAGTTGATCCACGCCGGATCGTTGAGGCGGTGACGCGAATTCAACTTCGTCTCGCCGGCTTCGAGCGTGGCGATCCAGCGGTCCTTGTTGTCGATCGCGCGCACCAGCACCGCGGCGCGCCGGCCATCGTCGCTCCAGTGGATCGCCGGCCCGCTGCCGTCGCCGTCGGTCTCGATGCGCACCGGACGATCGCCCTTCAGCGGGTCCTTGTCCTGCGCCTTGCGCATCGCCGCCAGCGGATCGGCGCCGATGCCCGGCAAGCCGTCGAAGGTGAGCTCGGTGGCCTGCGCCGACGCGACATCGACCAGCCACACGCGCTGCGGCACGGGGGCATTGCGGCCGACGCGGACGCGAACCTCCTCGAACTCCTCGTAGCCCGACTCGGTGATGTACTTGGGCATCTTGCCGGCCTGCCCGGCCTCGGCATTCTTGGCCTCCGTGACCACCAGCAGCCGCTCGCCGGTGGGCGACAGCGCGCTGTCGACGATCTTCAGTTCGTCGCCCAGGTAGACCGGCGCGGGCGCACGGGTGGGGTCCTGGCTGCGCCAGAGCTCGTCCTGCTCGCGCAGGGCCTCGCGCCGTTCGCGTTCCTTGCGCAGGGTCTCGAAAATCGCCAACTGGCGCTCGCGCAGGTCGTCGGGCTCCGGTTTGGCGGCAGGATCCTTCTCGGCCTTCACGATCGCCGCCTGGCTCACCGCGCGTCCGTTCCACTGGAACCAGTCGTTGCCCGCGCGGAACACCAGGTTGCCGGCGCTGCTCCACTGCGGACGGGACTCGGCGGCCTCGCTGCGGGTCACCTGGGTCAGCGCGCCGCTGCGCAGGTCGCGCACGAACACGTCGTCGTTGCGCACGAACGCCATGCGCGTGCGCTGCGCGTCGTACGCGGGGTCGGCCGCATCCAGTCGTGCCCGCGCGGCCCCCTCGACCCGCGCCGCGGGACCGCCATCGGCCGCTTGCTCATAGGTATCGCGGAAGGTTTCGCCTTCGCGCTTGCGCTTGTACTGCACGCGCTGGCCGTCCCAGCTCCACCAGGCCTGCTCGACCGGCGGGCCGATCCAGTCCGGGTCCGCCATCGCCTGTTCCAGCGTGAGCGACGGAGGCGTGGCGGCAACCGGCGCCTGGGCGATCGCCGCGGGAGCAGCCGCCAACGTCGGTATCGCGAGCAGCAGGGTGGCAAGCGGGTGGAAGCGCATCGGCGGGTTCTCGGCGGAAAACCGCCCAAGACTAGCAGCAGGCTAGCGCGCGGGGCCAACGGGAGCTGTCCGCCAAGGACGCGAAGGGGCGCAAGAGTCAAAGCAGCGGTCCGCCATGGACTCGCAAGAGCGTAAACGGAGGCAGGCCGGCAAGCATGCCCGAGGCGTGCCTCCCCATGTTCCGCCCTTTCCATTCTGATTATGTTTCCGCCTTTTTTCGTTTCTGCTTTTCTTCGCGCTTTTCGCGTCCTTCGCGGACCGCAGATCACTGCCCATGGCACCACGCCACCGTACGGCGCAGACTATCGCGGCGGTGTGGCCCCCCAACAGGCCACGGAGTCGCTGCATGGATGTCCTGTTGCTGTCGCGGATCCAGTTCGGATTCGTGGTCGCGTTCCACATCCTCTTTCCGGCGTTCACCATCGGCCTGGCGAGCTGGCTGGCCTTCCTGGAATGGCGCTGGCTGCGCACGCGCGAAGCGCTGTGGCGCGACCTGTACTTTTTCTGGTTGCGTATCTTTGCCGTCTCCTTCGGCATGGGCGTGGTGTCGGGCATCGTCATGAGCTTCCAGTTCGGCACCAACTGGGCGGTGCTGAGCGAGCGCGCCGGGAACATCCTGGGCCCGCTGCTCGCCTACGAGGTGCTGACCGCGTTCTTCCTGGAGGCGACGTTCCTGGGCGTGATGCTGTTCGGCTGGAAGCGTGTCTCGCACCGGCTGCATTTCTTCGCCACCTGCATGGTCGCGCTGGGCACGCTGATCTCGACGTTCTGGATCATCTCGGCCAACAGCTGGATGCACACGCCGCAGGGCTACGAGATCGCCAACGGCATCTTCGCGCCGGCCGACTGGTCGCAGATTATCTTCAATCCGTCGTTCCCGTACCGGCTGTCGCACATGGTGCTGGCGGCGTTCATCACCACCTGCTTCGTGATCGGCGGCGTCGCGGCGTCCTACCTGCGCCGGGGCGTGCACCTGCCGGCGGCGCGCAGGATGCTCAAGCTGGCGATCGCGTTCGCGGCGATCGCCGTGCCGGCGCAGATCCTGGTGGGCGACCTGCACGGACTGCAGGTCGGCGAAACCCAGCCGACCAAGCTTGCGGCGATCGAGGCGCACTGGACCACGCACGAGGGCGAAGGCGTGCCGCTGGTGCTGTTCGCGATTCCCAACGCGGCCGAGGAGCGCAACGACTACGAAATCGCGATCCCGAAGCTCGGCAGCCTGCTGCTCACGCACTCCATCGATGGCCAGATCCAGCCGCTGGACGCGGTGCCGCCGAGCGAGCGCCCGCCGGTGGCGCCGGTGTTCTTCGCGTTCCGGGTGATGGTCGGGCTGGGCTTTGCGATGTTGCTCGTTGCGGCCGGATCGCTGCTGGCCTGGCAGCGCAAGCGCCTGTTCGATCCCGGCTCACGCCTGGCCCGCTGGGTGCTCGACGGCTGGCGGCTGATGACGTTCTCGGGCTTCGTCGCGTTGCTCGCGGGCTGGTTCGTGGTCGAGATCGGGCGCCAGCCGTACGTGATCTATGGGCTGTTGCGCACCAGCGAGGCGATCAGCCCCAACATCCAGGCCGCCGCCGTGCTGGGCTCGCTGATCACGTTCTTCGTGGCCTACGCGATCGTGTTCGGCGCCGGCTTCTGGTACCTGCTCAAGCTGGTGCGCCGCGGACCGCTGCCGCACGCGCCCGCGCCGGACACGCACGATGGCGAGAAGACCCCGCGCCGGCCGTTGTCGGTGGGCAACCGTCCGATCGAGGACGATGCCCATCACTCGCGCGACCGCGACGACCCCGCGACCAGCGCCACCTGAGGAGAGAGCATGGAGTACTGGCTTCCCGTGATCTGGTTCGGCGTCATAGGCTTCGGCGTGCTGATGTACGTGCTGCTGGACGGTTTCGTGCTCGGCCTGGGCATCCTGGCGCCGTTCGCGGAGGACGAAGCGCAGCTGGACCACATGATGAACACCGCCGCGCCGATCTGGGACGGCAACGAGACCTGGCTGGTGATGGGCGGCGCCGGGCTGCTCGCGGCGTTTCCCAAGGCGTACGCGGTCGTGCTGTCGGCGCTGTATCTGCCGGTGCTGCTGATGCTGATCGCGCTGATCTTCCGCGGCGTCGCGTTCGAGTTCCGGTTCAAGGCGGTGCGCGCCAAGGGCGCGTGGGGCGCGGCGTTCGCACTGGGGTCGATGGCTGCGGCGTTCTCGCAGGGCGTGATCCTGGGCGCGCTGGTGGAAGGCATGCCGCTGCAGGGCGGGCAGTATCTGGGCGGCATTTTCGACTGGTTCAGCCCGTTTTCGATGCTGACCGGCACCGCGGTGGTGTTCGGCTACGCGCTGCTGGGCAGCAGCTGGCTGATCCTCAAGACCGAAGGCCGCATGCAGCTGGTGGCGCGCACGCTGACGCGGCCGCTGGTGCTGGTGGTGGTGGCGTTCATGGGGCTGGTCAGCGCCTGGCTGCCGTTCCTGGACTCGCGGATCATGGGACGCTGGTTCGAAAGCGGAAATTTCTGGTGGCTCGCGCCGGTGCCGCTGCTCGCGCTGGTCAACGCGTTCGCGTTGTGGCGCGCGGTCATGCGCGAAGGCCGCGACACCGCGCCGTTCATCCTGACCTTGAGTTTTTTCGCGCTGGGTTTCGCCGGGCTGGTGGTGGGTGTCTGGCCCAACATCGTGCCGCCGTCGCTGAGTATCTGGGAAGCCGCGTCACCGCCGTCGTCGCAGGGCTTCGTCATGGCGGGGCTCGTGGTCCTGCTGCCGGCGATCCTGGGTTACACGTGGTGGTCCTACAGCGTGTTCAAGGGCAAGATCGCGGCCGACGCGGGATATCACTGAGCACCTGGGCAGTCCTGCGCCGCGCCTGAACGCGGCGACCGGCGCGACCTCGGCTGAACGTCCGGTGCGCGTCGCGGTGTGCGGCGGGTATGCTGTCATCGCGTCCCGCTGCGCAGCATTCCCCCGGCCAGCCCGCTTCGACCACCCCACATGCAAGCCTACGTCTACAAGAGTTCCCGGAAGCAGGACACCTACGTGTACCTCGCGTCCCGCGACGGCTTCGTGCGCATTCCTGAAGCTGTGCGGCTGACGCTGGGAGACTTGCAGTTCGTGCTGGAGGTCGAGCTGACGCCGGAGCGCAAGCTGGCCCGCGCCAATCCCGCCGTCGTGCGCGAGAACCTCGCGCTGCGTGGTTTCCACCTGCAGATCCCGCCCTCGGGCGACCACGACCCGATGAGCGGGGACCACGGCACCGATGCGTGATCGAGCGCGCGCGCGCTGGCCGATGGCCGCGTTGCTGGTGGGCGGCCTCACGCTGGCGGCGGTCGCGGGCGTGGGCGGGCTGGTCGCTGCGATAGCGGGCACGATCGCGCAGCCGCTGCTGGGTCTGGCAATCCGGCACCTGCGCGGCGGCGGCCCGGTCACCGCCGGGTCGCTGCGCACCAGTCTGCCGCCGCTGCTGCTCGTCTGGGTACTGGCGATCGCAGGCGTCGCGGCGGTGGCGGCCTGGCCTCTGGCGGCATTACTGGAAAGCGGTTCGCTCACGGCGGCCGTGGCGCTGAGTGCCGCGGTCGGACTGCTGCTGCTGGGGCTGTGGCGGGTGTGGCCGCTGCTGCACGCGGTCGAAGCTTCCGGCGGCGCGGTGCGGGAGACCTGGGGCGATCTGGGCGAACTGGAGCGCGGCGCCTGGCGCGGGCTGGTGGTCGCGATGGGGTTCGCGCTGCCGTCGGCCGCGGTGCTGCTGCTGG
>JALYOG010000111.1 GCA_030856985.1 Pseudomonadota bacterium | reverse complement strand
GCGCGCAACACCGCATCGGAATGGCGCAGGCGCGCGTGTTCGCGGTCCAGGCGTTGCCGCCACGTCGCCGCGAGCCGCCGCAGCGCTTCGGCCTGGCGTCGGCACAAGGCCTCCACGCGCGCCTTGGGCTGCAGCGAGTTGAGCCGCAGCGCAGCGCGGTCGGCGCGCTGCATCGCCTGCCGGAGCCGCTGCGACTGCAGGTTGCGAAGCCGCGCGTCGAGGGCATGCAGGCGCCGCGCGAGATCGTCGCCGTGCGGCACCAGCAGTTCGGCGGCCACCGATGGCGTCGGTGCACGCACGTCGGCCGCAAGGTCGGCGAGACTGAAGTCGGTCTCGTGGCCCACGGCCGACACCACCGGCACCGGCGAGGCGACGATTGCCCGCACCAGGCGTTCGTCGTTGAACGCCCACAGGTCCTCCAGCGAGCCACCGCCGCGCGCGAGCACGATCGCGTCGTAGCGGCCCGAGGCGGCGGCGCGCTGCAGCATCGCGGTGATCTGGGCCGCGGCGGTTTCGCCCTGCACCGGCACCGGGAGCACCTCGGCGAGCACCAGCGGGAACCGGCGTGCGAGCACGCTGAGCACGTCGCGCACGGCGGCGCCGCTGGGCGAGGTGATCACCGCGATGCGGCGCGCGAACATCGGCAGCGGGCGCTTGCGGGCGCTGTCGAACAGGCCTTCGCCCGCCAGCCGTGCCTTGAGTTCGTCGAACGCGCGGCGCAGCGCGCCTTCGCCGGCCTCCTCCATGTGGTCGAGCACCAGTTGGTATTCGCCGCGCGCCTCGTATAGCGTCAGCCGCCCGCGTGCGAGCACCCGCAGGCCCTCGCGCGGTATGAACCGCAGCCAGGTGCTCTTGGGCTTGAACATCGCGCAACGCACCTGCGCGCGCGCGTCCTTCATCGTGAAGTACAGGTGCCCCGAGCCAGGACGCGAGAGGTTTCCAAGCTCGCCCTCGACCCAGATCAGCGGGAAGGCGCCTTCGAGCAGGTCGCGCGCCAGCGTGTTGAGCTGGCTCGGAGTGAGGACGTCGCTGGAGTCGTCGCGGTTCATGCCGGAGGCCCGGTGTCGGCCAGCCAAGGTAGCGCACGCTCCCCGTGGCGTCACCTTCCTGCCGCCCCAGCGGGGGCGGTCACTTACGCCGCGGGCTGAATGGCGTGAGGCTCGGATCGATGCCTCCGGCGCTAGACTATGGCGATGAATTCAGAAGTGTCACCAGACAGGGCAGCATCGGATTTCGGGCCCTGGCCGCGCCGCCTTACACGGCCGGTCGTGATCGGCGGCGTGCAGGTCGGCGGCGGCGCGCCGGTGGTCGTGCAGTCGATGACCAATACCGACACCGCCGACATCGCCGGCACCACCCGGCAGATCGCCGACCTCTGGCGCGCGGGCTCGGAACTGGTGCGGGTCACGGTGAACACCGCCGAGGCTGCCGCCGCAGTGCCGCGCATCGTGGAAAAGCTGCGGATGATGGGCGTGGAGGTGCCGATCATCGGCGACTTCCACTACAACGGCCACCAGTTGCTTACTGCGGAACCCGCCTGCGCCGCTGCCCTGTCCAAGTACCGGATCAACCCCGGTAATGTCGGCTTTGGCAGGAAGCGCGACACCCAGTTCGCGACCCTGATCGAGCTGGCGATGCGCCATGACAAGCCGGTGCGGATCGGCGTGAACTGGGGTTCGCTGGACCAGTCGCTCGCGGCGCGTCTCATGGACGAGAACCACGCGCGCGCCGAGCCCTGGGATGCCGGACGTGTGCTGCGCGAAGCGCTGATCCGCTCTGCGCTGGATTCGGCCGGGCGCGCGGTGGAGATCGGGCTGCCCGCGGACCGCATCGTGCTCAGCGCGAAGGTCAGCGGCGTGCAGGAGCTGATCGCGGTGTATCGCGAACTGGCCAGGCGTGGCGACTACGCGTTGCACCTGGGCCTGACCGAAGCCGGCATCGGCAGCAAGGGCATCGTGGCGTCTTCGGCGGCGCTGGCGGTGCTGCTGCAGGAAGGCATCGGCGACACGATTCGGATCTCGCTGACGCCCGATCCGGGCCAGTCGCGCACCACCGAGGTGATCGTCGCCCAGGAACTGCTGCAGACGATGGGCCTGCGCGCGTTCTCGCCGATGGTGACCGCGTGCCCCGGGTGCGGTCGCACGACCAGCGAGTTCTTCCAGGAGCTCGCCAAGAAAGTACAGGAGCACGTGCGCGAGCAGATGCCGCTGTGGAAGGTTACCCATCCGGGCGCGGAAAACCTCACCCTCGCGGTGATGGGCTGCGTGGTGAACGGGCCGGGCGAGTCGCGCCACGCCAACATCGGCATTTCGCTGCCGGGCACCGGCGAGGCGCCCGCCGCACCGGTGTTCGAAGACGGCCGCAAGACCGTCACCCTGCGCGGCGACAACATCGCCGACGAATTCGTCGCGCTCATCGATGGCTACGTGGACCGGACCTATGGCGCCCGCGCCGGCTGAGCACGAGCCCGGCCATACCGCCGACGCGCTGAAAGAGGAAGCGCAATTCGGCGCGCGGGTGCTGCATCGGCACGGCTGGCGGCTGCTGCTGGTGTTCGTGGCGGTGCTGCTGCCGTTGTGGGGTTTCGCCGAGCTTGCGGCGGAAATCCAGTCGAGCAGCGAACTGGAGTTCGACGAGCGGCTGTTGCTCGACGCCCAGGCGATGGCGAGCCCGCGGCTGGACCAGTTCTTCTTGCTGATCTCGGCGCTGGGCTACAGCTGGGGCGTGTTTCCCGTCGACGCGGTGCTGGTGATCGTGCTGGCCGTGAAACGCCGCATCCGCGAGTCGGTGTTCGCGCTGCTCGCGCTCGGCGGTTCGCTGCTGTTGAACGTCGCCGCCAAGCACTCGTTCGCGCGCGACCGGCCATCGCTGTGGGAGTCGATCTCCCCGCATTCGTCCTACAGTTTCCCCAGCGGGCATGCGATGGCGTCGGCGACCTTCGCAGGCGTGGTGATCCTGCTCACGTGGCACACGCGTTGGCGCTGGCCGGTGCTGGTGCTCGCGCTGCCGTTCGCGGCCGTGGTCGGCTACTCCCGCGTGTACCTCGGCGTGCATTACCCGTCCGACATCCTCGCCGGGTGGGCCGCCAGCAGCGTGTGGGTCGCGGCGGCCTACCTGGCCGTATACCGCATGTCGCTGCGCCCCTGGTACCGGCCCTGAGCCGAGTCTGCGCTACTCCGCCGGCTTGGCCGCGGCGCTGGCCGCAGCGGTGGCCTCGCGACGCGCCAGCACCGCCTCGCGATGGGCGATGTAGGCGTTGGAGCCCAAGATGATCGCCGCTCCCAGGAAGGTCCAGCGGTCGAGGGTCTCGCCGAACAGGATCCAGCCGAACAGCACCACCACCGGCAGCTGCGCGAAGCTGATCGGAGTCAACGCCGACACGTCGCCGAGCTTCAGCGCGCGCGTCCACAGCATGTGCCCGCCGGTGCCGAGCACGCCGGCCGCGACCACCCACAACCAGGTGATGCCCTGCGGCCACTCCCAGACGAGCAGCGCCGGCAGCAGCGACATCGGCACCCACAGCAGCGTGGTGAAAAACACGATCGCGTCGGCCGGCTCGGTGCGCGACAGCTGCTTGATCTGGATGGCCACCACCGCCGACAGCACCGCCGCGAACACCGCCGCCAGGCTGCCCATGTGGAAGGTCGAAGCGCCTGGGCGAACGATGATCAGCACGCCGATGAAGCCCAGCGCGACCGCGGCCCAGCGTCGCGCGCGGACCGCTTCGCCCAGCAGTAACACGGCGGCGATGGTGACGAAGATCGGCGTCGAGTAGGCCAGCGATACGGCCTCGGCCAGCGGCCGCTGGGTGATCGCCCAGAAGCTCGCCAGCATCGAGACGATGCCGATCGCGCAACGTACCAGGTACTTCGGCATCTGCCGCGTGCGCAGCAGTCCCGGGCCGTGGTGCAGCAGCAGCGGCAGGGCGGCGACCAGGCCGAAGAAGTTCCGGAAGAACGCGATCTCGAATGCGTGCAGCTGGTCCGCCGCCAGGCGGATCGACACCGCCATCAGGCCGAACAGCAGGCTGCTTGCGAGCATCAGTCCCGCCGCTTTCAGCGGGTGCGCAGGCGTGGCGATCACCACGTCGCGCCGACCAGGCGAGGCTCCGGTTCCAGCGCGACGCCGTGGCGCTCGTGCACCGAGTCGGCGATGCGGCGGGCGAGGTCGAGCAACTGGATTCCGCTGGCGTTTCCGTGGTTGACCAATACCAGCGCGTGCGATTCCGAGACGCCCGCGTCATCGATGCGCACGCCCTTCCACTGGCAGCTGTCGATCAGCCAGGCAGCCGACAGCTTGCGGGCACCGGCGTCGTCGCCGGCCCGGAACACCGGCAGTGCGGGGTGTTGCGCCGACAAGGCGTCGGCCACGGCGGCGGGGACGATCGGGTTCTTGAAGAAGCTGCCGGCATTGCCGATCACCGCGGGGTCGGGAAGCTTGCGGCGGCGGATCGAGACGACCGCGGCCGCGACATCGCGCGGCATTGGCGCGCAGATGCCCGCCGCGGCGAGTTCATCGGCGATCCCCGCGTAACCCAGCACCAGTGCCGGCGTGCGTGGCAGTGCCAATTCCACGGCCGTGACGATGAAGCGGTCCGGCTCGCGCTTGAACAGGCTGTCGCGATAGCCGAAGGCGCAGGCGGCGCGGTCGAGCCGGTGCAGCGTGCCGGTGGCGCATTCGAGCGCTTCGATCGCGTGGATGAACTGGCACACCTCCACGCCGTAGGCGCCGATGTTCTGGATCGGAGCGGCGCCGACGGTGCCGGGGATCAGTGCAAGATTTTCCAGGCCGGCCAGGCCGAGATCGAGGCTGCGCATCACCAGTTCGTGCCAGGACACGCCGGCATCGGCGCGAACGATGCTCGCCCGGCCGGCGTCGGTCACAGCCGCGACCACCTCCACCTGGCAGCGGGTGAGTGCGATCAGCGGCCGGTCGGGATCGCCGACGAACAGCAGGTTGCTGCCGCCGCCGAGCACCAGCGCGCCTTCGCGGAACCGCGGATCGTCGAGCAGTCCGGGCAGCGCGCGGGCGTCGTCGACCTCGGCCAGCAGCGGCGCGGTCGCCTCCACTGCGAAGGTATTGCGTCGTCGCAACGCCGCGTTGCGCGTGATGCGCACGGTTGAATTCATATTGCGAGCGGGGAGGCGCCGCGGCTGGGTGCTTCCTTGCGTCGACGGATCGCGTCCACGCACTCGCGTATCAGTTCCGGACCGCGGTAGACCAGGCCGCTGTAGCACTGCACGAGGCTCGCGCCGGCGGCCATCTTGGTCGCGGCGTCCACGCCCGAGAGGATGCCGCCCACGCCGATCAGCGGGATCGAGTCGGGCAGCCGCGTGCGCATCATCCGCAGCACGGTGGTGGCCTGTCCCATCAGAGGCCGGCCCGACAATCCGCCGACCTCG
Source organism: Pseudomonadota bacterium (assembly GCA_030856985.1). Lineage (GTDB taxonomy): Bacteria > Pseudomonadota > Gammaproteobacteria > Xanthomonadales > Xanthomonadaceae > Lysobacter_K. Next base: position 8,471 of record JALYOG010000111.1, on the reverse strand, counting down.
TTGGCCAGCGGCGTGCCCTCGATTCCGGTGCGCACCACGGTGTTGTTGGTCGCGAGCGTATTGGTGGCGATCACGCCGTCGACCTGCAGTTCGCCCAAGACGCGCGCCGCGGCCTCGATGTCGTGGTCCGACAGGTCCGGCGCGATCTTCACCAGCATCGGCACGCGCCTGCCGTGCTGCGCGCCGAGCCGCTCCTGCGCCTCGCGCAATGTGCCGATCACGCGCCGCAGCGATTGCTCCTCCTGGAGTTCGCGCAGGCCCGCGGTGTTCGGCGAGGAAATATTGACGGTGATGTAGTCCGCGAGCGCATAGACGCGCTCCAGGCAGAACAGATAATCGCTTTCGGCCGAGTCGTTCGGCGTTTCGCGATTCTTGCCGATGTTGATGCCCAGCAGCCCGCCCTTGCGCTGCGCGCATTCGACATTGCGCACCAGCGCGTCCACGCCCTCGTTGTTGAAGCCGAGCCGGTTGATGACCGCCTGGTGTTCGGGCAGGCGGAAGATGCGCGGTTTCGGATTGCCGGCCTGCGGCCTGGGCGTGACCGTGCCCACCTCGACGAAGCCGAAACCCAGCGACAGCAACGCGTCGACGTGGGCTCCGTTCTTGTCGTAGCCCGCGGCCAGTCCGACCGGGTTGGGAAACGTCAGTCCCAGGACTTTCGTCGGCAGGGGCGCCACCGGCCGGGCGATCATCGGCGAGAGCCCGAGCCGGTAGGCGCGTTCCAGCGCCTGCAGGCTTACGCCGTGCGCGCGCTCCGGGTCGAGGCTGAGCAGCAGCGGCCGCGCGAGCGAGTACAAGTTCAGGACCAGAAACCGGCCACGGCCGCCAGCGCGGCGAGCCCGCCCAGCATCACCACCGCGACCACCGCCAGCAGCGTGATCGCGACCACCGCGTAGCCCAGCACCAGCCCCGCGACGGCCAGCCCGTCTCCCTGCAGCGCCTCCGGGTTGCGGCGGATCTCGGAGCGGGCGATGTGGCCGGTGATGATCGCGACCACGCCGCCCACGAACGGCAGCAGGGTCCACCCGAGCAGCCCCATGATCAGGCTGACGACCGCAGTGGTGCTCGTGGGCCGGGACGCCGGATCGTTCATGGCTTGCTCGCTACCGTCGGAGTCAGAGATCGAACTTGATGCCCTGGGCCAGCGGCAGGGAGTCGGAGTAGTTGATGGTGTTGGTCTGCCGGCGCATGTAGGCACGCCATGCGTCGGAGCCCGACTCGCGGCCGCCGCCGGTTTCCTTCTCGCCACCGAACGCGCCGCCGATCTCCGCGCCGGACGTGCCGATATTGACATTGGCGATGCCGCAGTCGGAACCATTCGCCGACAGGAAAGCCTCGGCCGACTTGAGACTCTCGGTGAAGATCGCCGACGACAGGCCCTGCGGCACCGCGTTCTGCATCTCCAGCGCCTCCTCCAGCTTGCTGTACTTCATCACGTAGAGGATCGGCGCGAAGGTTTCGGTCTGCACCACTTCGGCATCGTTGGACAGGCCGGTGATGATCGTGGGCAGCACGAAGTTGCCCTTGCGGTCGGTGAGCGCCTTGCCGCCGGTCTCGATCCTGCCGCCTGCCGCCTCGGCCTTGGCGACCGCTTCGGTGTAGCCGCGCACCGCTTCGGGGCTGTTGAGCGGACCCATCATGTTGGCAGGGTCCGTCGGATCGCCGATCTTGCCCTCGACCTGCTTGTAGGCGGTGACCAGCCTGGCGAGCACGTCGTCGTAGATCGCCTCGTGGATGAAGGCGCGGCGCGTGGTCGTGCAGCGCTGGCCGGCCGTGCCGACCGCGCCGAACACGATCGCGGGAATCGCCAGCTTCATGTCGGCGCTGGCATCGACGATCATCGCATTGTTGCCGCCCAGTTCCAGCAGCGAGCGGCCCATGCGGCGGGCGACGCGCTCGCCGACGTGGCGGCCGACCTTGGTCGAACCGGTGAAGCTGATCAGCGCGATGCGCCTGTCGTCGACGAAGTCGGAGGCCAGCTCGGTCCCCGCGTCGTTGAACAGGAAGAAGATATCCGGGAAACCGCCGGCCTTGAGCGCCTCGTTGCAGATCTTCATCGAGGCGATCGCCGACAGCGGCGTGCGCGGCGATGGCTTCCAGATGGTGATGTCGCCACAGATCGCGGCAATGAAGGCGTTCCAGGCCCAGACCGCGACCGGGAAGTTGAACGCGGAGATCACCCCGACCAGGCCCAGCGGGTGCCACTGCTCGTACATGCGGTGGCCGGGACGCTCCGAATGCATGGTCAGGCCATACAGCTGGCGCGACAGACCGACGGCGAACTCGCCGATGTCGATCATCTCCTGCACTTCGCCATCGCCCTCGGGCTTGGACTTGCCCATCTCCAGCGCGACCAGCGAACCCAGCGCGTCCTTGTGCGTGCGCAGCGCGTCCGCGCACAGCCGGATCGCTTCGCCGCGGCGCGGCGCGGGCGTCGTGCGCCACACCTGGAACGCGGCCTGCGCGCGCTCGACGATCGCCTCGTAATCCTGCCTGGATGAGGCCTGGACGCGGGCGATGACCTCGCCGTCGGTCGGGTTGGTCGACTCCAGTAGACCGGCCTCGCTCGTGGTAGACCAGTGGCCACTGCCGAGATAGGTGCCGGATTCGGTGTCGTTCAAGCCGAGGGCGGTGAGGACGGGATGGGTCATGGAGCACTCCTGAAACCAAAAGGGGAAAGGTCGCCGAAGCGGCCGGCATCGCAAAGCCGCATGTACGTTCGGATCGCGGGCGGCCGCTGGGGCTTGCCCGATCCGGAACATGCGGCTCGTCCGCGCACGTGCGCGCGACTTGCATGGTGACCCCGGCGCGATTCGAACGCACGACCTGTCCCTTAGGAGGGGACCGCTCTATCCAGCTGAGCTACGGGGCCAAGCGGGCATTTTCGCACGATCCGGGGGCCCGACTGAAATTCCGGAGCACCGCAGGCCAGGAGCGACGGCGCTGGCCGCGCAGCGCGGTGGCCAGCAGCTCGAGGTCTTCGAGCAGTTCCTGCTGCGATTGCCCGCCGGTCGGCAAGGGGCGCGCAGGATTGCGGCCGGGTGCCACGTTGCCATTCCGCGGACGCCGCCGGCCAGCTCGATTCAGCGGCCGCGCTCGCGCGTGACCCGGAACGTCGGCCCGAAAACCGTCTGCGCCGCCATCGCGCCGAGGCACACCACCAGCCGCGGCTGGACCCGCATCATCTCGGCCGCGAGCCACATCCGGCAGGCGGCTTGCTCGGAGGCGTTCGCACGCTGGTGCATGCGCACCTTGCCGCGCTGCTCGAACTTGAAATGCTTGACGGTGTTGGTCAGGTAGACCTCGTCCCGGCGCACGCCGGCTTCTTCCATCGGTTGCCCCAGCAGCAGTCCCGAAGGGCCGACGAATGCCACGCCCGCGAGGCCCTCCTGATGGCCGGGCTGCTCGCCGATCAGCATCGCGGTGGCCTCCTCGGGACCGGTGCCGAACACGGTCTGGGTGCCGGTCTTCCACAGATCGCAGGCGCGGCAGTCGGCGGCCTGTCGCCGCAGCTCGTCCAGCGAACCCTCGGGTATGACATCCCACCGGCTTGGCCAGCGGCAGTTCGGGCGCGTAGGTGACGGGCGGGCGTCTGGGCAATCGCGTGTCCCGGGGGAGCGTCAGGAACCGCTTGAATCCGGCGAACGATCGAGGTCCATACGGAAGCGGCGGTGCATCAATCGATGCCTGGGCGAGAGTAGCGGCCCGCGTGTAAGGCACGCATCGATCCGCCGGCCGGCGCGACACACGCGGCTGGCGAGCAGACAAGAAAAGGCGCTTCACCGAACCGGGTGGGTGAATTCTGCCGCCCGGCTGGCCGCGGGTCGCTCTTGCTCCCCTCTCCCCCCGGGAGAGGGGCTGGGGGTGAGGGTTCGGTTTCGCGCTCATCTCCAGGATCGAAAGAAGCATCGCGCGCGATCCAGGCGGAACGAGCTCTCATTAGCCCCATGCTCCGAACCCTCACCCCAACCCTCTCCCGAAGGGAGAGGGAGCTGAAGCGCCGCGGCGCGCTACCGGGGCGACCCACTCGAAACGGTGAAGCGCCCAAGAAAAAAAGCCGAAACCCATGCGGACTTCAGCCTTTTTCATGGTCTTGCTGCATTTCCGTGCCTGGATTCATGGTGGAGCGGATGGGGATCGAACCCACGACCTCCACGATGCGAACGTGGCGCTCTCCCAGCTGAGCTACCGCCCCATGAAACGCGTCCCAGTCTAGCCGCGGTGCGGTGGCCGCGCTAGTCCCGCGCGAGCAGCGGCGAGATCGACGGCTCCAGTTCGGCGCGACGCCAGCCGGCCAGCGCGTCGGGCCACTGGCCGTGGTCGAGCAGCGATTCCAGCCAGCGCTTGGAGGCCAGCACGCCGTCGGGTAATCCGAGCTGCGCGCTGCGGGCGGCGACCGCCTCCTGCAATTGCCGCAGCCGAGCCTTGTCGCGGCGCTCGCCGACGCCGGCGTCGGGGGTGAGTTCCTCGTCGTCCAGTGGCGTGGTCAGCGCCTGCCAGATCGCGGTGCCGAGCTTGCGCGGTGCCTTCGGGTGGGCGTCGAGCTGTGCCTGCAGCGTCTCGGCACTGGCTGGCGGGTTGCGGGCGACCGCGACCGCGAGCTCGTTGTCGAGGATCCAGGTGCGGGGCCGGTCGTTGTCGCGTGCGTAGGCGTCGCGCCAGCGCAGCAGCCGTACCAGGCGCTGCTGCGCCGGAAGGTCGAGGAACTGCGCGCTGCGCATCGACAGGTGCGGCCAGCGTTCGCCGGCCTCGGTGCGGGCGTTGCCGACGATACGCGTCGCATCCTCGGCCAGCCAGGCGCGGCGATCGAGCATCGCCAGCTGCCCGTCGAGCACGTCGTGCATCTGGAAGAGGTGGCGCACGTCGTCGGCGGCATACTCCAGCTGCGAGGCCGACAGCGGCCGCCGCAGCCAGTCCGAGCGGGTCTCGCCCTTGGCCAGGGCGACTCCCGTCACCTGCTCGACGAGCTTCTGGTAGCCCAGGCCGCTGCCGATGCCCGCCAGGGCGGCCGCCAATTGCGTGTCGAACAGCGGCTCGGGAACGACGCCGCAGGTGTGCATGAATGCCACCAGGTCCTCGCTGGGGCTGTGCATCACCTTAAGGATCGAGGGGTCCGACAGCATCGGCGCGAGCGCCGCGGCGATCCCCGGGACGAGCGGGTCGACCAGCAGGATCTGCTCGGCGCCATTGCGTTCCAGCACGATCTGCACCAGCGCAAGCTGCGGCCAATAGGTGCGTTCGCGGATGAACTCGGTGTCCAGCCCGATCCTGCCGGGAGGGTCGGCGAGCAGCCCGGTGAGGACTGCGGGGTCGCTGACCCAGACGGGGGCGGAGGCGGCGTCGGGCAGGGAACTGGACAAGGTCGGGGAGGTCGAAAGGCCAAAGCTGGCGGGGCGGGCGACAATAGCCTACTTTCGGTGGGCCTTCATCGGGGATCCACCCGCTTCACGGGCCTCGGCCGTAAAGCTCAAGGAGGTCGTTTGCGCGCAACTGCAGCTGCACTTCTGGCCGGTGTCGCCCTGGCGGCGACGCTGGGCGCGTGCTCGCGTGCGCCGGACCCGCCGCAGGCGCAGACCGAGCCGGAGGCTGCCCAACGCGAGCGCCAGCCAATCGTCACCATCAGCAGCGACCAGGCGGTGCCGCAGGTGCGCAGGTGGGAGGCACCGGCGGTGGAGATCGGGGCAGACGAACTGGTGCGGTACAAGATTGCGGCCGCCCAGGCGCTGGACGCCGGCGAGCTCTACGGGGAACCGGACGATGCGATCCCGCTGTACGTGGCGCTGCGCGGACGGGCGCCCGAGGACAAGGAAATCCAGCAGGGTCTGGCCGAGGCGGTGCAGCTTCTGCTCGAGCGTGGCGGCGAAGCGCTGGAGCGCATCGACGACGACGGTGAGGCGCTGCGCGAGGCGCACGAAGTCGCCGCGGTCGCGCGCAGCGTCGCGCCCGGGGACGAGAACGTCGCCGCCTACCTCGCGCGGGTCGAGCGCACCGACCAGGCGCAACGGGCGAACCTCAAGGGTGAGCGTGCCCTCAACGCGCGCGACCTGGGCGAGGACGGCAAGGGTGGGGCCATCGGTTCCTTCCGGCAGGCACTGGAGCTGCGCCCCGACGACGCGCGCGCGCGCCAAGGCCTGGCGGCGGCGGAAAGCGCGCTGATCCACCGTGCCGAGCAGGCCGCCGACAAGGACGACTATGCCGGGGCGGAGCGCTGGCTCGAGCTTGCCGCCGAGGTGCGCCCCGAGATGACGACGGCCGCCGACGCGCGGGCGCGCATCGCCCGCCAGCGTGGCGCGCGCGTGGGTGCATTGCGCGACAAGGGCATGGCGGCACTCACCCGCGCCGATGGTGTCGACGAAGCGCGCGGCCATCTGGCGGGCCTGCTGCGAGTCGCCCCGGCGGGCGATCCGGCGGCCGTGGAATTGCGCGAGCGCATCGTGCTGGCGACGCATTACGGACAGTTCCGGCCCCGCCAGATATTCACCGAGGCGCTGCGCAACGGCGGGCGCGGTCCGGAAATGCTGGTGATCCCCCACGGCGCATTCCGCATGGGGGCCGCCAAGGGCGAGCAAGGCGCGACCGATGCCGAGCGGCCGACGCGCACGATTCGCTTCCCGCGCGGCCTGGCGGTATCGCGCACGGAGATCAGCGTCGACGAGTTTCGACGGTTCGTGAACGCCACCGGGCACAAGCCGCAGGCGAGCAGGCGTGGCCACTCCACGACCTACGACGAACGCAGCGGCAACCTGGTGCGACGCAGCCGCGTGGACTGGCGCTCGGACTACGCCGGCCAGCCGGCCGCGCCGGAGATGCCGGTGGTGCATGTCAGCGCCGAGGACGCCGCCGCGTACGCGCAATGGCTCGCCGGCCAGACCGGGCAGGCCTACCGGCTGCCGAGCGAGGCCGAATTCGAGTACGCGCTTCGCGCGGGCAGCCAGTCGGGCTTCCCCTGGGGTGAAGGGTCTCCCCCAGCCGACACCGGCAACTTCACTGGCGCGCGCGACCGCTCGCCCAGCGGCAGGCGCTGGCGCAACGCCTTCGAAGGCTACGGGGATGGCGCGTGGGGACCTGCAGCGACGGGCAGCTATTCGGTCAATGCATTCGGCCTTCACGACATGGTGGGCAATGTCAGCGAGTGGGTAGCCGATTGTTGGCACGACAGTTACCGACGCGCACCGGCCGATGGCGAGGCCTGGATCAATCCGGGCTGCCGGATCGGAGTGGTGCGTGGTGGTTCCTGGGCGAGCTCGCCTGCGCAGACGCGCTCGGCGTGGCGCCTGGGCAGCGACGTATCTACCACGACGGCGCGCGTCGGCTTCCGGGTCGTTCGCGAAATCTGATCAGGCCAACGCGCCCAGCGTCGGTTCGAGACCTGCGGCAGGGCTGCCCGACAACTGGAGTGTGCAATGAGGATCGATCCCATGCCCCGCCGCCGCAGCGCGGGACGCGTTCGCGGCGGGGGCGGCATCCGCTGGTGGATTCTGCTGCTGTTCGCGGGCTACGCCGCCTGGCAGTGGTTCGGCAATGCCGAGACCGACCCCTACACCGGCGAGAAGGCGCATTACGGTGCGACCGCCGAGGAGGAGATGCAGCTGGGCGCGCAGGCGTACCAGCAGGTGCTCGGCGATGCGCGCGCGCAGGGCGCCCTGCTGCCGCCGGACGCGCAGGTAAGCCGTCAGGTCCAGCACATCGCCGACCGGCTCATCGCCCGGGTGCCGGAGGTGACCGCCGACCTGGCGGAGATGAACCAGCAGGCGGCGCCGACGGATTACCGCGGCTTCGAATGGCACGTCAGCGTGATCCAGTCCGACGACGCCAATGCATTCGTTCTGCCGGGCGGCAAGATCGCCGTCTACACCGGACTGCTGCCGATCGCGGGCAACGAGGATGCGATGGCGGTGGTGATGGGCCACGAGATCGCCCACGCACTGCTGCGACACGGGTCGCAACGGATCGCCCAGCAGAAGCTGGTGCAGATGGGTCAGATGGCGGCGGGCATCGCCGTGGGCGGCATGGATCCGGGGCAGCAGCAGGCGCTGATGGCGGCGCTTGGCGCCGGTGCGCAGTACGGGTTGATCCTCCCGTACGGGCGCAATCATGAAACCCAGGCGGACGAAGTCGGGCTCATGCTTGCCGCAGCCGCCTGCTTCGACCCGCGCGAAGCGGTGCCCCTGTGGGAGCGCATGTCGCAACTGGGCGGAGGAGAGCGCCCGCCGGAATTCGCATCGACCCACCCTGACCCGGCCAACCGGATCCAGACGCTGCAGTCGCTGATGCCGCAGGCGCACTCGTTCTACAAGCAATACTGCAAGGACAGGCCGCCACTGAATTGAGTAGACTTGATCCGCCACGAAGGCGGGCGGCGCGGCTGCTCAGCCCTTGGCTTCGGGCTCCGGCTTGGTCTTCGGCTTGGGCTTGGCCGGGCCCGCGCTCTGGCCGACGCTGCCGGACAGGTTCTGCTGGAACTCCTTCCA
>JALYOG010000065.1 GCA_030856985.1 Pseudomonadota bacterium | reverse complement strand
CGCCGGTACAGCGCGAGAACGTCGCCCTGCGCTTCGGCACCCGCGTGGCCAACCAGCCGGTGCCGCTGGAGCGGACCGGCGTGCGCATCGGGCTGCACGCAAAATCGCTGGTGGTCGACGAGCGTGTCGGCGTGATCGGCACCCATAACTTCGATCCCCGTGGCGATCACTACAACACCGAGGCCGCGGTGGTGATCGAGGATCCCGCGTTCGCCCGCGAGCTGGCCGCGAGCATCCGCCGCGACATCGCACCGGAGAACTCCTGGGTCATCGCGCGGCGCGACCGGCTGCCGGTGCTGTCCGGGCTGGAATACTCCCTCGGGAAACTGTCCGAACACCTGCCGGTGTTCGACCTGTGGCCGACGCGCTACGCGACCAGCTACCAGTTCGTCGCCGGCCCCGGCTGTCCGCAGCCGATTCCGCCGGATCATCCGCAGTTCCGCCAGTGCCATGTGCCGGTCGGCGATTTTCCCGAGGTGGACCTCGGGCTGAAGTCGCTGACGACGCGGATCTTCACTGCGTTCGGTGCCGGACTCGCACCCATTCTCTAAGGCGTCCCCGGCTCTCCAAGCCCCCCTCCACAAGCCCCCGTCGCCTGCGGCGGGGTGCCATTGGTCGCTGCGACCGGCTGCGGGCGGCCCGAACAGGGGAGTGGTGCCGTGATTTTCCGCTCCGTGCAACTGGTGGGGTGACTTTCGGCACATGCCCGATTGATTAGGTGTTGTACTCTACCAACACACCGAGTCACCAACACGCCAAACAAGGACCCCGACATGAGCCTCCAGACTTTCTCCCGCCGCAATCCCGCCAACCCGGCTCCGAGCTGCCTCTTCGTTTCGGGCAAGGGCCCGTCCCGTCCGCAGCGGCGCGAGCGCGACTTCGGCATCGGCTACGGCACCAGCAGCGGTTATGCGAGCGCCCGGCGCTACATCGGCGAAAACGGCCCGCGCATGTTCCGCTGTGCCTGAGTCTCCGCCCTCGGCCCCGTGGCCCGCGCCTCCCGACACCGACCCGCCCGCCACTGCCCTTCGCTTCCCCGACCCGGATACTCCCGCTCTCCAGCGACGCGCGACAACCCCGACTCTCGCTCCCCATTGCCCCGGGGCCGACCAGCCTCCCCTGCTGAACGGTCCGCGGGTCTCTTTTTTGGCGTCCTCGCGCACCGCGCCGGCCCGCTGCTCGCCGCCGCGCTGGCGCCGCCCGGCACCGGGTCGCTATGGTGGCGGGATGATCACCCCCGCGACTACCTCCCCGACCCCCTCCTCCCCCGGTCCGGCCCTGTTCCGGCTGACCCCGTCCCTGGACCAGCTCAACGCGCTCTCCCGCGGCACCGCGATGGAGCCGCTTGGCATCGTCTTCAGCGAGCTCGGTCCCGATTACCTGCGTGCGACCATGCCGGTCGACGCCAGGACGCGCCAGCCGTACGGACTGCTGCATGGTGGTGCGTCGGTGCTGCTGGCCGAAACCCTCGGCAGCAGCGCCGGCAACCTCTGCGCTCCCGAAGGCCGGGTCTGCGTGGGGGTGGAGATCAACGCCAACCACCTGCGCCCGGTGCGCGACGGCACCGTCACCGGGACCGCGCGTGCGTTGCACGTTGGCGCGCGCACCCAGGTCTGGGAGATCCGCATTGAGGACGACGAAGGCCGCCTGGCCTGCATTTCGCGGATCACGCTGGCCGTCGTCGCGAGCCAGTGACCCCGGGGTGCCGGCGGGGATTGACCGTCCGATCCGGGCGGCGCCGGGGTACTGGATCCGGCGGGCACCTGCCGGGACCGCGGCGCGCTTCGGTATGATCGCGCCCATGAAACCGCCGTCTTCCCCCGCCGGCGCCGCCGCGCCGCCCGGTGTGACGGCTGCGCGCCTGCTTCGCTACCTGGTCCGCGTGCCGATGCTGCTGTGGCACCTGGCGATCGACCTGCCATTGGTGCTGCTGCTGATCGCCTCGCCGCTGCGCAGGATGCGGGTGGCCGACGGGAGCTTCGACCACTGGCTGATCCGGGCCTGGTCCAGCGGCATGCTGCGGGTGTTCGGCTTCCGCACGCGCCGTTTCGGCACGCCCGTTGCAGGCGCGGCGATGTTCGTGGCCAACCACGTCAGCTGGATCGACATCCAGGCGCTGCACAGCCAGCGGATGATGGGGTTCGTCGCCAAGCGCGAGATCCAGGACTGGCCGCTGATCGGCGGGATGGCGGTGCGGGCGGAGACGATCTTTCACCATCGCGGCAGTACCGAGTCGCTCGGTGGCGTGTTGCACGAGATGCTGGCGCGATTGCGCAGCGGGCGTTCCGTCGGCGTGTTCCCGGAGGGCGGTGCGCGCGGCGGCGGCGAGCTCGGGCCGTTCCACGCGCGCATCTTCATGGCCGCGGTCGAAGCCGGCGTGCCGGTTCAGCCAGTCGCGCTTCGCTACGGCGAAGGCGGCTCGGCGCAGCGCACGGTGGCGTTCGCGCGTGGCGAGAGCTTCGTGGGCAATTTCCTGCGCCTGCTGGGCGAGCCGCCGCGCGTCGCCGAGGTCCATTTCCTGACGCCGATCGAGCCCTGCGAAGCGGAAGGTCGGCGGCGCCTGGCGGAGTTGGCACGCAGCCGCATCGTCGAGGCGATGGCCAGTTGACGACTCCCCACACACCCGGGCGGCGGCAGGAGGACGCCGGCGCAGCCTGTCCTGGCTGCCTGTTTCGGCTGCGTGCTCCGTCAGTCAGTATAGGGACCCATCGGGAGACCCGGGTGACCGCGGAATGCTGACTGCTGCCGACTACCTGCCACCGCGCTGGCTGCGCAACCCGCACCTGCAGTCCGCGCTGGGCTCCAGCGCGACGCGACGGCGCTACGGCGAGCGCAGCCTCGCCGCGGTCGGCGCCACCACCACCGGACACCTCATCGACGGCGGCGACGGCGTGCGCCTGCAGGGCCTGCACAGCGTCGTGCCCGGCGTGGAGCCGCGCGGCCTGGCGCTGCTGCTGCACGGCTGGGAGGGCAGCGTCGACTCCAGTTACATGCGCCTGACCGCCGCCTGCCTGCTGCAGCGCGGTTTCGAGGTGTTCCGGCTCAATTTCCGCGATCACGGCGGCACCCACCATCTCAACGAAGCCCTGTTCCACTCCAACCGCCTGGACGAGGTCGTGCACGCCGCCCGCGACGTCGCGCGGCGCTTTCCGATGCGGCCGCTGTCGGTCGCGGGCTACTCGCTGGGCGGTAACTTCGCGCTGCGCCTGGGGCTGCGGGCTCCGGCCGTGGGGCTGCCGATCGTGCACGTGGCCGCGGTCTGCCCCGTGCTCGACCCCGCGCGCACGATGGATGCGATGGAATCGGGGCTGCCGCTGTACCTGTGGTATTTCGAGCGCAAGTGGCGCGATTCGTTGACGCGCAAGCACAAGCTGTTCCCGCAGCAGCTCGGTTTCGACGAGCGCACCCTGACCCTGCGCATGCGCGCGCTGACCCAGTGGCTGGTCGAGCGGCACACCGACTTCGGCACCATCGACCGCTACTTCGATGGCTATTCGATCGCCGGCGAGCGGCTGGCGGGCCTGCAGGTGCCGGCGAGCATCCTCATGTCCGCCGACGACCCGGTCATCCCGATCGAGGACTTCAGCACGCTGCGGCTGCCCGACAGCGCCCGGCTGGAGATCGCGCCCTGGGGCGGCCACTGCGGCTTCCTGGAGAACGCGCAACTGGGGGGATTTGCCGAGCGCTGGATCGCCGACCGGCTGGCGAATGCGGCAGTGGCGCAGCCGGTCAGCCCGGAGCGGGTGCGGGTGCCGGAACCCGCGCGTCAGTCCAGCACGCGGCAGAACGCGGCTTTCAGGTAGCGCGATTCGGGCACCTGCGCCAGCCATGGGTGGTCGGCGCCGGCACCGCTGACGCGCAGCACCTGAACGGTGCGGTTGGCGTAGAACGCGGCGCGCCGGATCATGTCGAGGAACTGGTCCTCGCTCACCAGGCCGGTGCACGAGAACGTCGCCAGCAGCCCGCCGGGCTTGACCACGCCGAGCGCGAGCTTGTTCATGTCGAGGTACTTCTTCAGCGCGGCGATTACCTGCTCGCGGTCGCGGGTCATCTTGGCCGGGTCCAGCACCACCACGTCGAAGCGCTCGCCGGCATTTCCGGCATCGCGCAGCCACGGGAAGATGTCGGCCTGCACGAACTTCACGTGCACGTCGTTGAGCTTGGCGTTGCCCTTGGCGATCGACAGCACGTCGTCGTCGATGTCCACCCCGACCACCTCGGTCGCGCCGCGCGCGGCAGCATACACGCCGAAGCCGCCGGTGTTGCAGCACAGGTCCAGGACGCGCCGGCCTTCGCACAACTGCGAGAGCCATTGGCGGTTCTCGCGCTGGTCGGCGAAGAAGCCGGTCTTGTGCGCACCGGCCGGGTCGGCGCGGAAGCGCACGCCGTGCTCGGTGATGATGCTCGGCGCCGGCGCCTGCGTGCCGCGGAAATCGAAGCTTTCCTGTTTCTGCACGTGCTCGTCGGCGAACATGTAGAAACGCGCGCCGGGGAACTGCTCCAGCAGCGCGGCCTTGATCCACTCCCGGTGCCGGAATGCGCCGGCGCTGAAGAACTCCAGCACCAGCAGGTCGCCGTAGCGATCGACCACCAGGCCCGAAATGCCGTCGCCCTCGCTGTGCACGACACGCCAGGCGTCGCTGACCGCATCCAGATTGAGCCCATCGCGCCGCAGCGATACCGCGGCGGCGATCTTGCGCGAGAACCATCCGGCGTCGACGGCCACCGACGGATCGTTCTCGAGCATGCGCAAGGCGATGCGCGAGTGGCCGTTGTAGAAACCGCGCCCCACCCACTCGCCATCGACGCCGACCACGTCGACGATCTGCCCGGACTTGGGCCGGGTGGCGGGTTTCTCGACCAGCCGCTGGAAGATCCATGGGTGCGTGGATTTCCAGGCGTTCTTGAGGTGGACGGTGGGGTTGTCGGTGATCATCACGCCATTCTACGCGGCCGCCGCCACCGCCCCGGCGCCGCCGCTCCAGCCCACCGCCGCGAGTTCAGCCAGTCGTCTGCCTCGCCTTGGGCGGCGGCAGCTGCTGCAGCGGCAGCCTCACCGTGAATTCGCTGCCCTTGCCGATGCCGTCGCTGCGCGCCTGCACGCTGCCGCCGTGCAACTCGACGATCTCCTTCACCACGGCCAGGCCGATGCCCAGTCCCGGACCCGACGAGCCCGGAGACGCGCTGACCTGGGTGAACATCTCGAAGATCGATTTCAGCTTGTCGGCCGGAATGCCTTCGCCGTCGTCTTCCACGCGCACCACGGCTTCCTCGGCCTCGATCGTGGCCTTCACCCAAATCCGGCCGCCGCGCGGCGTGAACTTGATCGCATTGCCGATGAGGTTGGCGAACACCTGCTGCACGCGCAGCCGGTCGCACTCCAGGATGATGGGCGTGCCCGGCAGCAGCAGCTCGATCTCCGGCGAGCGTTCGACCCTGGCGCGGGCCAGCGCCGCCTGCCGCGAAGCCTGCAACACCTCGCCGAGCGGCAGCGGCTCCGGCTGCACGCTGAGCTTGCCTTCCGCCACCCGCCCGACATCCTCCATGTCGTCCACCAGCCTGGCGGCGAAGCCGATGTTGCGCTCCAGGATGTCCAGTGCCTGCTGCAACGCCGGCTGGTCGCCGGCCATCTGGCGCAGCACGCTGGCGGAAGTGGCGGCCGCGCCCAGCGGATTGCGCAGTTCGTGGCTCAGGGTTGCGATCGAGCGCGTGCGGGCCTTGTCCGCGGCACCGAGCACCTCGCTGCGGTTGTGCAGCGTTTCGATCTGCATCCGGTTCGCTGTGAGGTTGCGCAGGACCTTCACGAATCCGGTGGCGGCGCCGTCGGGGCCGCGAATCGCCGTCAACAGGCCCGATGCCCAGAAACGCGACCCGTCGGCGCGGATCATCCAGCGATCGTCTTCGGCCGTGCCGTGGCTGAGCGCGACCGCGACCTCGTGCATCGGAATCCCCAGGTCGCGGTCGTCGCAGGTAAAAAAGCGTGCGGCCGATCGCCCGACGATCGCGTCGGCAGGCTCCCCGAGAATCTTGGCGGCCCCAGGACTCGCCCAGGTCACGGTCTGCCCGGTGTCGATGCACAGGACCGCATATTCGTGGGATTGCAGCGCGAACTGCCAGATCTGTTCACGAGCGTGGCGCTCCGCGTCGCCGGCGCCCGCATCCAGAGCGGCGTCGCCGTTGTCGCCAGTCCCGGGACTGCGGTCTTCGTCTGCTTGCATGGGTGCTCCGGCTGGATGAAACCCGGCACGATTAAGCCCGGCACGATCCGGGCATCGTTGCACGTGGGCGCCGCAGTCGCCAGCCGAATCTCCGCGGGACGCACGCGGCCGGACGCAAAGCGACAGCCAGGCCGCGCTCGGCGACCGCGAGGCGGCCGGCCTTGCAAAAGCGGCCGGCGCCGCCACCCATTGCAGATGCACCTTCCCACCGACGACGCGCCGGATTCCCCGACCCAGCGCGCCGCAGACCGCCGCCGCTGGTTCCGCGCGCTGAACTTCAGCCTCGCCTTCGTGCTCGTGCTGGTGGCGACCTTCACCGCCCAGGGCAGCTTCGACGTCGGCGCGTGGACGGTGCAGCCGTGGTCGGCTGCGGGTCTGCGCGGGCTGCTGACCGCGCCGCTGCTGCACGGCTCGCTGGATCACCTCGCCGCGAACGCGTTTTCGATGCTGATGCTGGGCACCCTGGCCGGCGGGATGTACCCGCGGGCGACGCTGCGCGCGCTGCCGCTGATCTGGCTCGGCGCGGGACTGGGCGCCTGGTTGCTGGGCGATGCCGGATCCCGGCACCTGGGAGCCAGCGGTATCACCCACGGGTTGATGTTCCTGGTGTTCGTGCTCGGGCTGCTGCGGCGCGACCGGCCGGCGATCGCCGCGGCGATGATCGCGTTCCTGCTGTACGGCGGCATGCTGCTGACGGTGCTGCCGCGCGAGGCGGGCGTCTCGTGGCAGGCGCATCTGGGCGGGGCGGTCGGTGGCGTGTTGGCGGCATTGCTGTTCCGGCGCCACGACCCCTCGGCGCCGCGCAAGCGCTACAGCTGGGAACTGGCGGAGGAGGCCGATCCGGTGCCCGACGACGAGCTCGAACCCCCCGCTCCGAGGGAAGTACCGGTGCTGTGGCAGCGCCCCGAGGAGCCGCGAGGCACGGTGCTGCCGTTCCGCCCCCCGCGCGAGCGCTAGTGTAGCGTTGCATTCTGTTTGGAACTTAAGC